>NZ_JAELVH010000171.1 GCF_019399235.1 Streptomyces poriferorum | reverse complement strand
CCCGCCGGCCCCGCCGACCGGACGCCCCCGGTCGTTGGACTGCAGTGACAGCCGCACGTACACCCGCCCGTCCCCGGCAGCCGCCTCGCGCAGCAGCGTCTCCGCCTCGTCGGGATGGCCCGGCACGTGCACGCTCCAGCCCTCCAGCGTGTCCATGAGCGCCACGTCCCCGGGTGCCATGTGGGTGAACCCGCCGGCCGGCCAGTCGTACGAGCCCCCCGCGCTCACCAGCACCCCGCCGACCCCCTGGTGGCCGAAGTCCAGCTTCACCTGCTCGAACGGCCGCTCCACGAGGAAGCTCGCGAACGTGTGCAGGACCGGCCGCATCCCGGTGAGCGCCATCCCGGCACCGGCCCCGACGAGCAGCTGCTCACGGATGCCGACGTTCACGACCCGGTCGGGATGGTCCCGCTCGGCCCGGCCGAATCCGTCGCGGCTGATCTCGGCGAGCACGAGCGCCAGGCGGGGATCCTCGTCGAGCAGCTGTGTGGTGGTGGCGATGAAACGGTCACGCATCGTGTCCATGGGGGTGTTCCTCGGCTTCCGTTGAGTTTCCGTCGCGGGTTCGGCAGGTGTGCGTGCGGGGTGGTCAGTGCTTCGGGTCGACCCGGGCGACCACGGCCCGGGGCTGTCCGGGGTGAGGCGCGGTGAAGGCGGCGTACAGCGCCTCGTGGTCCCGCCCGTCCACGGACGCGACCGACCAGCCGGCGGTCGCGAACCGCTCCGCGATACCCCCGGGGCGTCCGTACGTCGCCGAGGCGTTGTCGATCACCACGGTGTGCAGCTGCTCCAGTCCCGCCGGACCGGCGTAGGCGATCGCCTCGTGATTACTGCCCTCGTCCAGCTCGGCGTCGCCGGTCAGCACCCAGACCCGCGGCCCGGTCATTCCCTGAGCCCGCAGCCCCAGCACACTCCCCACGGCGAGCGGCAGGCCGTGCCCCAGCGAGCCGCTGCCGATCTCGGCGCCGGGCACCAGGAGCCGGTCGGGATGGTGGCCGAGCGGCGATCCGTACGAGCCGAAGCCCGCCAGCAGCTCCTCGTCGAAGAATCCGCGTGCGGCGAGGACCGCGTAGTACGCCATGGGCCCGTGCCCCTTCGACAGCAGGAAGCGGTCCCGGCCCGGCGCGTCGACGGTCTCCGGTGTCACCCGCAGGACCCGGTCGTACAGCACCCACAGCGCGTCGAGGGTCGAGGTCGCGGCGGGGCCGTGCTTCTCGTCGCCGGTCATCAGGCTCATCAGCCGGGACAGGTCGCGGTATGCGGACGTCCTCGTGGCGGTCGTGTTCGTCATGCCGCCCAGCGTTCAACGTCAAGCGTGGTTGAGGTCAAGCGGCGAAAGGTGTTCGTGACCACCGGTTGAAGTGCGGTATTGTTCTCATGCGCGTTCGGACCAGGGGAAACCCCAGGTCAGGCGGGCAGCGGGACGTGGCGCAGCTTGGTAGCGCACTTGACTGGGGGTCAAGGGGTCGCAGGTTCAAATCCTGTCGTCCCGACTGGAGACAGTCGAGGTCAAGGGCCGGTTTAGGAGCAATCCGAAACCGGCCCTTGACTATTTTTGGGGACCAGTTGGGGACCAGCTGGAGGTCCGGCGTCCTTGACCGGGTCACCGGGTCATGACGATGGGGCTCGGGAGTGAGCGTGGTGCGCGCAGCACGTTGAAGTGGGCAGAGAGCGCCGCCCCGGCGGCCGTGATCTTGTGGACGTCCGGGTGCAGGTAGCGCTGGGTGGTGGTCAGTGAACCGTGGCCGGCGATTCTGCGGAGGACGTGTACGTGGACCCCGGCGTCGGCGAACCAGGTCAGTCCGGTGTGTCGGAGGTCGTGGCGGCGCAGATGCTCGTAGCCGAGCTTGGTGACGACGTCGTCCCGGTGTGTGGCGTCGCGTAGGACGGCGGTGGAGATGCGTCCGCCTCGTGGGCCGGTGAACAGGCGGGCGTCCGGATTGGGGCCAGCGGACAGGATGCGCTGGGCGACGAGGGGGCGGATCTCCTCGACGATGGGAACCTTGCGGGCCCGCTTGCCCTTGGTGCCTTTGTCGGTCAGTCCGCCGGGCGCGGGTGTGGTCTGACGCCGCACGGTCCAGATCCACTGGGTGGTGTCGATGTCTCCGACGCGGCAGCCGGAGATCTCGCCGATCCGTGCGGCGGTGCACGCGGCGAAGATGACAACGTCTCCCCAGCCGCGGTACTCGTCGTGGGAGGCGGCCACGAGCGCGTCGGCCAGTGCGACGAGTGTTTCCCAGTCGGGCAGGGCGAGCGCGCGTGGGTCGAGGAGTTCGTCCTCGGCCTGCTTGTAGAGCTTCTGCCAGCCAGTCACCCGGGCGGGGTTCACCTTGATGATGCCGTCGCGGACTGCCTGCTCCATGACGCGGACCAGGACGGCGATGGTGTTCTTGACCGTTGAGCGGCTGAGCTCGTCGGCGATCCAGTTCTGCACGGTTCGGTCGACAGCACCGTTGGTGATCATCCGGACCGCGAGGTGGCCCAGGGAGGGCACGACGCGCATCCGCCAGCCGGCGAGATAGGGGTCGAGAGTCTTCAACTCCAGCCCTCGCAAAGCGAGGTCCATGTTCGCGTTGCCGTACTCGGCGAGCTTCATTGTGGCGAGCGACGGGGACAGCCCTGCCTCAGCCGCTTCGATGATGGACTGGAGCCACTCCTGCGCTTCGTCCTCGTCCGCCTTCCCCTCTGACAGGGACAGACGCCGCTTCGTAGCGGATCGAACCAGCGGACCCGCGCTCGGTAAGGGTTGAGGCGATCAGGCCGGTACTCGATGTCGGTTGTGAGTCGGACACCGACCGGCACAACGGCTTTCTCGGCCATCATGCGTCTCGGCGCGGGATGGTCCGGCGGCGACGCAGCCATTCCTCAACGTCGACCGCGCTGTACATCACGACGCGTTCCGAAACGGAGACGAACGGCGGGCCCTGGGGCGGCCGGGCGGTGCGCCAACGGCGCAGAGTCGAGGTGTCTACACGCAGGCAAGCGGCAAGTTCGCGCGTCGAATACCAGGCATTGGCCAGGAGAGACGACCGGCTATCATCTCGGATGAATTGGGCATCTTTCTCATTCTTCGTGTGCGTCTGACGGTCTGTGTAGGCTGCTATCGGTTTGATAGGCAAAGGCGTTGGATCTCCGGGGGTATGGAGAGCACCAGAGAGATACAGCGGAAAGCGGTCGGCGACAGGCGACGCGGCCCGCAGGTGGAGAGTCGGGGGATTCTGCGTGCGCCATAAGCGCTGAGTCCCTTCTGGTGGACTGATCCGCAGTGGTGCTCGGGGCAAACGGTGGACAACAATCGTCTGCAGATACGCCGGTTTGGCTAACCGGCGATTGGCGGCTACATTGCCCTCGCTCGCGACACGGCGAGTGTCAGGTGCTGTGCCGATTGAATGCTTCTCGATGACGCACCACGTGGAGCGTGTCGTCATCCTTGAACCGGTCGCGAAGGGCTCCTGACCTGTGGTTTTGTGCGTGCGCGTTATGTGCGGTGTGGGCGTTGTCGTGACGCTCATTTGACGCTCGTCCTGATGGAGTGTCAGGTGTGAATTGGGCAGGTCAGGTAGCGTCAAAGCTGCGAGCGACGATGTGACGCCGATGGCTGGTGACGCTCAATGCGGGGCCCGCCGGATCGTGCAGATCAGATGTCCCGGAAGAGATTAGCGGGGCTCGTGACTGGCGATGCACTCGTCGCAGGCGGACCCGTGGAGCATCAGTAGATCCTGCCGGAACACGAACGGTGTGAAGCTCGCACCCTGCCCCGGGAAGTGCCTGCGGCAGTTGTCGCAGGTGTTCTCCTCGACGTCGGTCAGCTGTGGTTGGCGGCGCAGTCACGGCAGCGCCACAGGGCGGTCGGCATCAGGAGGATCATCGGCTGCAACGGCACCGCGCGCAGGTGCGCGCACCTGTTGTCGAGCGGTAATCGCATCAGGTAGCGCTCGGTGATCGGGCTGGTGCCGACGTCGGTCCGTCGGAGCCGAGCGTCGTCTTCATCATGTTGCGCGCGTCGGCCTGCGCGGCGGCGATCTGGTCGAGCGTGTGGCCGGTCATCCTGCGTCCTTCCGCGTTGCGCAACGACCGTACGTCGCACCACCGACGAACCCCGCCCGCGACGGCCCTGAACGTGCTGCTGCCGGTCGTTCAACAAACCACGACACTGTGTCGGAGGTTCGCTATACCATGGGCGCATGGCGCAATGCACAGCCCCCTCCCGAGGCCACCGCACCGCGAGTGGGGCCGCGAACTGCCCAGCGTGCAGCAGCTGGGGACGGAGGTCGCACACCCCGTCGTATTCGTCCGGACCCTCCTACGGCGGTGGCGGTGGCGGTCGGTCGTCCGGCGGGTCGTATGGCGGCGGCACCTCGCGGCGCACCAGGTCCGGCAGGACGGTGTCGTACACGCCGACCGAGTGGCGGGCGGTCGAGCCCTACGCCGACAAGGCTGCGGTACAGGCACAGGTACACCCGGACAAGCGAGACCTCTTCCTCTGCCACGCCTGGAACGACCGTGAGGGCAGCGCGAAGGAGCTCTACGGTCACCTGAAGACGAGCGGTGCGACGGTGTGGTTCAGCGAGGAAGACATCGCGCTGGGCTCGCTGCAGATGCGGGAGATCGATAAGGGGCTTCGTAACTCCCGGATCGGCATCGTGTTGGTCACGCCTGCCCTGCTCGAGAGCATCAAGAACGAGGGGATCGCCGAGAAGGAGCTCGCCGTCCTGCTCGGCACCAACCGCGTCGTGCCCGTGACGCACGGGGTGACCTTCGACGAGCTCTATGACGTCAGCCCCATGCTCGCGTCGCACTCCGGGCTGAGCACGAAGGAGTCGTCGCTTGACGCCGTCGCTGCCAAGATCGCTGCTGCTGCTGCCGCGCTTCCCGCTGCCTGACGTCGGATCGACCAGCGAACGTCGGACCAGCCCGTCGCGGGCGGAGGGCCTGCAAGGCCGCGCTTTATGCGCTTGGCCTTCCATGCGCAGTACGAATGCGGGCCGCCGTCGTTGTAGTCGGCGGCCGGGTCCGCGACGAGTACCTTGCCCGGTAGATCTTGGAGCGGGAGGGGCCTTCGCGCAGTTGTTGGGAGGCCCCGGTCGGCTCACCTCTGCTGGTCAGGCAGCACTGCCCTGCTCCTCGATTCATCTCGCTCGCGCGGGAACCACTCCTGCCGGGCGAGCTCGGCCGCGACGCCTCACCTGTATACGCATGGATATCAACTCGACCCTCTCCGACGAGGACGACAACCTCGTCCGGCTCGCCTCCGTTCGAGCCGAGGCGAGCCGAACAAGGCCCTGAGTGAGCGACCCAGTGCGTCATCAGTCCTGTGGGGGCCGCCACCCCCGGCCGGATTCGTGCGAGATGGGCTCCTGACCTGCGCTTCCCGACTCCGTGGGTATCTGCGTCGGCTGCTCTTAACACGGCATCGCCGGTTGGCCAAACCGGTGCTTCTCCTGATGATTGTCTGCGTTGGTTGACGGGTGCCGCGGAGGCGTAGATCTGGGGACCAAGGCTGGAGACCAGCGCGCCGTGCACGTAGTTGCCTCGCGCTGTCGGTGTTGCAGAAGAGCATGCAAATGATGGAGCGGCGTCCTTAACCGGCTCGACGGAGCGCCGTTCTGGTGTCCGGAAGGGGTAGCGGTATCTCGTGGCTCGGGGCTTCAAGGAGCAGAAGGTGGGGGATTCGGTGGGTAGCGAGCTGACAATGGTTGATGTTCCGCTCGGGCCGTTCGCGGGCTCGTTGCTTACGGTGTATTCGGCCAAGAGCAAGGCAGCCAAACTGCACGCGTCCAGGCAGTGCAGACAGCTGCGCACGTCCGATGTGATGACTGCCAAGGTCTCCCTGGATGAAGCGGTGCTGAGGCGGTTGTGCATGCGATGCGCCGCACGGGGAACCGGCGGTCGACCGGGTACGGGAGTGGGCATGTTCCTGCTGGCTATCGGTGAAACGGGCCTGCTATGTCATTTGGGGTCGTATAGGGAGCCGGACGAAGACGAGTGCTGGACCGACCACGAGGCACGGGGAGCGGCTGAGCTTCTTCGTGCTGAGCAGGGTCTGGGCGCTCATGACGGCGAGGATGAGGAGGATGACGCACCGCTACGGGAGGCGCGTGAAGAGGCCGAGAATCTGCGGGGTCTGATCTTCTCGCATTGGTGCGGCGCGCGAGGAAGCCTGCTTGAGGCACAGGCTCTGCTCGCTCACTTTCCCTGGCTGGAGGAGTGGGCGAAGCCCTCGCTGAGTATCAAGGCGAGGTACCTGGAGACCCTTCGAGCCCAGGCGGCCCGGTTCGTGGACCGGGAGGAAATTGTCGTGGCTGCTGCTGCCATGGCTCTTCCTATGCCCGAGCTGCCGTGTGCGGATCCGGCATTTGCGGTGCTCGGCGACAACAGCCGGGTGTCCAGTGCGCTCGTGCGCTTGTGGCACCGATGGCAGAGTACGGCTGGGCGGATCTGGGAGGGACCGGGCACGCGTGCGTACCTCTCGTGCGAGATCGTGCGAGGTATCCGCAGTAGTCAGAAAGGGCGCGGCGCGGCCCGAGCTGAGGCTGCACGCCTGATTGAGTCTTGGGAGGAACTGGCCAGGGCAGCAGCGGCGCCGGCGGACCGGGCTCCGAAACGTCGGCTGACGGCGCATGTACCGCACGCGTCCGACGGCACGCCACGTCATGTTGTTCCGGACTTTCTGGACGGGCTGGATGAGTGGACGCTCGGTGTGCTGGTCACCTGGGCCGTGCAGGCGGAATGTGGGAGCGGCGTCCTCACGCTGGAAGTTCCTGATCTGGTCGCCGAACGACTGCTCGGCCCGGCGAGTGGCCTTCCGTGCAGCCCAGCAGACGGGACGGTGGATTCGCCCGAGCACGATGGTCGCACCGGAAGTGAGCCGGGCAGGCTCCGCCCAGGCGTCTTCGATGACACGCCGGTCTTCGACCGATGCCCCGTCATGCTCGATCACATCCGTGCGCTGCGCACACTTGCACCCACGGCCGACCCGTTGTACCTCGTCTTCTCGGCGAGCGGGGGAGCGGAAGTACTGCCTCTCAACACCCTCGAGAGGCGGCTGACCAACGGCTGGCTGGGCGTCCTCATAGCAGGCGCCAGTGACCTGCCCGCAAGCTTGATCGGCCCGGAAGAGCCGGAGCACAATCACGAACCCGAAGTGCGTGCCACTCAGCTGCCCGGTCGCGGCCAAGACGTCCACGATCCGCATTTCGGCGAAAGTCTGGGCCTTGCCGAAGGCCGAAACCGAACTCTCCGCCAGACCTACGGAACCGAAGATCGCCAACTCAATCTTCGCCTGATCGCCCTGGCGCGCGGCGCGCACGACCTGCGAAGCCTGGATGCCGGACGGCCTGGCGGACTGCCGATAGAGGTATGGCACGGCCTCCTCACAGAGGACCGCTTAAACCTCGCGCCATTCCGCAAACCCGGCAGCAACCGGCGGGGGAGTGGCAGCGCCCTCCCTTTGGGCCCCTTGGCCGCAGTCCAGCTCTACACCACCAACGCCAACCCTCTGATCGAGGGCAAGGGCCACTCGCCGCTGTGCCGGCACGCCCACGACAGCGCGGCGGTAGTGCGCGGAGATGACCTCCTGACCGTCGCCGATCTCATGGCGCGCACCGACTTTGACTGGTGCAGCAAGTGTGGTGGCTATGCCCTCCGCAGACTTACCGACTCCCAGCTCTCCTACTACCGTGCGGCTCACCGCCTGCACGACATCAAACAGCAGCTTGACAACCAGACCGGAGTACCCGACGCAGACCCCTCTGCGGTGATCGCCCGGCTGGACGAACTGGCGGCCTGGCAGCCGGTCGATGAAGCAGAGTGGCGCACCAGCGATTTCTGGCAATGGCAGGAAACTGTTCGCGAGGTCACGCGAATGGCCGCCAGGTCTCCTGCCGTGACAAGGCCCTCGTGAGTCGGCCGCTTGGCCTGCCGGCGGCCCTTGGGGGCGCGTGTCCACGACATGCCGTGGTGGGGGCCCGGGACCGGTTCGACACCGACGCCTCGGCAAACTCGCCGGCCCGGGTCGCCCTGCTCAGAGTCGGTGAGTTTACCCAGGTACGACTCGCCTCAGCGCGGCGGGCTGGGCGACTGGCTTAACCGAAGGGGGTGTGGCGGGTTCGATCTCGGGCGTCGTCCGACTCCGACTCCGGGTGCGGGTCACACCGTGTGCCCGGCACCGCGCAGCAGCGGCGGGTTGAGCAGCCAGGCGTCACCGCGGCGGTAGAGGGCAGCCGGGCGGCCGGTGGGGGGGAAGCGTTGATCGCCGGTGGGCTTGACGAAGCCCGTGGTGTTGAGCACCTTGCGGCGGAAGTTGCTCGGGTCCAGTTGTTGGCCCCAGATCACTTCGTAGACCGTGCGCAACTCGCTCAGGGTGAGGAGTTCCCCGCAGAAGGCCGTGGCGACGGCGGTGTATTCGAGCTTGCTCCGGACCTGCTCCAGGGCTTCGGCGAGGATCGCCGGATGATCGAACGCCAATGCCGCCTGCTTCCCTTCCAGCTGGGAGACGGGAGCCCAATAGGCGCGCCGGGCGTCGGTGCCGCCCACGGGGGCGGGCAGGTCCGGTCCCAATGCGAGATAGGCGATGGTGACCACTCGCCCCCTCGGGTCGCGTCGGGGGTCTCCGTAGGCGCCGAGTTGTTCGAGGTGCAACTTGTTCCCGTCGATTCCGGCCTCCTCGCGGAGTTCACGGAGCGCGCCCTCACGAAGGGTCTCGTTCTTCTGGACGTAACCGCCGGGCAGCGCAGGCCGACCGAGGAAGGGCTCCACCCCGCGCTCGATCAACAGCACCATCAACTGCCCGGACCTGATCGTGAAGATCGCCAGGTCGACGGTCACCCATGACGCCTCCACCTCGGTGGAGTCTTTCAGCCAGTCATCCACACTGAACCCCTAAAGGTCACATTGACTTAAACGTCTGCGCGACTTATGGTCTCACAGACCAAAACACAACGAGGGCAGGGGTAGGGCATGTTCACTTCCCATGCGCCATCAGCCAAGGCGGTAGGGGACGAACCTTCCGCCGCCACCCGTCACTTATGCAGCGGCGTATACGTGGACGAGCGCTTCCGGGATCTCGTCATCGACGAGGTGTGCACCGCCCCGTACCGCAGGGTCGCCCCGTCCTACGGGTTCGACATCGTCCCAGTCATGCGCCACGCGTGGCGGGCCGCCGCGCTGACCGCCTTGCTGCGGGGAACGGTGGTCGGCGCGGTGGGTGTCCCGGTCTTCGTTGGCGCCCTGCCCAGTGCCGTCATGGTCTCCTGCGGTCTCGCTCTCTTGTGCCTGATTCCGCTCGCCGTCGAGCTGAGGAAGCTGGACCGGGAGCCGGAGCTCGACCGGATCGGCCGGACCAGGCGCAACAGACGGAAGGCGCAGAAGTCCAAGCGCCGGGGGCTGGGGCCGGTGCCGGGCCCTCGGGCTCTGTTGAGGTGGTTGTTCCCTCGTAGGTACTCGGAGAGCGCACGCGCCCTCAGACGTGTCGGCTGGGCTGCGCTGTCCCTGACGCTGGTCGGCCTGATGTTCGCGCTCACCCATCCGCGCCAGGCGACTACCGCCATCCACATAGGCGCGGGTATCACGTTCGCATGCCTCGGCGTCGGAGCCGTAAGGCAGTTGATACTCCACCGCATCATGCGGGCACCGACTCTGCGGCCCCGGTACCTGTCCCGCCGGGAGCAGGCGGCGGACACGGAGCAGCGCCATCCCTGTGCGGTCTACCGCCGCGCTCGTCACAGCGAGGACGATGACGAGGACGACTTCGCTGTCTTCACGCTGTTCGGCGACGAGTCGCCCTTCATCGGAGCGGGTGAGCTGGTCTACCAGTGGAACCCGCCTATGAGCATCCAACTGCTCCGCCCCTCTGACGACGACGGCGCGCCGCTGCACGAACGTGAGCACCCCGTCCCTCCGTTCCGCGCGCATGAACTGGTCGACTATCTGCGCGAGGCGGTCCAGTTGCTCGACACCGACAGCCAGGACGTCCGGCTTCCGGCACGAGTCACCGACCGCGTGTACGTCGCCGAGACCGATGTGGCGATTGACCGTTCGCTTCTGACCCGCGAGTTCGACGCAACCCGGCTGCGGGAGATCATTAACACGCCCGGATCGAAGGAGTACCACTTCCTTGAAGTGACCACTCCCGCGGAAGGGGCCGAGTTCGTCGCGACGGTCCTGCTGCACATCAGCGTTCAAGGGCGCACGCTGAGCATCTCCACCGCCGCGTGCGTACTCGCCCACACGCCGAGATCTTTCCAGCGCACCGCAGAATTCGGGCACCATGGTGTCCTGGCAGTCGCCTGGGCGGCTCTGCGCGAGCTGGCCACACTACCTTCGGAGATCCGACGCTCCTGGCGACTCGTGCGCTATCTCTATTCCCTGGGGAAAGCGGCTATATTCCCCCGCGATCTCACCTCCAGGCCAATCCGTAACGTTCTGATCGGCAGCCGCGTGAGCATACGAGAGAAGTCGGCGCAGGAATGGTCAAAGATCCAACTGGAGAAGACCGAAATTCTCGGCCGGATGAAGACGATCGAGCGCCGGCTACTCCGGGCTACCGGTGACTTCCTGGCCACTCACGACGTGGATGCGTCCGAGTTCAATGACCGCGCGACCAAAATCATCAACAGTGGCATCTTCAACTTCGGCGACAACAACAATTTCAGCAACAACGCCGTGGGCGACGCCGCGCAGGTCGGCGCGTCCGCACATGAAACGTCAGGCCCCAATCCCAGCGGTGGAGGAAACAAGTGAACACCAATCGCGGAATCGTCAGCCACGGCGACCACAACACTTTCAACAACAACGCCATCGGGGAGCACGCTCGCGTATTCCCGGCCGATCCCTCCCACCACTCCACGCGCCCCGCCGAGGTCGGCTCGGACGACGAACCGGCTTCCGCCGGATGGGACATCGGTGTGGTCACAATCTTGAGTGAGGAACTGCGCTCCGTGGTAGACGAGTTGAAACTCGAACGGCACAAGGTGGGCGGCGGGCTGTATTTTTACCAGGGCGAACAGGCCACTCCGGAGGCAACCGTACGCATCGTGGCCACCCAGAGTCAGAGCCAGGGGCAGCGCTCGGCGATGGCCGCCCTGGAAAACCTGCGCCGCCACTACAACCCGCGGCTGTGGGCACTCGTGGGCGTGGGCGGTGGAATCCACGATCAGCACGCGCGTGTCGGCAACGTCATCGTCTCCACCGAGGTCGTGTATTACGAGAACCGCAAGATCAATCCGCTGGGGGACGTCCGCCGGCGCGGGGAACACCGCCAGGCCCCCGCGCCGGTCGTCCACGCGGTGAACGCCTTCTTCACCGATCACGGAACCCCGGCACGGATCCACGGCCAAATTGCCACGCACGCATCGGAGGAATTCGAAGTCTACCCAGGCTTGATCGGATCCGGTGAAGCCGTCATCGCCGACCGGGAGAGCGACATCCGCGAATGGCTCAAGAAGTATCACGAGAAGGTCCTGGCGGTGGACATGGAAGCCGGCGGACTGAGCCAGTACTGGCAGGAGAACTCAGTCCACGACGCCACCAACCCCGGCTGGATCGTTATTCGGGGCGTGTCCGACAATGCCGACCAGGAAAAGGGTCACGGCTTTCACGAACTGGCGGCACGGAACGCCGCGTACATTCTACGAGAACTCCTGCCCTATCTCTGCTGACTCTCCGCCGAACGCCAAATCCGCCCGCCCGAGATCAGTCATACACAGGGAGATGGCTCGCATGACTGCTTTTCTGTTCGGAATACTCAGCTCGCTCGCAGCCAGCGCGATCATCCTCGTCCTCGGCCTTGTACGCGGCTCCCGCCCTCTGTGGTGGCTGGTCGCGGTCTGCTCGCGCCTCACCGGCACCGGGCTCGCCCGTGTGTACCGTCACCAGTCGTCCGCCGAAGGCGACATCGCCCGCGACCTCGGCCGAGCCAGTTGGATCAAGGTCATGGCGGGGCGAGGAAACGTACTCACCCGCGAGGTCTTCTCGCCCCTGTGGTCGGGGGAGCTATCCCCGGGGTCCGTCCAGGTACTGTTGCCCGACACGCTCGCGCCTGGCGACTCCTGGCTCGACCGACGCTCACAGGATCTACGCCTCTTCGATCCAGGCTTCACGCCCGACCTGCTCAAGAACCAGGTTCGGGCGAACATGGACTACATCGCCCAGGTGACCCGCGCGCAACCCCACGTGGAACTGCGCAGCTTCAACCTCCCCAACACCTGCCGCGTGATCGCCACGGACCGGGCGGCCTACCTCACCTTCTACAGCAGCTCCAGCCACGGCAGGAACTCCCCGTGCCTATACGCCCGGGCCCCCGGACTCCTGTACTCGATAGCCCTCCAGCAGTTCGACGTGGCGTGGACGAACGGTTCCTCAGCTCGCCCCACTCCCTGACCTCTACCGACCCGATGGCCAAGAACGACTCAACCAGGGGAACACGGCGTGAGTGCGCCGGTCGATGGTCCACCGCCCAGGCCGCCACGTACGGCACCACCCCACTGTCCTGTCGCAGTCCGCGCCCAGCTCGGTACCCGAACCCGGCGACGACGGCGTGCGCCGCGCAGCTTAAGCGCCCGTGCGACGCCCGCCGGGACGCCACTTCGGTCCGTGCGGCCAGGGTCGCGGTATGCAGCCGTACGGCAGCGCGGTAGCTAGTGCCCCATCAAGTAACGTTCGCCCGGCATGGCGTAAGTAGCTGTTGTCGTTCCGTTCTTGAGGGGAGGGCGTCCAACGGGAGTCTCGATCGGGTGATCGCGGCTGGCTGCGGGCATGAAGACAGGGCCTCTTGGTAGCTCGGGCAGTCCGGGAGGCGAGCTTGCGGTAAACATTGCCGGATATCTATCGAACTCCACTACCTTGACTCTGACTGCAAGCCAGACGCGGGACCGGCTCAAACGGCCCTAGCATTCCAGCTGTTGAGGTATTTCGATGCGCGTTTCGTCCATCAAGATCACCGGTTTCAAAGCCATCCGTCACGCAGAGCTCTCGGAACTGGACGCTCAGCCGTTCACCGTACTGACCGGGCAGAACGGCACCGGCAAGTCCACGGTTCTGGAGGCCCTCTACCTAATGACGCGCGGACTGCCGCCTGAGCCGCAGCCTGAGCTGGTCCGACTGGGAGAGGAACGAGCCGAAGTCGCGATGGCGTTCTCGCTGACTGATGGGCAGTTCGAGCAGGTGGACCAGTACTACCGGTCCGTGCACGGGGAGTCAGCCGAGAAGGAGAAGCTGTATCGCCGGATGGCGAGGATTGACAAGGAGGGTAACGTCGTCTTCTCTGGCTCACCGGTCGCCGCCACTGTCTTTGCCCCGGCCTTTCGTAAAAGCCACCCCTTCCCCGGCCTCACCATGGTCCACGCCGAACGCGGACGCGTCTCAGGGCTGGACGTCTTCGGCGCGGGCATCGGTGGCCTGCAACCAGGCGACCCCTCCGGCAGCAAGGCCGCAGCGGACTATCTGACGTCTTGTCTCATGGCGCTGGACTACCGCTCGCTACTGGAATCCCGGCAAGGCAGATACCCTAGAGATGACTACGGAGACCTGGCTGGAGCCTTCCATGAGGCGACGGGCAAACGGCTGCTGAGACCCCAGCCGATGGAGGGTTTCAAAGGCGGCCGCATCGAGGTCGAGTTGGGTGCCGGCCAACGACATGGACTAAGCGGACTGGCCAGTGGCGAATCCGGCCTGCTCGGGCTTCTGTGCGCGCTCTACCACTCGGCCGCCGACGGCGGTGTACTGCTGCTGGATGAGCCCGAATTGCACCTGCATCCGGTGCTACAGACAACGATTCTTCGGACAGTTCGAACGCTCGCACCCCGGACCCAGACGATTATCGTGACGCACGCTGTGAAGATCGCCGCAGCCGCCCACCCGTCTCAGGTGTACCAGATCCAGCACAGCAGTCCCGATCAGGCTCTGCGAGCCGTAGACGCCCTTTCGCTTGTCGGCGTCATCGCCGACATGGGCATCGAGCAAGCGGACCTGCTCGGCAAGGCATGCCACCTGGTCGTGGAAGGGGTCACCGACAACAGCTACCTCGGCCGCCTGTTCCCCGACGAGATGGAGCGCGTCCACGTCACGGTGGCCGGCAACTGCCAGCGCGTTCTGGCCCACCACGTCCTGCTGACCGATGGCCCGAAGTCACTGCCATGGGTCTGCCTGATCGACCGCGATCTCATGAATGAGGCCGATGTCCAAGGGCGACAGACTACCTACCCTGGCCTGTACATCTGGCCACGTCGAGCGCTGGAGAACATGCTCCTGGATCCCGCGCTCCTGGCTGCGGTTCTCAAGACAATCGGCCGCTCCACCTCCCTCGACGAAGCCGAAGAGATTCTGCGGAACGCCGCGGACCGCCTCATGGGCGACGTCGTCACCGATATGCTCCAGGCCGCCCTCGCGCGCGAGTTCCCGTTGCCCCGACCGGACGGGAGCCGTGGTGACCGGGGGCTGAAGCAGTTCTACGCCGCGAGTGCGCATGCCATGCAGTCGCGAGGCGACGCCGTGGAAACGGTCCGCGTACAGCAGGAGACAGCGTTGCAAGCACGCTGGGAGCAGGAGAGGTTGGCCTTGGTCGACCCGAAGAAGGCCCTCGGCATCCTAACCGGGCAGCTCAAGCTCTTCCGTAGAACTGAGGACTTGACAGGCGCTTTGCTTGCACGGGCTGCGCAGGACCCGAGTGTGCGGCCACGAGGTTTGGAGGAGTTTCGGCTGCGGCTGATGCGCTCCATGTAGAGCGTCGAGCCAGCGAACTGTGCCGCCCAGGACGGCCCATCACATGTAGGGCTCAGGCCGGTCACCCCTGACCAGCAGATACGGGACAGGCCTTAGCGCGAGTACACAGAGGGGGTCACTCGGTTTCCTGCGACGATCCCTGTGACGACGGCCCTGTCTGTCGTCGCTCCGTGGGGCCGGTGGGTTGTGGTCCAGGACGCCTCGTCGAGGCGCAAGTTGCCTTGGGAGCTGGTCTTGGATGTGAGGTCCAGGACAAGGAGCTGGCTGTACGGAGCGTTGGTATTGCTGTATTCGGTGGCTTGAGTCAGGTAGCGGCTTTCAAGGTAATTGCGGTCGTTGCTGGTGCTGTTCTGTTTGACCTCGGTCAGGTAGCGCAGGGAACCGAAGTGCACCATGACGTCTGCGCGTCCCATGGCGTCGTCTTCGGTCTCTACCAGGACTACGCTGTGCAGCGGTCCCTTCTGGAGCCACTGGTGGTAGTCGCGTTGCAGGTCCGCCTCGACAGCTTTGCGGTCCGTCGCCTTCTCCGGCTTGCGCCGGTAGTCGAATGGTGGCGGTTCTTCCTTTTTGGTTTTACCCAGAAGGTTCGTGCGGGTCATGTTGGCGCGGCTCTTGAGGAAGAGGAGGGTCTGCTCGACCAGCGCGAGGAATGTTCGGCGGGTCTCGCCGACGAAGGCGGGCTGCCTGGACAGTTCGGTCATTATCTTGTCCAGTTGAGGCACGACGAGTACACCGCCTGGCTCAGGCTCTGCGTGCGACCGGGGCCAGCCGCGTACTGGATCGCGTGCGACTGGAGACAGTCGAGGTCAAGGGCCGGTTTCGGAGCAATCCGAAACCGGCCCTTGACTATTTTTGGGGACCAGTTGGGGACCAGCTGGAGGTCCGGCGTCCTTGACCGGGTCAGCGGGTCATGACGATGGGGCTCGGGAGTGAGCGTGGTGCGCGGAGCACGTTGAAGTGGGCAGAGTGCGCCGCCCCGGCGGCCGTG
>NZ_JAELVH010000170.1 GCF_019399235.1 Streptomyces poriferorum | reverse complement strand
GACGCGGCCGTGGACGCCGCGATCAGCCGCGCGGAATCGGCGCAGCGCACGCCGCGTACCGACGGGGTCTGACCTCCCGGCACGCGCACCACGCATACGAAGGGCGTACGGCTCCCAGGAGCCGTACGCCCTTTTGCTGTGTAAATAACCGCCCATTCCAGACATCTGGCACTAGGGTGACGCTGTGCCCCGCCAATTGGGAGAGCTGGAAGACGCCGTGATGACGCGGGTCTGGCAATGGAACCGACCGGTAACCGTACGGGAAGTCCTTGAAGACCTTCAGCAGGAGCGGTCCATCGCCTACACCACCGTCATGACGGTTATGGACAATCTCCATCAGAAGGGCTGGGTCCGCCGGGAAGTGGACGGCCGCGCATATCGATATACGGCGGTCTCCACGCGTGCCGCGTACTCGGCCGCACTGATGAACGAAGCCTGGTCGAAGAGCGACAACCCCGCCGCCGCACTGGTCGCGTTCTTCGGCATGATGTCGGCCGAGCAGCAGGAGGCCCTCCGGGACGCCATGCGGATCGTTCTGCCCACACTTCCCGGGGGTTCCGTTCCGGCGGCCGGCGAAGGTACCGGCGAAGGCGTCGGTGAAGGTCCCGGCGAAGGCACTGGTGAAGGCGCCGGTGAAGGCACCGGGGGTGGATCCGGTGAAGGTGCCGAAGCAGCCGATGACGCGGAGCCGGACGCCGGGCGATAGCGTCGGGGTATGTCCTCAGAGCTTCCGCATACCGATTTCCAGACCGCTCAGTCGGTTATAAACATGGCCATCACCGTCCGCCGTGCGAGGACGAGCGATGTGGCCTCGGTCAGGCGTCTCCTCGACGGCTACGTACGAGAAGGCATCCTGCTCGACAAAGCGACGGTCACGCTTTACGAGGACATCCAGGAGTTCTGGATCGCCGAACGCGACGAGGACGCCCGGGTCATCGGCTGCGGTGCACTGCATGTGATGTGGGAAGACCTGGCCGAAGTGCGTACTCTCGCCGTCGATCACAGCATCAAGGGCGCGGGAGTCGGGCATCAAGTACTGGACAAGTTGTTGCAGACCGCCCGTTGGCTGGGCGTGCGACGGGTTTTCTGCCTCACCTTCGAAGTCGACTTCTTCGCGAAGCACGGCTTCGTGGAGATCGGAGAGACGCCGGTCGACGGAGATGTCTACAGCGAGCTGCTGCGTTCCTATGACGAGGGAGTCGCGGAGTTCCTCGGTCTCGAACGAGTGAAGCCGAACACCTTGGGCAACAGCCGGATGCTTCTGCACCTGTGACCGTCGGAAGAAACCCGATCCCTATGTCCGAATCGCGCACGTTTCCCGTCCTCTTGTGCTCCTGAACCTCTCCCGGGGGTTTGTGTTTTCCGGTGAAAAGCGGTTTCCTTTCCGCGTACTCCATTTTCGATGAAAGGAAATCCCGGTGGCACAGAAGGTTCAGGTCCTTCTTGTTGACGACCTCGACGGTGGCGAGGCGGACGAGACCGTGACGTTCGCTCTCGATGGCAAGACGTACGAGATTGACCTCACCACGAGCAACGCGGACAAGCTCCGGTCCCTTCTGGAGCCGTACGCGAAGAGCGGCCGGCGCACCGGTGGCCGTGCGGCGTCCGGTCGCGGCAAGGGCCGTGCCGTTCCCGGCGGCAACAAGGACACCGCCGAGATCCGTAAGTGGGCCCGCGAGAACGGCCACAGCGTGAATGACCGCGGCCGTGTTCCCGCGGAGATCCGTGAGGCTTACGAGAAGGCCAACGGCTGAGCAGCCGATTTCCTGGGGGGCAACCCCGCCCGGGCGCGCGTCAGCCGTGCCCGGTGGCATTCCGTCGCCACGGCGTCCACGAGCCGGATGAGATCGGGAGCATCCCCACCCCTGCTCCCGAAGCCGGAGAGGGCCGGGAACCCCGGCTCCCCCTCCTGCTCGTGCGGTGGACAGGGGGGCCGCAGCCATACGGCGGCCCCCGGCGGACCCGGCCGGCCCGGCGGCGGCGGTGCGGTGATCCGCCCGCCCGCACCGAGAGCGGTCAGCTCCAGGGCGACCCCGCCCCACTCCAGCCAGTCGAGCAGCCCCGGCAGCTCGTCGGCGCTCCCCGGCGCCACCAGCAGACTCATCCGCCGGCCCGTCAGCGCCACAGGGCCGGTACGGCCCACCCGCTCGAGCGCGGCATGACCGGCGGCCGCCGGGACGACGAGCGCGTCGAACCGCAGCCCGGTCAGCAGCCTCACCGGCGCACTGCCGGCCGTCGCCCAGCCGAGCTCCTGCTCGTACCACTGGGCACACGTGCCCCGTGACGCACCGCCGGCACGACTGTTCCGCCCTGCGGGGTGCGCCGTGCGGGGAGGCGGGACGGTGGGGGTCATGACGGAAGAACTCCCGAGCCGCGCCAAGAGTTACGCAGAGTCCTTGATCGAACGCGTACTGTGTCCGGGTTGGGGGCGTACGGGCGCATTCGGGAGCACGAAGATGTTCGCCCGTAGCGGAGGGAACCCGCGTACGCCGCATGGACTGTCTGTAATTGCGGGTAAGACATCCCTAGTGGGGAGGGGCGACACGCAAGCCACGGACGTCTCACGTTCGCCATCGGCGTACAGGTGATAGGGGTATCTGCCTGGCCTGCGGGAACATCGTCTCGCACCATCGGGTTGGAGGAGTTGTCGGCGTTCGGGGCAGGAGATCCCCCCGGGAAGCAGGGCCGGGTGTCGGCAGTCGAAATGAGCGGTCCCCGCTTGCGGGACTAAGCTGCGGAAGGACAGGGAGGGGACCGACCCCTTACTGCCTGACCGCTCTGAGGAGCGATTAACGATGTTCGAGAGGTTCACCGACCGCGCGCGGCGGGTTGTCGTCCTGGCTCAGGAAGAAGCCCGGATGCTCAACCACAACTACATCGGCACCGAGCACATCCTCCTGGGCCTGATCCACGAGGGTGAGGGTGTCGCCGCTAAGGCCCTGGAGAGCCTCGGGATTTCGCTCGAGGCGGTCCGCCAGCAGGTGGAGGAGATCATCGGTCAGGGCCAGCAGGCCCCGTCCGGACACATTCCCTTCACGCCCCGAGCCAAGAAGGTTCTGGAGCTGTCGCTCCGCGAGGCCCTCCAGCTCGGCCACAACTACATCGGCACCGAGCACATCCTGCTCGGCCTGATCCGCGAGGGCGAGGGCGTCGCAGCCCAGGTCCTCGTGAAGCTGGGCGCCGACCTGAACCGGGTGCGCCAGCAGGTCATCCAGCTGCTGTCCGGCTACTCGGGCGGCAAGGAGGCGGCCACAGCGGGCGGCCCCGCGGAGGGCACGCCCTCCACGTCGCTGGTGCTCGACCAGTTCGGCCGGAACCTCACCCAGGCCGCTCGTGAATCCAAGCTCGACCCGGTCATCGGGCGCGAGAAGGAGATCGAGCGGGTCATGCAGGTGCTGTCCCGCCGTACGAAGAACAATCCGGTCCTCATCGGCGAGCCCGGCGTCGGCAAGACGGCGGTGGTCGAGGGCCTGGCGCAGGCCATCGTCAAGGGCGAGGTGCCCGAGACCCTCAAGGACAAGCACCTCTACACCCTCGACCTCGGTGCGCTGGTCGCCGGCTCCCGCTACCGCGGTGACTTCGAGGAGCGCCTGAAGAAGGTCCTCAAGGAGATCCGCACCCGCGGCGACATCATCCTGTTCATCGACGAGCTCCACACCCTCGTGGGTGCGGGCGCCGCCGAGGGCGCGATCGACGCGGCGAGCATCCTCAAGCCCATGCTGGCGCGAGGCGAGCTCCAGACCATCGGTGCCACCACGCTCGACGAGTACCGCAAGCACCTGGAGAAGGACGCCGCCCTCGAGCGACGCTTCCAGCCCATCCAGGTCGCGGAGCCGTCGCTGCCGCACACCATCGAGATCCTCAAGGGTCTGCGCGACCGCTACGAGGCCCACCACCGCGTGTCCATCACGGACGAGGCGCTGGTCCAGGCCGCGACGCTGGCCGACCGGTACATCTCGGACCGCTTCCTGCCGGACAAGGCGATCGACCTGATCGACGAGGCCGGTTCCCGGATGCGCATCCGCCGGATGACCGCGCCGCCGGACCTCCGCGAGTTCGACGAGAAGATCGCGGGCGTGCGTCGCGACAAGGAGTCGGCCATCGACTCCCAGGACTTCGAGAAGGCGGCGTCTCTCCGTGACAAGGAGAAGCAGCTGCTGGCGGCGAAGGCCAAGCGCGAGAAGGAGTGGAAGGCCGGCGACATGGACGTCGTGGCCGAGGTCGACGGCGAGCTCATCGCCGAGGTCCTCGCCACTGCCACCGGCATCCCGGTCTTCAAGCTGACGGAGGAGGAGTCCTCCCGTCTGCTGCGCATGGAGGACGAGCTCCACAAGCGCGTCATCGGCCAGAAGGACGCCATCAAGGCCCTCTCGCAGGCGATCCGCCGTACGCGAGCCGGTCTGAAGGACCCGAAGCGCCCCGGTGGCTCGTTCATCTTCGCCGGTCCGTCCGGTGTCGGTAAGACCGAGCTGTCCAAGACGCTCGCCGAGTTCCTCTTCGGTGACGAGGACGCGCTGATCGCCCTCGACATGTCGGAGTTCAGCGAGAAGCACACGGTCTCGCGGCTCTTCGGCTCTCCCCCCGGCTACGTCGGGTACGAGGAGGGCGGGCAGCTCACCGAGAAGGTGCGCCGCAAGCCGTTCTCCGTCGTCCTGTTCGACGAGGTCGAGAAGGCCCACCCCGACATCTTCAACTCCCTGCTCCAGATCCTGGAGGACGGTCGCCTGACCGACTCCCAGGGCCGGGTCGTGGACTTCAAGAACACGGTCATCATCATGACGACCAACCTCGGGACCCGGGACATCTCCAAGGGCTTCAACCTGGGCTTCGCCGCCCAGGGCGACGTCAAGACGAACTACGAGCGGATGAAGACGAAGGTCAACGAAGAGCTCAAGCAGCACTTCCGGCCCGAGTTCCTCAACCGTGTCGACGACACGGTCGTCTTCCACCAGCTCACCGAGGAAGACATCATCCAGATCGTCGACCTCATGCTCGCCAAGGTGGACGAGCGCCTGCGGGACCGCGACATGGGCATCGAGCTGAGCCCGGCCGCCAAGTCCCTGCTGGCGAAGAAGGGCTACGACCCCGTGATGGGCGCCCGGCCGCTGCGCCGGACGATCCAGCGCGAGATCGAGGACATCCTCTCCGAGAAGATCCTCTTCGGTGAGCTGCGCCCCGGTCACATCGTGGTCGTCGGCACCGAGGGCGAGGGTGACGAGCAGAAGTTCACCTTCCGCGGCGAGGAGAAGTCGGCTCTGCCCGACGTCCCCCCGATCGAGCAGGCGGCAGGCGGCGCCGGCCCGAACATGACGAAGGAAGCGTGAGCGGCGCCTAGCGCCCGCTGACGTACGAAGAGGCGGCCCCGACCCGGTTTCACACCGGATCGGGGCCGCCTCTTTGCTGTTGCGTACACAGTGACGGGCTTGTCACAGAGATGTCCCGGTCGGGTCCGTAACGCTCGGGGGCGGAAAATCGCTGGCTAGTCTGGCCCAGCTCCGGACGCGCCGTCCGGGCGCGGACGAAACAGCGAGGGGGACGGGGCGGATCATGCGCAGTAGCGATGTGTCACGCAGGCGGATGGTGAAGCTGGCGGGAGCCGGACTGGTGCTGCTGGGGGCCGGGGCGTCGGCCTGCGGGCCGGAGGACGAGTCGTCCGGCGGCGGACCGGACGTGCCCAGGGAGACGGCCGGCACCCCGGCGCCGGGTTCCAAGCCGCAGCCCGCCTGGCAGCACGCCACGACGTACGACGGACTGGCGTGGATCTCCGCGATCGCGGTCGTCGGCAACGTCGTGCTCGTCTCGGGTGATCCGCTGGTGGCCCGCGACATATCCACCGGCAAGGAGATCTGGTCCCGCGCCGAGGTCACCACCCCGGGCGCCAACATGCTCGTCGGCGACGGGACGCTCTACCTCCAGAGCGCCCGCTACGACGGGAACATCGTCGGCCTGGACCCCGCGACGGGCAAGGACACCTGGCGCAGCCGGATGGGGGACCAGTACTCCCAGCCCCGGCCCATCGCCGCGGACGCGAACCACGTCTACGTCGTCGCGGGAATCCTGGACAAGGAGTTCAGGACGCCGGAGAACGTGATCGCGGCGATCGACACCGCCTCGGGCAAGGTCGTCTGGCGGGAGAAGCGGGACAAGGGGACGGAGCAGAACGGCATCACCGCACGGGTGGCCGGCAACCGTCTCGTCTACACGGACTTCCGGGAGAACCTCACGGTGCGCGACACCGCGACCGGCCACCAGGTCTGGACGAAGAAGGTCGGCCGGTCCAACAACCGCGGTTTCGTGGTCCACGACGGCCTCGTCATCCTCGCCAACGGGGAACAGATGCGCGCCTACGACCTGGCCGACGGCAAGGAACGCTGGTCCTTCAGGACCGAGAGGTTCAGCCGCTTCAACGACCCGGCGGTCCTGGACGGCGTCCTCTACGTCTCCGACACCGCGCACGGCCTCTGGGCGGCCGACCCCGCGACCGGGAAGGCGCACTGGCACGACAAGGGGAGCCTGGACGTAGCCGCTCCCTGGCAGTTCGCGAAGGTGGGCGACGTCCTCTACGGGGCGACGGAGTTCGACAAGGACGGCGGCATCCACGCCTACGACCCCGGCAGCGGGAAGCTGCGCTGGACGTACAACGACGGCAGCGGCGACCTTCAGCGGTGGTACCTGGCGGCGGGCGGCAAGCAGCTCGTGGCCCTGCACGCGAAGAAGGTGACGGCGCTGCCCATCGGGTAGCGCCGTCGTACCCCGGGCCGAAGGTCCCGAAACGGACAGCCGTTGGTCCCACCGCCGGTGACAAGGCGCACAGCCCTTTCGGGGCCTACTAGGCACGTTAGGAGTAAACGCCCCGGTCGCGGGCGGGACCTTCGGCCCGGTGCGCGGTGGGGCCTTCGGGTGTTTGGGGTGAACTGCCCGGCCGGCGGCGCTGTGTCCGGTATGGACGGTTTGGAACTGGGGTTAAACCTGTCCCGACAAAGACTTTCGGCAGCGGTCGAGGGGTGCGGAGCGGGCCCCTCGGCGGTGAATTCCCGGGCCTCCGACTACGGCTTTTCTTCGTAGATGGGGGGTTTGAGTGCATCCGGGGGTGCGGGTTACCAAGGTATGGCCAGCCCGGCACGCCGCCGGGTCCAGTCATCCCGGAGGTTCTCTGCTTATGTCGAAGCGCGCTACGTTCCAGACCCGCCGCCCGTCCGCTTCCCGTGTCCGTGGCGCCGTGGTGGCAGCCGGCCTGGGGACGTCGATGGTTCTCGGCGCGGGCGCTGCGTTCGCGGCCGGCACGGCGGGCACCACCGGTACTGCGAGCCTGGCGAGCGCGACCACCGCCGAGTCGGTCGCCCAGCAGGCAGCCGCACAGGGCAAGGCGGCCGAGCACACCGCGGCGAAGAAGGCCGAGGCGTCCAAGAAGAAGGCCGCCGCGAAGAAGAAGGCGGCAGCGAAGAAGAAGGCCGCAGCCAAGAAGGCCGCGAAGCTCGCCTGGGAGACCCCGGTCCACCACTACAAGCTGAGCGCGACCTTCGGCAACGACGGAGCCCGCTGGGCGCACAAGCACTCCGGCCAGGACTTCGCCGTGCCGATCGGCACCAAGGTGGAGGCCGCGCACAACGGCACCATCGTGAAGGCCGGCCCGAACGGCGGCGGCGACGGTCCCGCGTACGGCAACGCCATCGTGATCAAGCACAGCAACGGCACGTACTCGCAGTACGCGCACCTCTCGAAGATCCAGGTGCACATCGGCGAGCACGTGAAGAAGGGCGAGAAGATCGCTCTCTCCGGCAACACCGGCAACTCCAGCGGTCCGCACCTGCACTTCGAGATCCGGACCACCGCGAACTACGGTTCGGCGGTCAACCCGGTCAACTACCTGCACAAGCACGGCATCTCGGTCTGATCCGACCGGGACACCACCCCGCTACCGGGCGGGACCCGGGTCATGGGCCCGGGTGACCAGTTCGACGGCGACTTCGAGGGCGGCCTTCCGCTTGTCCTCGGGGTCGCCGTCGACGTCTTTCAGTGCGAGCATGCCGGCGTGCAGGGTGAAGAGCGCGCTGAAGCACCGCACCTGGTCGGTGAGCGGCGCGTCGGGGTCCTTGATCAGGTCCACGAGCGCCAGGACCCGGTCCTTGATCGTCACGCCGATGCTCAGGTCGCGCACGGTCGCCTGGTTCTCCTGCATGAAACGGAAGAGCGGGGCGGCGTTCGCCAGGGCGTCGCTGTAGCGGCTGAGGATCTCCTTCTTCGTCTCCAGCGTGCGCGGCTGCGTCTTGCCCCAGGTGATCAGCTCCTCGACGGGCCGGTTGAGGTCCTCGAAGATGCTGACCAGGATGTCTTCCTTGGTCTTGAAGTGGTAGTACAGCGCGGCCTTGGTGACATCGAGGTGCTCGGCGATCTCGCGCAGTGAGGTCTTCTCGTAGCCCTGCTCGGCGAAGAGGTTCAGGGCGACGTCCTGGATGCGCTGTCGGGTGTTGCCCCGGCGCGGCTGCGGCGTGCTGCCCATGGTGCTCTCCCAAAAACTTACTTGACGCCCGGCTAGTTACGGGGCTACCTTCCCCGAGTGTAGTCAACTAGCCGGGCGGCAAGTAAGGGCCCGGTGTACAGGGGAACGGGGAGTTGGGGAACATGGCGGACCTGATGAAGGCGGCGGACGGAAAGGCGGAAGCACCGCCCGGACCGGCGGAGAAGCCCGCCCCGCGACAGCGCAGCGTGCGGGTGGTGGTGCTCGCCCTGATGATCGCCATGCTGCTGGCCATGCTCGACAACCTGATCGTCGGCACCGCGATGCCGACGATCGTGGGTGACCTCGGCGGTCTGGAGCACCTGTCCTGGGTCGTCACCGCCTACACCCTGGCCACCGCCGCCTCCACCCCCATCTGGGGCAAGCTCGGTGACATGTACGGGCGCAAGGGCATCTTCCTCACGTCCATCGTGATCTTCCTGATCGGCTCGGTCCTCAGCGGCATGTCCCAGGACATGGGTCAGCTGATCGGCTTCCGGGCGATCCAGGGTCTCGGCGCTGGCGGTCTGATGGTCGGCGTCATGGCGATCATCGGCGACCTCGTGCCGCCCCGCGAGCGCGGCAAGTACCAGGGCATGATGGCCGGCGTCATGGCGATCGCGATGATCGGCGGACCGCTGGTCGGCGGCACCATCACCGACCACCTCGGCTGGCGCTGGAGCTTCTACATCAACCTGCCGCTGGGTGCCGTAGCCCTGGCCATGATCGTCACCGTGCTGCACCTGCCCAAGCGGGAACGGACCGAGGCGAAGGTCGACTACCTCGGCGCCGGACTGCTGACCGTCGGCATCACCGCGATCGTCCTGGTGACCACCTGGGGCGGTTCGGAGTACGACTGGAACTCCGCCGTCATCATGGAGCTCATCGCGATCGGCGTCGCCGCGCTCGCCGGCTTCCTTTTCGTCGAGACCAAGGCCGCGGAACCGATCATCCCGCTGCACATCTTCCGCAACGCCAACTTCACGCTGATGTCCGTGGTCGGCTTCATGGCGGGCTTCGTGATGTTCGGCGCGGTGCTCTACCTGCCGCTGTTCCAGCAGTCCGTCCAGGGCGCGTCCGCGACCAACTCCGGGCTGCTGCTCCTGCCGATGCTCCTGGCGATGATGATCGTCTCGCTGGTCGCCGGGCGGATCACCACCAGCAGCGGCCGGTACAAGATCTTCCCGATCGTGGGATCGATCCTGATGGTCTCCGGACTCTTCCTGCTCTCGACGATGGACACGGACACCACCCGGTTCACCTCTGGCATCTACATGGCGGTGCTCGGCGCGGGCATGGGCTTCCTGATGCAGATCACCATGCTCGTCGCGCAGAACAGCGTGGAGATGAAGGACATGGGTGTCGCCTCGTCCTCCACCACCCTGTTCCGTACGCTCGGCAGCTCCTTCGGCGTCGCCATCATGGGCGCGCTCTTCACCGGACGGGTGAGCGACGAGATGTCCGCCCGCGGCGGTGCGGGCGCGACCATGCACGGCGCCCAGCTGGACGCGGCGAGCCTGGCGAAGCTGCCGGTACCGGTGCGTGAGGCGTACGAGTACGCGGTGGCGTCCGGCACTCACATCGCCTTCCTGGTCGGTGCCTCGGTCGGACTGGTCGCCCTGGTGGCGGCGCTGTTCGTCAAGGAGGTCCCGCTGCGGGGCGCCGGACCGGAGAAGGCCGCCCCGGTGGTCGACGCGGTGTAGGGGTCCTCATACGGGAAGGGCCGCGGGGTACGTACCCCGCGGCCCTTCCCGTATCTCCGCGCGCAACGGCCGCTCAGCGGTCGGGGTGCGCGCCGCGGCCGGCGGACTTCCGGCTTCTCGGCTCCGGACCGCGCTGCTCGCCCAGCTGGAGCATGGGGAAGCTGCCGGTGTCGGTGGGCGCGTGCTCGGGCAGCCACAGGACGGCGATCGCCCCGCCGGCGCCCTCGGCCGCGCCATCGGGGGCCGCGTTGCGGAAGGTCAGCCGGGCACCGAGCACCCGGGCCTGACCGGCCGCGATCGTCAGCCCCAGCCCGTGCCCGTGCCCGGCCCGGTCGGTGGATCCGGTACGGAACCGGCTCGGCCCCTCCCGCAGCAGCGCGGCCGGGAACCCGGGACCGTGGTCGCGGACACGTACCACCCGGCCCTCGACCGTGACCTCCACCGGGGTGGAGCCGTGCTTGGCGGCATTGCCCAGCAGATTGAACAGGATGCGCTCCAGCCGGCGCGGATCGGTGCTGACCCACGACTCGTGGACCACCTGGACCCGCACCTCAGGGTTCAGCAGCGCCACCCGGCGGCTGACGAACTCGCCCAGCGCGACCTGCTGCAGCTCGGCCCGCTCGGACGCGCTGTCCAGCCGGGCCACCTCCAGCACGTCCTCGACCAGCGTGCGCATCGCCTGCGCCCGGTCCCGTACGAGCTCCGTGGGGCGGCCGGGCGGCAGCAGCTCGGCGGCCGTCAGCAGACCCGTCACGGGAGTACGCAGTTCGTGCGCGATGTCCGCCGTGACCCGGCGCTCCGCCTCGATCCGTTCGTTGAGCGCGTCCGTCAGGGCGTCCACCGCACCGGCCAGCTCATCGGTCTCGTCCCGCACGACCCCGCCGACGGCGTCCCCGACCCGTACGTCGGTATGGCCCTGAGCGACCCTTCCGGCGGCGGCCGCCGCCTTGCGCAGCCGGCGCGAGAGCTGGCCGCCGATCAGCACGCCCAGCGCGGAGCCGCCGAAGACCACCGAGACCGACCCGATGATCAGGGCCCGGTCGAGATCGCCCAGGATCGTGGTGGAGCGGTCGGCGAAACGGGTGTGCAGCGAGAGCACGTCGCCGCCGGGCAGCGGTACGGCCGCCCAGACGTCGGGTACTCCACCGCCGTCCTCGACGTGCGTCGCGCGCCGGTTGCGCCGGGTCTCCTGGCGCAGGCTCTGCGGCATCGTCGGATCGTTGAGCTTCGCCCCGAAGCGGGGATCGGCCTTCTTCGTCTTCGTCGCCTCGTAGAGCAGCTGGGCGTAGTTCAGCCGCTCCAGCTGGACCTCGCGCGCGTTCTCCAGCATGGAGACCCTGGCGGCGTTGTGGACGACCAGGCTCAGTGCGACGGCGATCAGGGCGCCGACCGCCGCGATCGCGATGCTGATCTTCCAGCGGACGCCCGTCCGCAGGGCCGGGCGCCTCATGCCCTGAGCTTGTAGCCGAAGCCGCGGACCGTTTCGATCCGGTCCTGGCCGACCTTCGTACGCAGTCGCTGGACATGGACGTCCACGACCCGGGTGTCGCCGCCCCAGCCGTAGTCCCAGACCCGTTCCAGCAGCTTGTCGCGGGAGAGGACCGTGCCGGGCGCGGACGAGAACTCCAGCAGCAGCCGCATCTCGGTGGGGGTCAGACCCACCTGCTCGCCGCCCTTGCGCACCTCCATGCCCTCCGTGTCGACCTCCAGGTCACCGAAGACGAGCACGCCGCCCTCGGACCCCTCGGCCCGCTCGCCGCCGCCCGCCCCGCTCCCCGCGGCATGGCCGAAGCGGCGGAGCACTGCCCGGATCCTGGCGACCAGGACGGCTCCGTCGAACGGCTTCGTGACGTAGTCGTCGGCGCCCGCCTCCAGGCCGAGCACCACGTCGATCGAGTCGGCCCGCGCCGACAGCATGATCACCGGAACCGTCGACTCGTCCCGGATGCGCCGGCAGAGGCTGACCCCGTCCAGGCCGGGGACCATCACATCGAGCAGCGCGATGTCGGGCCGGTCCCTGCGGAACGCTTCGAGGCCGAGGAGGCCGTCGGGCATCGCGGTGACCACGAAGCCGTCCCGCTCCAGCGCCAGCTGGGTGGCCTCGCGGATGACGTCGTCGTCCTCGACGAACAGGACATGGGTCTCGGCCATCGGACTGCTCTCAGTTCCTCGTCGGTTCGGCCGGCTCGGGGAAGTCCCCGTCCCCGGCACCGACGGCTCTGTTGAAGTCGTTGTGCACCCGGTCCTGCTCGCTGAACCGGGTGTTCGCCCAGTGGTACGTGATCACTTCCTCGCCCGAGGGGTAGGCGACCGCGTCCTTCTTCCCGTACACCTGCGTCGTCACCACCAGATCACCGCGGTCGATGGTCCCGTAGACCGCCGGCTGCTCGATGGTGAACACGTTCTCGTACGTACCGTCGGGCCGCGGCCGGTACACATAGGTGCCCACGCCGACCGAGTCGCCGCAGGTCATCACGTTCACCACCACGTCGGCGGACGGGCCGCCGGTCAGGGTTCCGTACGAGGTGTCCACCGGGTACTCGTCACCGGTGCAGGGCCTCAGATCGGTCCTGACCCGCTCGCTCACCGCGGAGTCCGCCTTGAGCAGACCCACCGCGTCGATCCGGGGCGTCGGCCTCGCCGCGGACGGGGCCGTGGGACTGGGCGTGACCTGGGCGACCGGCTGGGTGCCCGCCGGGCCCTCGTCCCGGGTGCCGGTGCCTCCGGTGGAGCAGCTGACGGCGAACAGCCCGAAGGCGGCGAGCCCGGCCAGAGCCGTGCTGCTCGCCGCCCAGCCGGTCAGCCCTGCTCTCCGCCCGCCGCCGGTCTTGTCCCCGGTGGGTACTTTGGTGAAGCCGGTTCCGTCCCCGGTGGGTCCTTCGGTGGTTCCGTCCCCGGTGGGTCCTTTGGTGAAGCCGGTTCCGTCCCCGGTGGGTCCTTCGGTGGTTCCGTCCCCGGTGGGTCCTTTGGTGAACGGGCCGCCGCTCCCGCCGCCGCCCTCACCGCTGCCTGTCAGGCCGCGCACCGCTCCCGCCCCCGCTCGTCGTGACGCCCCTCCCGGGGCGCCCCTGCCTGTGCCCGCGACCCGACCGGGGTCCGGGGCGCCACGACGCGGACATCCGCCACGCGCTCCCCGTCCTCACGGATCCGCTCCGCACGGCTTGCCGCTTCCCTGCTCTCCAGCTCCTGGCGCAGTCGTGCCAGGGCCCGGTGCAGGGTGCTCTTCACCGTACCGGCCGACATGCCGAGCGCAGCGGCCGTCTCCTCCGTGCTCATCTGTTCCCAGTGTCGCAGCACGACCACGCTGCGCTGCTTCGGAGCGAGCACGCCCAGGACGTCCATCAGCAGGGCGCGGTCGGCGCGCTGCTCGGTGCCGTCCTCGACGCTGGCGTCGGGGAGCTGCTCGGTGGGGACCTCGTCCAGTTTGCGCGCTCGCCACCACTCGGTGCGGGTGTTGATCATGACGCGGCGCAGATAGGCGTCGGCCAGGGACTTGTCGGCGATGCCGTCCCATCGGCCGTAGGTGCGGGCGAGCGCGGTCTGCAGCAGGTCCTGCGCGTCCACGGGATCGGGGACCAGCCGGCGCGCGCTGCGCAGCAACGCGTCCTGCCGGGTACGTACGTACTCCTCGAAACCGAGCACCTCACCCTGCGCCATGACAACCGCCTCCGTCCCCGTGAAACCCCGTAGACCACCGCCAGCCGCCTGGTCGTCGGGCTGACTTCGGTGACGCTACGGAGCTGTTGTCACGAGGCTGTGCGGAGCAGCCGTACGCGGACGCACGGCTGTCCATCGGTTGTGTAACAGCGCAGGAGGAGAGGGACAAAGGGGCCGGTGAAGCGGAACGGCTCCGCCCGGTTCGTCAGGTCAGCGGCAGCCGGTACTGGCCGCCCGCCAGCGGTTCGACCAGGCCGTCGGCGACCAGGCCGTCCAGCGCACGGGCCCGCTGCACCGGCTCCTCCCACACCGCGTCGAGCGCGGACTGCGGCACCGGGTTCACCGACTCGCGCAGTACGGCGAGGAGCCTGCCGCGTACCTGCCGGTCCGTACCGGCGTAGGTCTGGCCGCGGCGCGGGGGCCCCTGGTGCGGGGGCTTCCCGGCCAGCCGCCAGGCGCACTGTTCCGAGATCGGGCAGCGCGTGCAGTCCTCGCTCTTCGCGGTGCAGACGAGGGCGCCGAGCTCCATCGTCGCGGCGGCCCACCGGGCCGCCTGCTCGTCCTCGTCCGGCAGCAGGGCGCGGGCGAGCTTGCGTTCGGCGGCGGTGGTCGCGTTCGGCGGGTACTGGATGCCGGTCGCGGCCCGGGCGAACACCCGGCGGACGTTCGTGTCGAGGACGGCGTGCCGCTGCCGGTAGGCGAACGAGGCCACGGCGGCCGCCGTGTACTCGCCGATCCCGGGCAGGGCGAGCAGCTGGGCGTGCTCGCTCGGCACGTCGCCGCCGTGCCGTTCCGTTATGGCCTGGGCGGCGCCGTGCAGGCGCAGGGCCCGCCGCGGATAGCCGAGCCGGCCCCAGGCGCGGACCGCCTCGCCGGGCGGTTGTGCTGCGAGTCGGCGGGCCGCGGCCAGCGGGCCAGCCACTGCTCGTACACCGGGAGGACCCGGTTGACGGGGGTCTGCTGCAGCATGAACTCGCTCACCATCACACCCCAGGCCCCCGCTTCGGGGCGGCGCCAGGGCAGATCGCGGGCGTGCTGGTCGAACCACCCGATGACGGGAGTGTGGAGGGAGGCGGGGGGCGTCTGTGTCGCAGTCGTTGCAGTCATCGCACCCTCGATCCTGGCACGGAAGTGTGGAGAGAGGTCGGGGGCACGGGGGTGTCGCCCCTCATGACAGCCCTTGGAGTGATAGTGACCCCCTTCTTTCCGTGCCCCGCCGTACCCGCGTTCCGGCAAGTGGCCGCACGTCCCGCGAGCCGTTGCGGCAACTGGCCCATGGCCCCCGCGCGAGGGTCACTCAATGCGTCTGCGTGATCACGTGAGGTGTCCGGATCCCGTGGGTGGAGGGGGAACGGGCCGCCCCAGGATGATGATCCGCAAAACTTGGACGCCTGTAGCGGCGGGTGGGGCGGGAGTTGGTGCCGTTCTCTCGTACAGTTTGCGCCGTGGGATCTCTGCGTAATCCGATCGGGCCGCTTCCCTCCACCATCTACTGGCGACGGAGGGCGGTAGCGGCGACGCTGATTGCGCTGCTCGCGTTGCTGGTCGTATGGGCCGTCACCAACGGTGGCGGCAAGGGGAATCACGACGACTCGCGGCCCCCCGGCTCCGGTCCCGTGAACTCGATCACCCCCGGACCCTCCGGTTCGGGCCCGGCGATCAGTGAACAGCCGGGCGGACGCGACGAGTCGGGCGACACGGGCGGCTCCGGCGGAACCGGTGACGGAACGGGCGACAGCGGCAACGGCGCGGACACGGAAGCCGGTTCCGGTACGGGCGGTGGCTCCGGCGGCGCGACCGCGGGTCAGCAGCTCCCGCCCGGCTCCTCGCTCCCCGACTGCTCGCCCGCCGCGCTGCGGCTGACGCTGAAGACGGAACTCCGCTACGGACCCGGGCAGAAGCCGAAGTTCCGGCTGATCGCCACGAACACCTCGTCCACCGCGTGCAAGGCCGATTTCGGCCCGAAGTCCGCGGTTCTCACCGTCACGGAAGCCGGCGGCGAGGACGAGGAGGTGTGGTCCTCCAAGGACTGCCCGCGCGACGCGGCCGCCGTGCTGCTGAAGGTGCCGGCCGGTGCGACCGTCGAGCACGCCGTGGAGTGGGACCGCGCGAAGAGCGCCCCGAAGTGCGCGACGCCGCCTGCGGGGGCCGTGGGCGCCGGTACGTACCTGGTCGAGGCGAAGGCCCCGGGCGAGCCCGTGCAGCGCGCCTCGTTCGTCCTCGCGAAGGACTGACGACGGCGAAAGGCTGACGACGGCGAGAGGCGGTCGACGGCTGACGGCGGCGAGGGGCAGTCGGCGGCTGACGGCGGCGAACAGCTGACGTCAGCGAGGGACGGACCGCGGAGGAGCGGCCGGGAGCGGCCGAGCGGCGAGTGCGCCCGAGCGGCGAGTGCGCCCGAGCGGCGGCGAGTGCGGCCGAGCGGTGAGTGCGCCCGGCAGGGGTGTGCCGCCCCGGCTACACGTACCGCTCGAGGATCGACGACTCGGCCAGTCGCGACAGGCCCTCGCGCACGCTGCGTGCCCGCGCCTCGCCGACGCCGTCGACCGTCTGGAGGTCGTCGACGCTCGCGGCGAGCAGCTTCTGCAGGCCGCCGAAGTGCTCCACCAGCCGGTCGATGATCGCGCCGGGCAGTCGCGGTACCTTCGCCAGCAGCCGGAAGCCGCGCGGCGACACTGCCGAGTCGAGCGTCTCGGGGGAGCCGCTGTAGCCCAGCGCCCTTGCCACGACCGGGAGTTCCAGCAGCTCGGTGTGGGACAGCGCGTCCAGCTCGGTGAGCGCCTCCGCCACCGTGCGTGAACGCTTCGCGGTCGGCTCCGGCACGTAGTCGCGCACGACCAGCTCGCGCTCCGGCTCCACGCCCGCGATCAACTCGTCGAGCTGGAGCGAGAGGAGCCGGCCGTCGGTCCCGAGCTCCACCACGTACTCGGCGATCTCGGTCGCGATCCGGCGGACCATCTCCAGACGCTGGGCGACGGCCGTCACGTCCCGGACCGTCACCAGGTCCTCGATCTCCAGGGCAGAGAGCGTGCCCGCGACCTCGTCGAGCCGGAGCTTGTACCGCTCCAGCGTGGCGAGCGCCTGGTTGGCGCGGGAGAGGATCGCGGCGGACTCCTCCAGGACCCGGCGCTCGCCGTCCACGTACAGCGCGATGAGGTGCATCGACTGCGAGACCGAGACGACCGGGAAGTTGCACTGCTTGGAGACCCGGTCCGCCGTGCGGTGCCGGGTGCCCGTCTCCTCGGTGGGGATCGAGGCGTCCGGGACCAGCTGGACGCCGGCCCGCAGGATCTTGGTCATGTCCTTGTCGAGGATCAGTGCCCCGTCGAGCTTGGCGAGCTCGCGCAGCCGGGTCGCGGTGAACTCCACGTCCAGCACGAAGCCGCCGGTGCACATCGACTCGACGGTCCTGTCCATGCCGAGCACGATCAGCCCGCCGGTGTTGCCACGGAGGATGCGCTCCAGGCCGTCCCGCAGGGCCATTCCGGGCGCGACGGCGGTCAACGAGGCGCGCATCAGCGCCTCGTTACCGGTGCCTTGGCCGGACTTTCCGGGCGATGCTGCCCGGTCGCTGGCTGCCACTGCACTCCTCCGGTCACAGGTTCGCGGTGCCCTCGGGGCCTCTCGTTCGGATCGATCCCGATCCAGATGAAAGACCCTATGTCCCTCATACCGTTCGTACGGACGGGCGAGACCAGGGCAAAGTCTACCGGCGTACGCCGTCCTCCTGTGGGGCCTGTGCGCGAGAGCGGCGCGGGAGCACCCTGAGCGCATCGCCCATGTTGGCCACTTCTGTGACCTTCATACCGGCCGGGACCTTCCCCGGATCGGTCGGGACCAGGGCGTGCGTGAAGCCCAGACGGTACGCCTCGGCCAGTCTGCGCTGGACCCCGGTGACCCGCCTGACCTCGCCCGCGAGGCCCACCTCGCCGATCGCCACCAGGTTCTTGGGCAGGGGTGTGTCGCTGGCCGCGCTGGCCAGGGCGAGCGCGATCGCGAGGTCCGCGGCCGGTTCGGAGAGCTTCACGCCGCCGACCGTGGCGCTGTAGATGTCCCGTTTGCCCAGCGAGCTGATCCGGCCGCGCTGCTCCAGGACGGCCAGCATCATCGAGACCCGGGACGTCTCGAGCCCCGAAGTGGTGCGCCGGGGCGAAGGGATCTGGGAGTCGACGGTGAGGGCCTGCACCTCGGCGACCAGCGGACGCTTGCCCTCCAGGGTGACGGTCAGGCAGGTGCCGGGCACGGGCTCGTCGCGGCGGGTGAGGAAGAGGCCGGAGGGGTCGGCGAGGCCGGTGATGCCCTCGTCGTGGAGCTCGAAGCAGCCGACCTCGTCGGTCGCCCCGTAACGGTTCTTGACGCCGCGCACGAGCCGGAGCCTGGCATGCCGGTCGCCCTCGAACGACAGCACCACGTCGACCAGGTGCTCCAGCAGCCGGGGCCCGGCGATCGCGCCGTCCTTGGTGACGTGGCCGACCAGCAGGGTCGACATGCCGCGCTCCTTGGAGGCCCGGATCAGCGCCCCGGCCACCTCGCGGACCTGCGCCATCCCGCCGGGCGCGCCCTCGATCTCGGGGGAGGCGACGGTCTGCACGGAGTCCAGGACGAGCAGGGACGGTTTGACCGCGTCCAGATGACCGAGGACCGCTGACAGATCCGTCTCGGCGGCCAGGTACAGATGGTCGTTGATCGCCCCGATCCGGTCGGCACGCATCCTGACCTGGCTGGCGGACTCCTCCGCCGTGACGTACAAAGTGCGGTGCTCGTCGCTCGCGGCCTTGGCCGCCACGTCCAGCAGCAGCGTCGACTTCCCCACGCCCGGCTCGCCCGCGAGCAGCACGACTGCACCGGGCACCAGACCGCCGCCCAGCACACGGTCCAGCTCACCCACGCCCGTCGAGCGGGCGGTGGCCTGGCGGCTGTCCACCTGGCCGATGGGGAGCGCGGCGGTGGAGACGCGGCCGGCCGCCGTGGTGCGCACCGCGGGGGCGCCGCCGAACTCCTCGACCGTCCCCCACGCCTGGCACTCGGGGCAGCGGCCGAGCCACTTGGCGGTCGTCCAGCCGCATTCGGTGCAGCGGTAGGACGGCCGGTCCTTCGCGGATTTCGTACGGGCAGCCATGGCGCCACCGTATAGGTGGGGTCGGACAGTGCGGCCCGCCGCGGTGCGGGCGCGGGCGGCGGGGCCGGGTGTGGGGGGCGGAATCATGGATTCCTGTCCCTTATTGAGCGATACGTTCACCCGTAAGGGTTAAATGTGCTCAAGGGGTGCCAGGGCCCCGCCCCGCGCTGCCTACGGTCGCAAGGTGACGAGCAGCAGGCTGGAGACCCCCACGAGCACCCCCGGCGCACACCGGGCGCAGCACCGCGCGCCCCACTCCTCGCCGAAGCAGCCGCCCGCCCGTTACGAGCCGCATCTCGACGGCCTGTTCACGTACTGCCTCTCCGTGCTCTGCGACCACGACGCCGCCACCGAGGCGCTCGGCGGCGTACTGGCGCTGGCCGAGCGGCAGAACGGCCGGTGTCCCACCGGCGAGGACGAGCGCAGAACCTGGCTGTACGCCCTGGCCAGATGGATGTGCCTGCGCAGGC
>NZ_JAELVH010000016.1 GCF_019399235.1 Streptomyces poriferorum | reverse complement strand
CATTCGGCCTCGGTGGGCAGGCAATTGCCTGCCCACCGAGGCCGAATGGGAGTACGCCGCACGCGGGGGACTGGTGCAGGCCCGCTACCCCTGGGGCGACGCACGCGAACCGGGCGGCGTCCACCGGATGAACGTGTGGCAGGGCGAATTCCCCGACCGCGACACCGGCGCCGACGGCTACGTCGGTACCGCCCCGGCCGACGCCTACGAACCCAACGGCTACGGCCTCCACAACACGTGCGGCAACGTGTGGGAGTGGTGCGCCGACTGGTTCCACCCCACCTGGCACGTCACGGGCACGAGGAACAACCCGACCGGACCCGACCGGGCCGAGCGCAAGGTCATGCGCGGCGGTTCCTACCTGTGCCACGAGAGCTACTGCTTCCGATACCGGGTGGACGCGCGTAGCTCCAACACCCCCGACAGCAGCGCCGGGAACATTGGCTTCCGCTGTGTGACGTCGGCGGCACAGGAGCTTCGTCTCCCTCTCCCAGTGCCGTATCAGGCAACGCCTGCCTCGTCCATGACGGCGCGTAGGCGCCGGTCGTCGGCATGATCGTGGGGCCGCCCGGCGCCGGCGGCAGGGCTCACGGTCGGGATCCTTGCGTCTGCCACCGCGCTCGGCCCACGGTCCGGCCCCGCGCGCTGCGCGCCTGCCTGCGTCGGCGCGACGCGAACGCCCGCCGTCCCGCCGTCCTCGCCGCCCACCGCAAGGAACGCACGCGCATCGGCGCGACACGGGCCTTCGCTGGGAGAGCAGGGACTTTCACCGAAGCGGCCTGACCGGCCTGCCTCTGCATGATCGTGCACCCAAGGGCCAGGACCGGCACGCGGACGAACGGGCGCCGGCGCCCCGGCCGGCCGTCGACGCGTTCGTCCGACAATCCGCTACGTGGCGGACGGAGCGCCGCGATACACAACCGAGATCCGAACGCGCACTGCTCCGCTGAGCCTGCGCCGGGCATGCCCTCATGTCTGGCGCCCGGTGAAGCCGGTGCGCCAGGCATCGGCGGTCTCCTCCCGCCTCCTCCTCCCGGCGCGGACGCCCGGCGCCCACGAGTGCGCTCGGTGTGCACCCGCACGGCGCCCCTGATCAGCCGGTTTCCGTCAAGGCTGCGTGGGCGGCGGCGAGGATCTCCCCGGACAGTGGGGAGCCCTTGGTGGCCCGGGACAGGACCAGCGCGCCGAACAGGGTGCAGAGGCGGACGATGCCCTCCTGGTCGTCGGTGGCGAGGAAGTCGGCGAAGTCGGCCACTCCCTCGGCGTAGACGCGACGGCCCTCCGGCCCCCCGCCCTCGCGCGCGATGTCGGTGGCGAGCGCGGCGACCGGGCAGCCGTCCGCCGGGTCGTCGCGGTGTTCGACGGAGAGGTACACGTCGATCAGTGCCTGCTGGGCGGCTTCGCGCTGCCCGTCGTGCTGCTCGAGCCCAGCGCCGTAGCGCTGGTTGAGCTCGGCGAAGGCGTGGGCGGTGGCCTCGTCGACCAGTGCCTCCTTGGAGGCGAACTGCTTGTAGAACGCGCCGTGGGTCAGGCCGGCCGCCTTCATCAGGTCCGCGACGCTGACCTGCGTGCCCTGCTCCCGGAACAAGCGGGATGCGGTGTCCACCACCCGCCTGCGGTTTTCCTCCGCCTGCGCCTGCGATACGCGGCCCATGGCCACCTCCCGTTTGGATGTCGACTGGCATCTATCATAGGCTCATGTTTAGATTGGATGCATAATCTAATTCGTTGCGGGCTGCCGACGGCGCTCGCCAGGACCAGGAGCAGGCATGGAACCGAAGAACACGGTCGCGGTCGTCACGGGCGCCAACCGGGGGCTCGGGCGGCACCTGGCCGCCCAGCTCGTCGAGCGCGGCGCGAAGGTGTACGGCGCGGCCCGACGCCCCGAGACGGTCGACGTCCCGGGCGTCATCCCCCTGCGACTGGACGTCACGGACGAGTCGTCGATACGGGAGGCCGCCCGCGTGGCGTCCGACGCGACACTGCTGATCAACAATGCGGGCATCTCCACCGGTGCGACGCTGCTCGGAGGCGACATCGATGAGGTGCGCCGGGAGATGGAGACCAACTTCTTCGGCCCGCTCGCCACGACCCGCGCCTTCGCCCCCGTCATCGAGCGCAACGGTGGCGGCGCCGTACTCAACGTCCTGTCCGCGCTGTCCTGGTTCCATCCGGCCGGCCTCGGCTCCTACGCGGCCTCCAAGGCCGCCGCCTGGGCGCTGAGCGACGCGACGCGTGAGGAGTTGGCGCCGCGTGGCATCACCGTCTCGGCGCTGCACGTCGGCTACATGGACACCGACATGGCCGCCGGCGTACCCGCCGATCAGAAGGTCGCCGCCGCCGATGTCGCCGCCCAGGCCCTGGACGGGATCGAGACCGGCCTGCCCGAGATCCTCGCCGACGAGACCAGCCGGTACGTCAAGCAGAGCCTCTCCGCGGCACCCCGGCCGAACGCAGGCTGACGCTCGCTCCTCCGGCCCGGCGTAACCGGTTTCCCCACCCCTCATGCAAGGACATCTCATGCAGTACAGGGCTTTCGGCCGCCGGGCCGGACTGCGCGTCTCCGAGTACGCGCTCGGCACCGCGAACTTCGGCACCGGCTGGGGAGCAGGCGCAGAGCCGGACGAGGCACGCCGGATCTTCGACCGGTTCGCCGAGGCCGGCGGCACCTTCCTCGACAGCGCGGACGGCTACCGGTTCGGCGAGTCGGAGGAGCTGACGGGAAAGCTGATCTCCTCCGAGTGGAGTGCACGGCCGATCGTGAGCTGCTGCCCATGACCGAGAGCCTGGGCCTGGGCGCCGCCCTGTGGTCGCCGCTCGGCGGTGGTCTGCTCACCGGCAAGTACCGCGGCTCGGCCGAGGGGCGCCTGAGCGACCTGGGCATGGTCATCCACACCGAGAGCACCGGCCGGAAGAGCGCCGTTGTCGGACGGCTACCTCGGCGCCCTCGGCGTCCGGCTGACCGACGAGCAGTACACCCGCCTCACCGATGTCGGCGCGGTGCCGCTCGGCGCACCGCACGAGGGGATCGCCGCCTCCCTGGACCGCCTCCCGGGAGGTGCCACCGACCGGATCACCGCCCCGGCCGTGCCGGTGGCCTGATGGGTGAACGCGTTCGAGGGCACAATGCGCCCGCGCCGCGGTCGGTAGAACAACACGATCCATCTCGTACCGGCAGAAGGCCGGGACGAGCGGAGACCCCGCCCGTTCAGGGACGGGACACGGAACGGAGACGACGATGAGGGCCTTCATGGTCGAGAAGTACGGCGGCCAAGCCGGGATGCGCGCCACCGGGGTACCCGACCCGCAGGTGGGTGCCCACGACGTTCTGGTCAGGATTCATGCGGCGGGCGTCAACCCACTGGACATCAGGATCCGCAACGGGGACTTCAAGGCGTTCCTGCCCTACCGTCTCCCGCTCGTCCTGGGCAACGACCTCGCCGGGACGGTCGTCCGTGTGGGCCCGTCCGTCACCCGCTTCACGGTGGGTGACGAGGTCTACGCCCGGCCCGAGAAGGACCGTATCGGCACCTTTGCCGAACTCCTCGCCGTCCATCAGGACGACCTGGCGGCCAAACCTGCCACGCTCACCATGACCGAGGCCGCCTCCCTTCCCCTGGTCGCGCTGACCGCGTGGCAGGCGCTGGTCGAGCGGGCCCACGTACAGCCGGGCCAGAAGGTCCTCGTCCACGCGGGCGCGGGCGGCCTGGGCTCCATCGCCGTCCAGCTGGCCAAGGCGCTGGGCGCGCACGTGGCCACCACCGTGAGCACGGCCAAGGTCGACCTGGTCAGGGAGCTCGGCGCGGACGAGGTGATCGACTACCGCACGCAGGACTTCACTGAAATCCTCGACGGCTACGACGTCGTCCTGGACAGTCTCGGCGGCGAGAACCTCGCCAAGTCCCTGCGCATCCTCAAGCCCGGCGGCCAGGCCATCAGCGTGGCAGGCCCACCCGACCCGGCCTTCGCCCGCGAGCTCGGCGCGAACCCGGTCCTCCGCCTGGCCATGACCGCGCTCAGCTTCAGAACCCGGCGCGACGCCAAGCGCCACGGCGTGACGTACTCGTTTCTCTTCATGAAGGCCGGCGGGGACCAACTGCGCCAACTCACCCCCCTCATCGACGCCGGAAAGATCCGTCCAGTCGTCGACCGCGTGTTCCCGTTCGACGAAACCCTTCAGGCGATGGAGTACGTCGAAAAGGGACGGGCGAAGGCCGGCAAAGTCGTCGTCGCGATGCTGTGAGGGCGGGAACGAGCCCCGGAACACCAGTCACCTCGGACCACGAGAGGTTTCCGCACACCCCTGCAGTCCCCAGGACACGGCCATGACCACACCGTCAAGTTCCTCGAAAACCGGGATCGACGCGTCGTCGACGGACTCGCCGCCCGGCGCCCGGTGATCACCTTCGACAGCCGCGTCGCCGGCGCCGGGTTCGACCCGGGCTTCTGCTCGTAGCGCGAGGCGGAGAGGCGTTGCCTTCCGCAGCTCAACGCGTTCTTGGCAAGGGTGTGTTGAGCTGTTGGCGGCACATTCGCGGCACTACGACAGTTCCTCTCCGTCTCTGTGCAGGGGCGGCGATGTGAGGTACGCGCAGATCATGTCCGCGAGCATGTTCCGGTAGTGGTCCCGGCTGTCAGGGTCGACCAGGTCCCGGGCGAAGAGTGCGCCGAACGTGTGGCGGTTCGACACGCGGAAGAAGCAGAACGAGCTGATCATCGCGTGTACGTCGATGGCGTCGACCTCCGCGTGGAACAGCCCTGCCTTCCGTCCTGACTCGAGGATGCGCTGGAGTACGTCGGTCGCGGGGGAGCCCAGTCGGCTCAACTTCTCGGAGGCGATGATGTGTTCCGCCTCGTGGATGTTCTCGATGCTGACGAGCCGGATGAAGTCGGGGTGTGCCTCGTGGTGGTCGAAGGTCAGCTCGACCAGTCGGCGGGTCGCGGCGACGGGATCGAGATGTTCGACGTCCAGGTCGCCTTCCAGTTGGCGGATCTCCGAGTAGGCGGCTTCGAGCACCGCGGTGAAAAGCTGTTCCTTGCCGCCGAAGTAGTAATAGATCATCCGCTTCGTGGTGCGGGTCAGGTCGGCGATCTTGTCTACCCGCGCGCCTGCGTAGCCGTCCCGGGCGAACTCTCCGGTCGCCACCGCGAGGATCTCCGCCCGGGTGCGGGCCGCGTCGCGCTGCCGCTCTGCGGGCGCTGGCTTCTGGGCGCTGGACATGCCCTGGCTCCTCCGGTGCGTCGTGGGTGTCCCGTGATTGTAGGAGCAGGCCATGCGCGGATCCTTCGGCGCAAGGGCTTCTCGGCACAGCCCACTCTTGCTATAAGTAACGTACTAGTTCGTACATTACTGGAGGCGTGATGGAGCGGACCTCTGTACGGGTGATCGGAAGGGTGCTCGTTCTCAACGGGCCCAATCCCAATCTCCTCGGCACCCGTGAGCCGGCTCTCTACGGCAGCGACACCCTTGGCGATGTGGAGAAGGTCTGCCACGAGACCGCGGCCGCCCATGGTCTGAAGGCTGACTGCGGACAGAGCGACCACGAGGGCGGGCTTGTCGACGCCATCCATGAGGCGCGCACCGAGTTCGCCGGGACAGCGATCAACCCGGGCGCTTGCAGCCACACGTCGGTTGCCATCCGCGACGCCTTGGCGGCGGTGGAACGTCCGGTCGTGGAGGTCCATCTGACGAATATTCACCGGCGTGAGAAGTTCCGTCACCACAGTCACGTGTCGGGGGTGGCGGACGCTCTGATCTGCGGGGCGGGCCCGGACGGGTACGTTTTCGCGCTGACGCGCCCGGCACGGTTGATCGGCGAGGGAGCACGGTGACGGCGGGCGCGTATCTGGTGGGACTGATCGGCGCGGGCATCAGCACGTCGCTCAGCCCTGCTCTGCATGAGCGCGAGGCGGACCGGCAGGGTCTGCGCTATCTGTACAAGCTCCTGGACCTGGATGTTCTGGGTGGCGGCCCCGAGCAGGTGGGAGACGTCGTACGAGCGGCCCGGGACCTCGGGTACGACGGGCTCAACATCACCCATCCCTGCAAGCAGACCGTCATCCCTCACCTCGATGCTCTCGACACGCAGGCAGCCGCGCTCGGCGCCGTGAACACCATCGTCTTCCGGGACGGGCTGGCCACCGGGCACAACACCGACGTCACAGGATTCGGCGCGGCATTCACCCGGGGACTGCCCGGTGCGCCCGTCTCGCACGTGGTCCAGATCGGAGCCGGCGGGGCCGGTGCGGCCGTCGCCCACGCCATGCTCACGCTGGGCACCGGCCACCTGACCCTGGTCGACATGGACGAGTCGCGGGCCCGTTCCCTCGCGGCCTCATTGAAGGCCAGATTCCCGGTGCGACGCGTGGTCGCCGGCGGCCCGCGGGATCTCGCCCGGGAACTGGCCCGCTGCGACGGCCTTGTGCACGCCACCCCGACCGGGATGAGCGCGCATCCCGGGATGCCGTTCGCTCCCGAACTGCTCCACCCGGGTCTGTGGGTGGCCGAAGTCGTCTACCGGCCGCTGGAGACACGACTGCTCGCCGAGGCGCGCGCACTGGGCTGCACCACGCTGGACGGATCGGGCATGGTCGCGCTGCAGGCCGCGGACGCCTTCCGGTTCTTCACCCGACGCGAACCCGATGTGGAACGCATGCTCGCCGACGTCACTGACCTTGCAAGGGTCCCCGGTCCCCGCAGCTGAAGCCAGAAGAAGGATCACATGCGCACGTCCATCGCCACCGTCTCCGTCAGTGGAACGCTGACCGAGAAACTCAATGCCGTGGCCCGTGCCGGGTTCGACGGTGTAGAGATCTTCGAGAACGACCTGCTGGGCAGTTCGCTCGCGCCCGAACAGATCAGGGAGCGAGCGTCGGACCTGGGTCTCGAACTCTTTCTCTACCAGCCGATGAGGGACGTCGAAGGTCTGTCCGCCGACGCGTTCGCCCGGAGCATGCGCCGGGCGGAGCACAAGTTCCGTGTCATGCGACGGCTCGGCGTCGACACCGTCCTGGCGTGTTCCAACGTCTCCGCGCACGCCCGCGACGACGACGCCCTGGCCGCGGCGCAGCTGCGCGAACTGGCCGTACTGGCGGACGAGTACGGGATCCGCGTCGCCTACGAGGCGCTGGCGTGGGGGCGTCACGTCAACACGTACGACCGTGCCTGGCGCATCGTCGAGGCAGCAGACCACCCCGCTCTCGGTGTCTGTCTCGACAGCTTCCACGTTCTGGCCCGAGGTTCGGACCCGGAGGGCTTCGCCGCGATCCCGGGCGAGAAGATCTTCTTCGTTCAGCTCGCCGATGCCCCGCTCATGGGGATGGACGTCCTGCAATGGAGCCGCCACCATCGGCTCTTCCCCGGCCAGGGCGACTTCGACCTCGCGGAGTTCGTCCGGTCCGTGGTCCGGTCCGGATACGACGGCCCGCTGTCACTGGAAGTCTTCAACGATGTCTTCCGTCAGGCGGAATCCGGCAGCACCGCCGTCGACGCGAGGCGCTCCCTCACCGCGTTGCAGGAGGCCGCCGGAGTACTGCAGCTTCCCGCCGCCGTCGCGCCCACCGGAATAGCCTTTGCCGAACTGGTCACCATGGATACGGAGCCGGTCACCGTCCTGCTTCAGGCGCTGGGGTTCTCGCGCACCGGAAAACATCGGTTCAAGCCCGTTGACCTCTGGGAACAGGGCGCGGCACGTGTCCTGGTGAACACGGAGCCCGCCACCGGCGGCAGCGGGCCACGTCTTGCGGCCCTCGGCCTCGATTCCCCTGATCCCGGGGCTGCGGCCAAGCGAGCCGAGTCTCTCGGCGCACCGGTTCTGCCGCGCCGCCGTGCCCGCACGGACGTCCTGTTGGAGACGGTCGCAGCTCCGGACGGGACCGAGCTCTTCTTCTGCGCGTCCGGCCGGCAGGATCTGCCCGACTGGCTCGACGACTTCGCTGCCGCGGGGGACGCGGTGTCCCAGGCCGGGTCCATCACGGGCATCGATCATGTCGCGCTCACTCAGCCATGGCACCAGTACGACGAGGCGCTCCTCTTCTACCGCAGCGTCATCGGGCTCCGGCCGCACGGTGGCGTTGATGTTTCCGACCCGTACGGCCTGCGGCGCAGCCGGGCGGTCAGCAACCAGGACGATTCGGTGCGCATCGCGCTGAGCATCGACCCGGCGCCGGGCGCCTCTCACCGGGCCTCCCAGCACATCGCGCTGGCAACCGACGACATCGTCGCTGCCGCGAGGCGGATCGGAGCCGCGGGGCATCTTCTGCCGGTGCCGGACAACTACTACGACGACCTCGGAGCGCGTTACGTCCTCGGTCCGGGTGAACTGCAGACCTACCGGGCGCTGGGCAGCCTCTACGACCGCGACGGGCGCGGCAGCCAGTTCCGCCACTTCTACACCAGGACCATCGGGGACGTCTTCTTCGAAGTCGTCCAGCGCGACAGCGGCTATGCGGGCTTCGGCGAGCAGAGTGCCCACGTGCGCCTGACCGCTCAGCACGCTCAGAGGCAGGCGTGAGCGGGCCGGCCACATGTGTGCGCTGACGAGGACAGGCACCGTCCGCAGGGGGCCGGCCGCCTCCACATGGTGTTCCGGACGCGCAGCCTGCCCCCGGGCGCTGGTCCGTCGGGGTCAGGCGTGGGAGGCGGGCCGCGGGCCGGTGGTCGGACGGCGGGGGACCAGATCGGTCAGTTCGCCGGGAGCGGAGTGGGTGAGGGCCGTCAGTGCCGTGTGGTCGGGGGAGAGTGAACAGGCCGGGTCGGTGCGGGTGGCATCGCCGGTGAGGGCGAAAGCCTGGCAGCGGCACCCGCCGAAGTCCTGGTCGCGTCGTTCGCAGGACCGGCAGGGTGAGGGCATCCAGTCGGTTCCCCGGTAGAGGTTGAACGCTTTGGACTCCTCCCAGATCCAGCGCAAGGGGTGATCCTTGATGTTGACCGGGTCGAGTCCGGGCAGGGTGGCTGCCGCAGGGCAGGGCAGGGCCGTGCCGTCGGGGGTCACGGTGAGGGAGACCGCCCCCCACCCGCCCATGCAGGGTTTGGCCACTCCGTCGAAGTAGTCGGGCGCCACCCAGACAATTTCCAGGCTGCCGTCCAGCTGATCCCGCCACCGGTTGACGGACTCCACCGCACGGGCGAGCTGGTCACGGCCGGGCATCAGTGCCTCCCGGTTGAGGAGGCCCCATCCGTAGAACTGGGTGTTGGCGAGTTCGATCCGGTCCGCTCCCCAGCGCAGGGCGAGCTCCACCAGACCGTCGACGGCATCCAGATTGTGCCGGTGCAGTACGGCGTTGACCCCCAGGGGCAGCCCGGCATCGGTGACGAGTGCCGCCGCGATTTCTTTGGCGGCGAATGCCCGGCTCCCCGCGATGCGGTCCGAGGCAGCCGGGTCCGCGTGCTGCACCGAAAGCTGGACGCTGCGCAGCCCCGCGCCGGTCAAGGACCGGAGGCGGTCCGCGGTGAGCCCTGAACCGCTGGTGACCAGCTGGGTGTAGATGCCGGATTCCTCCGCACCGGTGACGATGGCTTCGAGATCCTTGCGGAGCAGCGGCTCGCCCCCGGAGAGATGGGTCTGGAGCACGCCGAGCTCCGCAGCCTGGCGAAATACGTTCACCCAGTGCTCGGCGGTCAACTCGCGGGAGCGGCGGGTGAGCTCGAGCGGGTTGGAACAGTAGCCGCAGTGCAGCGGACAGGCGTGGGTCAGCTCTGCCAGGAGGCCCCAGGGGGGTGGTGGTGCGATCGTCACCGGATCCAGCCTTCCTTGCGCATCCGTTCCACGAACGGACCCACTTCCGCGTCGACGGGAGCTTCGGGGAAGCGTGCCCGCAGCTCCTCGGTGATCCGGGTGACCGTTCGTGTGCCGTCGCACAGTTCCACCACGTGACGGGCGCTGCCTGTCAGTACGACGACGCGCTCAGGCATCAGCAGGACGTGACTGCCGCGCGCCCGGTCGTGCCGCAGGAGGACGGCGGGCGCAGTCCGCGGGCACCAGCGGTCCGGATCGGCGGCCGTCACCCCGCGCTCCCGGGCCGGCTGCCGTGCTCCACGGCATCGAGCAGCGACCACAGGATGTCGCACTTGAAGGAAAGTGCTGACAGGGCGGCAAGCTGTTCGGAGCGGGTCCGTGCCCATGCGGTGACCCAGGTCAGGGCCTCCACTCCGTCGCGGCGCCCCTGAGGAACCCTGCTGCGGAAGTAGGCGAGGCCCGGTTCTTCGATCCACGGGTAGTGGCGCGGAAAGGTTTCCAGACGGGTCAGCATGATGTCCGGCGCGCACAGCTCCGTGAGCGAGGAGGCCACGGCCTCCGTAGCGGGGCTCAGCCGGCAGAAGTTCACGTAGCCGTCGACCGCGAACCGCACCCCCGGCAGGACGGACTCGCCCGATTCCATTTCCGCCCGGTCGACGCCGACCGCCTCGCCGAGCCGAAGCCAGCGCTCGATGCCTCCTTCGCCTTCCGCGAGGCCGTCGTGGTCCTGGATCCTGCGCAGCCAGGAGCGCCGCATGGCCGCCTCGGGCAGCTTGGCGAGGATCAGCGCGTCCTTCACCGGGATGCTCCGCTGGTAGTGGAATCGGTTGACGACCCAGGTGCGGAGTGCGGCGGGGCTGAGTCCGCCCTGGTGCATCCGCACGTTGAACGGATGGGTGTCGTGGTAGCGGCTCCGCGCGAGCTCCCGCAGTTCGTGCTCGAACGCGGCAGGTGGCAGGGGGTTGCTGTCCGGCCGCGGGTGCGGTGTCGCAGCCCGGGTCAGGCGTGCGGGAGCCGTTGTCATAGTTCGATCACCATGCCGTCCTGTGCCACTTCGAGCCCCAGCCCGGCGAGCACGCCGTGTTGCGGGGCGATGGGGTCGACCAGCGGGTTCGTATTGTTGAAGTGCGTATAGAGGCAGCGGGCCGGCAGTTGTGACAGACGCCCGGCCGTGCCGCCGGGCCCGTCGATGGGCAGATGTCCCATGCCGGTGGAGGTCCGGGCCGATATGGCCAGGCGTCTGGGCTCTTCCTCGTCCCAGAAGGTGCCGTCGACGAAGACGCAGTCGGCTCCGGCGGCTTCCTTCGCGAAGCCCTCGGTCCAGGCCGCGAGCGCCGGTGCGTAGAGGGCTGTCGCGCCGCTGGCGGGGTCATGGAGCCGGGCTGCGACGACCCAGGCGTCGTCCTCCGCGGCATCGGCAGCGTACCGGGGACGCTTGGTGGACAGGGGAACAGAGGACACCTCGATGCCGGCGGCCACCGCCGGAGTCTGCCCGGCCGGTGGCAGATCGTGCCAGGTGACGGCGGTGTACGGCGTGAGCACGGTGTCGAGGGCCAGGCGCTCGCGCAGGGCCTGCCGGACGGGTGCGGTGGCGTAGATTTCCAGGTGGTGTGCCTCACGCAGCCTCAGAAGTCCCAGCGTGTGGTCGAGTTCGGCGTCGGTGAGCAGGATCCGGACCACGGGGGTGCGCTCGCTGCCCGTTCCGGGGCGGAGGGCGGCGTGCGTTTCCAATTGTTCCGTGATGTCGGGGCCGGAATTGACGAGGAACCAGGAGGACCGGTCTTCGCCGAAAACGGCGAGGGAGTCGTGCCTGCGGCGCCGGTCGGGGTGTGCGCGTGCCCCGGAGCAACCGGGGCACGCGCAGTTCCACTGGGGAACTCCTCCACCCGCTGCCGTGCCCAGCGTGAGCAGCAGCATGAGGGCGTCTGCTAGAGGTCGTTGAGGTAGTAGGCGGTGACTTCCATGCCGGTCTCGATGACCGTGAAGTCCGGGGACGACCAGGTGGCCACGGGTGTGGAGCTGGACGTGAGCTGGTCCTGCGGAGCGGGTGCGGTGGGTTCAAGCACGGTCGAAATCCCTTCGGGCGAGGTGTGATCGGTGAGGGGGTGGTGTGGTGCCCTGCCGGGCGCCGGCGAAGGCGGGAGGGGCCTTGCGGCAGGCCGGTCGAGGACCTCTGGAATCCGTTGTGCGGTTCGTTCATCCCGCCAGGCGGTTCGCTCCATACGCTAGACACGGTAGGGAGCAGTGGCAAGAGGCGGGAAGGGGGAGATCCACGCCGTTGCGGCCGAGGGTGAGGCCGCGGGCGTAGCGCCCGGCTCGGGCAGGGGGCTACTTGCAGAAGGGCTTGATGCCGGAGACGGACTGGATGCCGCCCACGATCAGCTTCTGGAACTCGGCGGCGCCGGCGAAGGAACCGTCCGTGGTGAATTCCTTGGCGTCGTGGCCCAGGGTGGTGACCCAGGACCTGCCGCCGTCGTAGTACTGGCACCAGGCCACCGCGTGGTTGTCACCGTGTCCGGGGTGGTTGTAGTTGCCGGCCACTCCCTTGGCGAGGGTGCTCTCGTCCACCTTGGCGAGCACACGCACCTTGGTGGGGGCGGGTACCAGGTTGTACCACTCGTCAGTGAAGTTCCACCGGGCCGGCAGTTCCTTGGTGGAGACGTCCTTGCGCTCGACGGTTTGCACCGTGCCCGGCTGGGAGGCGCCGTGGTCGTAGAAGTTGGCGTTGCCGAGCAGTCCTTCGTACCAGGGCCAGTTGTACTCGGTGCCGAAGGCATTGTGGATGCCGACGAAGCCGCCGCCGCCGCGGACGTACTGCCGGAGCGAGGTCTGGGCGGCGTCGTCCAGCGCGTCCCGGCTCGTGGAGAAGAACACCACCGCGTTGTACTTGAACAGGGTGTTGGGGGAGGCGAGTTGGCCGACGTCCTCGGTGTAGTCGACCTGGAAGCCCCCGGTCTCACCCAGCTTGATCATGGCCTTCTGGACCACGTTCGCGTCGGTGAGCGGTGGGTTGAGGCCGGTGGCCAGGGCAGGGCCGAGGTTCGCGTGACGCGGGCCCGCCGTGCGGGTGTACAGAAGGATCTTGTAGCCCTTGACGGGGTCGAAGTTGCCCCAGTCGTGGTAGCAGTCGGGATCGAGACCACGGCAGACGCCGTAGTCCGGGTCGCCCAGTTCCTTCGCGCCCGTCCCGGTCCGCCCGTGGGCGACGCTGAGGGTGCCGGTGGCGATGAGCGCCACCACCATGGCGACTGCCAGCCCCAGGGTGGTGAGGACCGCCGAGCGCGTGCTCAGAGCTCTCGCTCGGAGTGTTCTTCCTGACATGGGTGAGTTTCCTTCTCTTGCAGGTGACGCGCCGGGAGAACGGCACGCCGGAGAGAGGTGAGGCGTGGCCGGGCAGGGTGTACCGGGGCGGTGGCGCCGGTTGGGGCATCCGCTCCGGATACGCGGGATGCGCGGGTCATCGGTCACGTCGGGCGTGCTCTGCCGCGCAGGATGGCGGACGGCCGGTGGCCGACGACGGTGGCAAGGGGGCGCGGATGCCTCTCCCCGGCCCGGGCGGTCCACCCGGCGGCAGGGGAGGCCCCGGGGGAGCCGGCGGCTAGGAGACGACGATCTTGCCGGTGCTCTGCGGAGAGACCGGGTCGTTGTAGAAGAACTCGCCGGATGTGTTGAAGGTGTACGTGTAGGAGTCGCCCGGCATCAGCAGCCCGGTGTCGAACTCGGCCTCGAAGAAGGCGACCGCTCCGTGCGCGGACTTGTTCGCGGCCGGGTTGGTGAATGTCACCGTCGTGCCTCGGGGGATGGCGAGGTGCTGCGGGGACATGGCGTTCTGTGACACCAGGTTCTCGGTGGTCCCTGGCGCGTTCTTGGCGCTGTCCCAGATGCGCCCCAGCGTGATCGTGTTGCCGGCGGCCGCGCCGCTGACGGCTGCCGAGCGGATCTGGTTGCGCTTGGACGGGGGTGTGGGGGCGGGGGCCGGGCCGACCTTGCCGCCGACCTTGAACGCCCACAGGTGGTCGCCGCGCGGGATGTCCGGGTAGGGCAGACCGTTTCCGCCGGCCAGTACGGCCACGTACTGCTCGCCGTCGACCTCGTACGTCATGGGGCTGGTGTTGACACCCGCGCCGCACTGCCAGGTCCACAGCTCCTCGCCGTCGGAGTCGTCCAGGGCGGTCAGGACTCCGTCGGGGCGCCCCTGGAAGAGCACGCCGCTCGCGGTGCTGAGGACGCCGTTGCCGTGGGCGAGCGACCAGTCGCCCTCCTGCCGCCAGGAGACCGTGTTGGTACGGGGATCGACGGCCACGACACCGCCGGCGAAGTACTCGCCCAGCGGGCGGGCGGTGTTGACCCGGCCGCCGTGGGTGTTGGAGTACGCGGAGTTGATCAGCCCGTAGCCGACGTAGACCAGTCCAGTGCGGTGGCTGAAGGACGGGGAGGACCAGTCCGCGCCACCGCCTGCCCCTGGGTACAGAATGGTGGGGCGGTCCCAGTGGACCTCGAAGACGCCGCCGGTGGCGTAGAAGGGCACCGGGCGGGTCGCCTTGTCGATCCGCGGCTCGGTTTCGACGAAGGGCTCGCCTCCCGGAAAGGGCTGGGTGGGTGAGGTCTTCTGAGCCGCGTGCTGCGGAACCGGCCGTTCCTCCATGCCGTGGACCGGGTCGCCGGTCGCACGGTCGAGGATGTAGTACATGCCGGTCTTGCTGCCGTAGACGACGACCTCGCGCTTGCGGCCCTTGATCTGGATGTCCGCCAGCACCGGGGACATGACACCGTCGTAGTCCCAGATGTCGTGGTGTACGGACTGGAAGTGCCAGCGCCGCTTCCCGGTCTTGGCGTCGATGGCCACCAGGCAGTTCGCGAAGAGGTTGTCACCGCCCCGGGTGGAGCCGTCGGTGCGCGGATAGGGGTTGCCGAACGTCCAGTAGACCAAGCCCAGTTCGGGGTCCACGGCCGGGTGGATCCAGCACACCGCACCACCCGTCTTCCAGGTGTCGCCCTCCCAGGTGTCGTGGCCGAACTCGCCCGGCCCGGGAGTTCCCCAGAACGTCCAGACGACTTCGCCGGTCGCGGCGTTCAGGGCGTACCCCCGCCCCCGGGCGCCCGCGGTGCTCCCCTGCGTGCCGACGTAGATCAGGCCGTCCCAGTAGACGACCGCCCCGGCCAGGCTGCCCTTGCTGCCGCCGCACTGGCCGCTGGCGGGGTCGCAGCCGGGGTCGCCCTGGTCCTCGATGAGCATCTCCCTGGTCCACACGACCGCGCCGGTGCGCTGGTCCAGGGCGTAGATGATGTTCGCGCCGGAGATGGTGAAGGCGAGCCCCTCGCCGAGGGCGACCCCGCGCATGTTGGTGGTCTCGGTGCCGACGCTCGTCTTCCATTTGACCGCGCCGGTACGTCCGTTGACCGCGAAGATGTTCTGCTGCGTGGTGGCGATGTAGAGCACGCCGTCCTGGGCGACGACGGCGCACTGCTGGGCGCGGCCGGTGTCGCCGCCCTCCAGGTTGATGTGCCAGGCCCCGCCGAGCTGCTTCACGTTGCGCGGGGTGATCTTCTTGAGGGACGAGTAGTTCTGGTTGGCCAGGTTGCCGCCGGCCTTGGGGAAGTTCTTCGCTGTCGCCTCGAACGCCTGCCTGGGGACGGGCGTCGCCGGCGTGCCTGTGCGTGTTTCAGCGGCTTGGGCGGGGGAGTTGAGAATGCCGATGCCCGCGGTCGTGCCGGCCGCGGCCGTGGCTGTGGCGAGAAAACTGCGTCTGTCCATGAACCCTCTTTCGTGGCATGACCCTGCCGCATTCCGGTTCACCCGATGGTCCGGTGGGCGGCGAGGATAAGAGAGAGCGGGAAGCGGATCTTGGTCCGCTGTGCGGTTCGCTAGACCCGCACGATGGTCGCCGAGAGGCGCTTCCATACGTTAAGGACGCGGCAGCGGCCTGACAAGGGTCACGACGCGGATTCCTCGGCGGCAGGCGGATCGACAGCGTTCAGGCGTGCGGGCAGGACGGATCGGGGGATGGGGCCCTTGTTTCGGCGGCCCTGCCCGGTCTCCTCCCACGCGTGGGCCAGGATGCCGACCGACCGGCTGATGACGAACAGACCCCTGGCCAATGGTGCGGGGAATCCCAGCTCGGCGTAGATGACGGCCGTGGCGCCGTCGATGTTCATCGGTACCGGACGGGCGCCGGCGCGGCGCTGCCGCAGGGCGCGTTCGACGGCCAGAGCGGCCTGCAGGTAGTCGCCCCCGACGACCCCTGCGGCCACGGCCTCCTCCGTCAGCCTCAGAAGTGGGTCGCGGCGGGGATCGACGGGATGGAAGCGGTGGCCGAAGCCCGGCAGGTAGCGGGAACGCGCCTGGTAAAGCGCCATGACCTCGGTGGCGGCCGTGTCCCAGTCCCGGCCCTGAGTGTGCAGGGTGCGTATTTCGTCGAGCATCTCCACACACTGCTGGCCTGCTCCACCGTGGACGTCCCCGAGCATGTTGACGCCGGTGGCGATCGCGTTGTTGAGCCCTACGCCGCAGGTCGCTGCCATGCGCGCGGCGGCGATCGACGGCGCTTGGGGCCCGTGGTCCACGCCTGCCACGAGTGCTGCTTCCAGCAGGGCGGACTGGCGTGGTGAAGGCAGGTCTCCGCGTAGCAGGAGCCACAGGGTGTCCACGAGGCCGACCGAGCCGATCAGGTCTTGCACGGGCCGGTCCCGCAGTTCGATGGAACCGGGTTCGATGTGGCTGACGGCGGTGGCCCACCACTGTGCGGCCTCGTCGTGGGCGGATGTGGACGCGCTCATGAGCCTGTCGCCTCCTTCGCGGCTGTGGCGGTGCCGGTGGCGGACCAGCGCGAAGCGAGCTCGGCCCGTTCATGGTTGTGCTCACCCAGCAGCGGGGGTGGTGTCCGGGGCAGAAAGGCTTCCCCGTCGAAGAGCACCCCGCTTCCCAGTACCGGCAGAACGGTGCCCGAGGCGTCGGGGCGGCGGAGTTCGGCGATGAACCCCCGGTGCTGCAACTGGGGTTGGGAGAGGGCCTGGGGGACGGTGAGGACACGGGCCGCGGGCACTCCGGCGGCGGTGAGCAACTGCTCCCACTCCGCTGCCGGGCGTTGTGAGAGTGCCTGGTTGAGGGCGGTGTTGAGTTCCTCGCGGTGGGTTTTTCGGCTCTCGCGCTCGATGAAGCGGGGGTCGGTGAGGAGTTCGGAGGCGCCGACCAGTCGGCATAGCGTTTCGAACTGGCGCTGCTGGTTGGCGGCGATGTTCAGCGGCCCGTCTGCCGTCCGGAAGGTGCCGGACGGTGCGGCGGTTGCGTTCTGGTCGCCCATCGGCTCCGGGGGGACTCCGCTGACCATGTAGTTCGAAACGGCCCACCCCATGGCCGACAGGGATGTTTCCAGCATGGAGACATCCAGCCTGCTGCCCTGCCCCGTGCGTTCCCGGTGCAGAAGTGCGGCGCTGACCGCGAGGGCTGCGGACAGGCCGCCGGTGGTGTCGCACACGGGGAATCCGACCCGCAACGGGGCGGTGCCGGCGGTCCCGGTCACGCTCATCATCCCGGAGAGCCCCTGGATGATCTGGTCGTACGCCGGTGCGTCGCTCATCGGCCCGCTCTGACCGAAGCCGGAGATGGAACAGCAGATCAGCCGGGGGTTGATCCGGTCGAGCCGCTCCTGGTCGTAACCCATGCGGGAGAGCACCCCGGCGCGGAAGTTCTCCAGGAGCACGTCGGCGCCGGCGAGCATCTCCTCGAAGACGTCACGGTCGGCCGGGTTCTTGAGATCCAGTTCCACGGACTTCTTGCCGGCGTTCTGTGCAAGGAAGGAAGCCCCGATGCCGGCGCGGTTCAGGGCGGAGTCGGGGCCGAGGTTCCGGGCCAGGTCGCCTTGCCCGGGGCGCTCGATCTTGATGACCTCCGCCCCGAGGAGCATGAGGTGGTAACTGCAGTACGGCCCTGCCAGGACGTTCGTCAGGTCCAGGACTTTTATGTCGTCGAGCGGTCGCACATCCATAGATGGTGTCTCCTCACGCGGTGCCGCGGGACGGCACCGCTTTCCGGCACGGTGTCAGCCCCGCGGTCCCAGGGGGTGGTCGAATCCTTGCGACATGATCTGTGCGGCCACCTGCATCAGGTCCTGGGCGAACTCGTCGATCGCGTCCTGGGTGATGCGGGCGCTGGGGCCGCTGAGGGAGAGCGCCGCAACGACCATGCCGGACGAGGTGGTGAGGGGCGCGGCGACGGCGGTGAGGCCGACGTCCCGCTCGCCGTGGCTCACCGCGTATCCCTGCTCGGCGACCTGATCCGCCCACTCCCGCAGGCGCTCGGCGTGCGGTTTGCCATGGGGGGAGGCCAGCGCGATCCGCTGCAGCAACGCGTCGCTCGCGCCGCTCAGCAGCACCTTGGACGAAGCGCCCGCCCACAGCGGCAGTTCATCGCCCACCCGCACCACGTGCCGCAGTGGCTGGGGGCTCTCCTGCTGCGCCACACAGACGCGGTGGATGTCGCGCCGGATCATCACGTTCGCTGTCTCGCCGCGCCGGTCCGCGAGCTCCCGCAGCAACTTGATGGTCTCCTGCGGCAGCTCCCAGCTCTGGTGAGCGAGATGCGCCCAGCGCCACAGGCCCGGTCCCGCCGCGTATCCCGCGTCCGTGGACCACAGCAACCCGTATCCCTCCAGCGTCTGCACCAGCCTGACAACCGTGGTCTTCGCCAGGCCGGTTGCCTCCACCATCGCCTTGAGCGAGACGACGGGCTGGTCCTCGGTCAGCAGGGACAGGATGTCCAGGGCTCTGCGAACGCTGCGTACGCCGCCAGGTCCTTGATCGGAATCCATGATTCCTCCTTCGTAGGGTCTGTTCCGGAGTGCCTGTCAGGGATACACCAGGACGACGGCATGTCCACTCGGTGGCACCGATTCGGTGCGAAACCTGAGAATTCAACTTCTTTCGTCCGGGCTATTGCCAAGCCCAACCGGCGCCCGTACGTTACACGCCAGTCCACAAGGCGGTCTACGCAAACCGCTAGATGGCTTGTCTGGAGAAGTGATGCTGGAAGTCATCCTCAAATCCGTAGCCGATGCGGATGTCGTCGACGCACTGCCCTTCCTGGCGGGGGCATGGTCCGGTGACGGACCGGCCGCGGAACGGAACGGGCCCTACCTGCGACGCACCGTCAGCCGGGCTCCCACGGCCCTGCCCGACGAGATCGACCGGGCCGTCGACGATGCCCGGCGCTACGCTCCTCAAGTCGCCACGCTCGCCCCGGCGGCGCGGGCCGACATCCTGCAACGCGCCTCGGTGGCCGCGCTGGCCCACCGCGACCAACTGGCCCAGCTGCTCGCCCTGGAGCTGGGGAAGCCGGTCAAGGACAGCCGCGTCGAGATCGAGCGGGTCGCCTCGACCTTCGAGGTCTGCGCGGCCGAGGCCCGGCGCATCGACGGAGAGACCCTGCCGGTCGCGGGCTGGAACACGGGCGTCGGCAACAGCGCCTTCACCTACCGCGCACCTGCCGGGGTCGCCCTGGCGATCACGCCCTTCAACGCTCCCGCGAACCTGCTGGCGCACAAGCTCGGCGCCTCGTTCGCCGCGGGCAACACGACCCTCGTGAAGGCTCCGCCGCAGGCGCCCGCCATCTCGGCAGCCGTGGTGGCCCTGCTCCTGGACAGCGGTATGCCCCATCAGGCGGTTCAGTTGCTGCATGGCGGGGGAGACGTCGGCGCCGCGTTGTGCGCGGCCACGGAGGTCGACGTCATCAGCTTCACCGGCAGCGCCGCCACCGGAGCGGCCGTCGCACGCGCCGCAGGCGCCAAGCGACTGGCCCTCGAACTCGGCGGCAATGCCGCCACCATCGTGTGCGAGGACGCCGACATCGAGGCGGCGGCCAGGACCGCGGCGCGCACCGGGTACAGCAACTCCGGGCAGAGCTGCATCTCCGTCCAGCGCGTCTACGTGCACCGCAGCCGCTACGCCGACTTCCTCGACGCCTTCGCCGCCGCGGTCGACACCCTGGTCATCGGTGACCCGATGGACCCGTTGACGGACATCGGGTCCATGGTCGACGAGGAAGCGGCGGAGCGAGTGGTCCGCTGGTCGGCCGAAGCCAAGGAGCTCGGCGCCTCGGTACTGCGTGGTGGTACGCGTGACGGAGCCACCGCGGTTCCGACGATCATCGCCGGACCGCCGGCGAACGCCTCGGTCGTGGTGCACGAGGTCTTCGGCGCACTCGTCGCCGTGATGCCGTACGACGACTTCGACACGGTCATCGGCGAGTGCAACGCCAGCCGCTACGGGCTCCAGGCCGGCCTCTACACCCATGACATCAAACGCATCTTCACCGCCTGGCGCCGTCTGGAGGTGGGCGGACTCATCGTCAACGGCACGTCGAACTACCGCCTGGACCACATCCCGTTCGGCGGGGTGAAGGACTCCGGGTTCGGACGCGAATCGCCGCGCTGGCTGATCGACGACTACACCGTCGTCAAGACCCTCATGCTCCGCGACCTGTCCATCTGGGGCGATCGGCACGACCTCACGAAAGAGAACCAGTGACCACCGTTACCGCCGCTGAAGCGTTCGTCACCCAACTGGAGTCGTACGGCGTCGAATACGTCTTCGGCACCTGCGGGCACACCAACATCGCCCTCCTCGACGCCCTCGGCCCCAGCACCGTCCACTTCGTGATCGCCAGGCACGAACAGGCCGCCGCCCACGCCGCCGACGGCTACGCCCGTGCCTCCGGAAAGCCCGGCGTCCTGCTCACCCACGTCGGCCCCGGCATGATGAACGCGGTCACCGGCGTCGCCACGGCCGCCATGGACTCCGTCCCGCTCATCGTCATCTCCGGAGACATCCCCTCCTACTACTACGGCCGTCACCCGCACCAGGAGGTCAACCTCCACGCGGACGCCGACCAGACCGCGATCTACCGGCCCTTCTGCAAGCGCGCCTGGCCCGTCCAGCGCACCGCCGACCTGCCCCGGACCCTGGAACGCGCCTTCTGGACCGCGACATCCGGCCGGCCAGGGGCCGTGCTGGTCAACGTACCCATGGACCTCTTCTCGCGACAGGTCGAGCCGTACGTCCCCGGATCGCACGCCATCCCCGACAGCGCGCTCCCCGGACTCACCGAGGAGACCGCCGAGCGCATCGCCCGCGCTCTGATCGACGCCGAACGCCCGCTCATCTACTTCGGCGGCGGACTGCGCACCCCCGACGCCAAGCAGGCGCTGCTGGCGCTGGCCGACCACCTCGACATCCCGCTCGCCCACTCCCTCATGGGCAAGGGCGCCATCCCCGACCGGCACCCGCTGCTGCTGGGCATGCCCGGATTCTGGGGCCTGGACTCGACGCACGCCCACACCAAGGACGCCGATGTGGTGCTGGCCCTCGCCACCCGCTTCGCGGAGACCGACGCCAGCTCCTGGGAAGCCGCCTACACCTGGAACTTCCCACCGAGCAAGCTCATCCAGATCGACATCGACCCGGCCGAGATCGGCCGCAACTACCCGGTGGAGATCGGAGCGGTGGCCGACGTCGGCCACTCCGTACGCGCCATCGAAGCGGCCGTGCGCGCTCTTCAGCCGGAGCCCACGCGCAGGCCGGGACTGCGGGAGACCATCGCCGCCGGCCGTGCCGAACTCTTCAGCACCGCGGACGAGAACGGGGCCAGTGACAACTTTCCGCTGCGGCCCCAGCGCATCCTCGCCGACCTTCGGGCGAACCTCCCCGCCGACGCGATCCTGGTCACCGACGTCGGCTGGAACAAGAACGGTGTCGCCCAGTCCTACGACCTGCCGCCCGAGGGCCGCTTCATCACCCCCGGCGGAGCCTCCACCATGGGCTTCGGCCCCGCCGCCGCGGTGGGCGTGCAGATGGCACAGCCGCAGCGCACCGTGGTCGCCCTCATCGGCGACGGCGGGATGAGCGCCCAGCTGCCGGCTGTCCCGATGGCCGTGGAGCAGGGCCTCCCCGTGATCTTCGCCGTAATGAACAACCGTGCCCACGGCACTATCTCCGACCTCCAGCGCTCCAACTACGGCCGCGGGTACGGATGCGACTTCACCGGCCCGGACGGTGCGCCCTACAGCCCCGACTTCGCGGCATACGGCAGGTCCTGCGGGGCCGACGGCTACGAGGTGTCCACCGCCGAGGAACTGGCGAAGGCGCTGGCCACGGCAGTGGAGCGACGACGGCCTGCCGTCATCGACATCCCCATGGTCAACGAGCCGGTCCCCACACCCGGTCACTGGAACATCAACGACATCTACCAGGGCAAGTTTCAGGACGAAGGATGATTCCCATGCGTGCAAGAAGCCGTCACATCGTCGCCGCTCCAGCCGTCGCCCTCGGTGTTCTCCTCGCCGCGTCCGCGTGCAGCGCCCCTGGTGACTCCTCCTCCGACGACGCGGACAGCAGCGGTCCCATCAAGCTCGCCGTGGTGGACGCGCAGAGCGGACAGCTCGCCTCGCTGGGCGACTGGGAGGCCAAGGGCGCCAAGCTCGCGGTCGAGGAATGGAACAAGAAAGGCGGCATCGACGGCCGCAAGATCGAGCTGACGGTCTTCGACGACCAGGGCGACCCGACCACCGGTACCAACATCGCGCGCAAACTGGACAGCGGGAACTACGTCGCGATGATCGGCACCGCCGAGAGCGCCGTCACCGTGGCCATGGCGCCCATCCTCAAGCAGGCGGAGATACCCAACATCACCTCCGGCCAGGCCACCGCGCTCGTGGACGTGAAGAGCCCCTTCCTCTTCCTCAACGGCCCCACCAGCACCACCTACGACTCCACACTGGCCGACTACCTGGTCACGACCAAGAAGTTCAAGAAGATCGCGATGATCTCCAACAACGGCTCCTACGGCAAGGGCGAGCACGACGCCTTCACCGCCGCGCTCAAGGAAGCGGGCATCACCCCGGTCACCGACCAGGTCGTCACCACCGACCAGAAGGACTTCAGCGCCTCCCTCTCACGGATCCGCCAGGCCAAGCCCGACGCCATCTTCATCGGCTCGGAAGAAGTCGAAGCCGGCCTCATCGTGAAGCAGTCCCGCGACCTCGGCATCACCGCCCCGTTCGCCGGAGCGGCCCCCCAAGGCACCCCCGTCTTCATCGACACCGCCGGCGCCACGAACGCCGAGGGCACGATCGTCAGCTCGCCCTACCTGAGCAATGAGATCAGCGACGCCAGCCGCGCCTTCGCCACGGCCTACAAGGCCAAGTACGGCAAGGACGCCGAACTCCACGGAGCCAAGGCGTACGACGGCACCAACATCGTGCTCACCGCACTGAAGAACAGCGGCGGCGCCACCGGCAAGAAGCTCGCCGACGAGATCCGGGCAACCAAGTACGCCGGACTGCTCGGCAACTTCGCCTACGACGAGACGGGCGTCGGCATCTTCAGGACCACCATCGGCATCATCAAGAACGGAAAGCTCTCCGCAGCTCAGTAGCCAGCCCGTCGAGCCGAGAGCCGGGCTCCGCACCGGCTTCAGGGAGCCACCATGCAAGTCACCCTGCAAACTCTCGTCGGAGGTCTCAGCCTCGGAGCGATCTACGCCCTGATCGCTGTCGGATTCTCCGTCGTCTACCGCACCATGGGCCTGGTCAACTTCGCGCACGCCGACGTCGCGATGATCGGCGCCTACGCCGCCTCCACGTTCTACCTCACCACGCACGTATCCTTCGTCCTCGCCATCATCATCTCCATCGTCGTCACGGGCATCATCGGTCTGGTCATCGAGCGGGTCCTGCGCCCGCTGGAGAACAAGGACTTCGACCTGATGCTGATCGGCACCATCGGCTTCGGCACCGTCCTCCAGGCAGCCGCCACCCTGATCTGGGGAACCACCGGACGGGCCATGCCCTCGCCGATATCCTCCGGCCCCCTGGACATCATGGGCATCCGCATCCGCACCTACGACCTGATGGTCATCGCCGTCACCGCGGCATGCGTGGTCCTGCTCACCCTGTTCCTCCAGCGCACCAAACCCGGTGCCGCCATGCAGGCAGTGGCCATGGACCACGAAGCGGCCACCGCCGTCGGCATCCACGTCGGCCGCAGCAACGCCCTCGCCTTCGCGATCGGAGCCGGAATCGCGGCCCTCGCCGGCGGCCTCGCAGGACCCATGCTCTACGTCGACGCCACCCTCGGGAGCGCCCTCGGCGTAAAGGGGTTCGCCGCAGCCATGCTCGGCGGCTTCGGCAGCATCCCCGGAGCAGTGGTCGGCGGCCTGGCCATCGGAGTCCTGGACTCCTACGCCGGCGACCACTTCCAGGGCTACTCCGTCCTGGTCACCTTCCTGGTCTTCACCGTGGCCATCATGATCCGGCCCACCGGCATCTTCGGCGAAAGGACGGTGAGCCGGGCATGAGCATCCTCACATCCAAACCGGCGCTCATCCTGCTGGGGTGCGTCGCCGCCTACCTGCTCCCGTACGGCCTGAACAGCTACTCGATGCACGTGGTGGACATCGCGATCATCTTCGCGCTGCTCGCCATCGGCATGGGGCTCGTCATGGGCGTCGCGGGCCAGATCAATCTCGCCCAGGTGGCCTTCTTCGGAGTTGGCGCGTACACGACGGCCATCCTCACCACCCATTCCGGCTTCGGCTTCTGGACCGCGGCGATCGTCGGGCTGGCAGCCACTGTCCTGGTGGGACTCCTCGTCGGCCTGCCGGCGCTGCGGATGCAGTCCCACTACCTCGGCATCGTCACGCTCGGCCTCGCACTGGGATTCGTCAACTGGATCACCAACGCGGAGATCACCGGGGGAGCGGACGGCATCTCCGGAATTCCGGTGCCGCCGTTCTTCGGGATCGATCTCGCCGACGAGTACCTCTACTACTACCTGGAGATCGTGGTCTTCGGGCTGGCCCTCGCCTTCGGCACCTTCGTCGTGCGAACCCGGCTCGGACGCAGGCTCCGTGCCATGCGGGACGATGCCCTGGCGGCCGGTGCCATGGGTGCGGAGATCCCGCTGCTGCGGATGACCGCGTTCATGCTCGCCAGCGTTTACGGAGGGGCGGCGGGCATCCTGTACGCGGGCCTCATCCGGTACGTCGCCCCCGAGACCTTCAGCCTCGGCAACATGTTCCTGCTGCTGGCCATGGTCATCATCGGAGGCCGGCGAAGCCTGATCGGCTGCGTCGTCGGCGCGGTCGGCCTCGTACTGATCCGTGAGGCCCTCGTGGACTTCGCTGTCTACGCGCAGCTCGGCTACGGAATCGTCGTCGTCCTCATGGTCGTCTTCGCTCCTACCGGACTCGCCGGCATCCCCCGACGAGTCCGGGAAGCCGTCGGCCGCCGCAGGAAGAACGACGACGTACGCTCCGCCGAGCTGGGCCCCTACCTGCCCGGGCCCGCCCCTGCGGCGCAGGTGCCCGAGAGCGGAGCCGACAGCGGGCCGGCACTGGAGATCAGCCACCTCACCAAGCGGTTCGGGGCGTTGACCGCGCTCGACGACGTCACCCTGACAGTGAGACAGGGAGAGATCCGCGGCATCGTCGGCCCCAACGGGTCCGGCAAAACAACCTTGTTCAACGTGATCAGCGGGCTGTACCGGCCCTCCGCGGGACAGGTCTCCGGTGTCGGCCGCGACATCAGCCGGGCCCGCCCGTACCAGTTGTCCCTGGCGGGAATGGCGCGCACGTTTCAGAACCTGCGCCTCTTCTCCCAGATGACGGTCCGCGAGAACATCCTCGTCGTCCTCGACCGGTCCCGCACCAGCACGGTCTGGCAGTACGCCGTGTGGCCCGTCGGTGTCCTCTCCAACGAACACCGGCTCCAGGCGGAGGCGGACCGCGTCCTGAAGGAGTACGGACTCACCGCCTTCGCCGACGCACACCCGCAGTCCCTCCCGTACGGCATCCAGCGACGGATCGAGATCGCACGGGCCATGGCGGGACGGCCCAGCTTGCTCCTCCTGGACGAGCCGGCGGCCGGTCTGAACGGTGAGGAGGTCGGACAGCTCTCCTCGATCGTCCGGTCCATCCGCGACCAGGGCGTCACCGTTGTCCTCATCGAGCACAACATGGGCCTGGTCATGTCCCTGTGCGAACGGATCACCGTCCTCGCGGCCGGCAGCGTCATCGCGGAAGGGTCGCCCGCCGAAGTGGCGGCGACCCCCGAAGTCATAGAGGCATACCTCGGCGACTCGGCGCCGGCCGACATACCCGTTCACGCCGCACCGGAGGTTCCGTGATGACCACTGCCGCCGAGCCCTCCGCGGCCGGCACGGGAACCGACAGCCTCGCTGTCACCGACCTGACCGTTCATTACGGAGGAGTCTGCGCGGTCAGATCGGTGGCACTGAGCGTCGCCCCCGGCGAGTCCATGGGAATCATCGGCTCCAACGGTGCCGGCAAGACATCCACGCTCAAGGCGCTCATGGGGCTCGTCCCGCGCAGCAGCGGCCGGATCACCCTCGGCGACACCGATCTCAGCAAGGTACGGGCTCGGGACATGGTCCGGCACGGGGTGGGCTACGTCCCGGAGGGCCGGCATGTATTCCCCGGACTCTCCGTCGAGAAGAACCTGCTGCTCGGCGCCTACTGCCGGTCTTGGAAGGGAGAAACACGCGACACCCTCGCCCACGTGTACGACCTCTTCCCCATCCTGCGGGACTTCCGCGGCCGGGCCGCCGGCGACCTGTCCGGAGGCCAGCAGCAGATGCTGGCCATCGGCCGGGCGCTCATGTCCAGGCCGAGGCTCCTTCTGCTCGACGAACCCTCCATGGGGCTTTCACCGAAGCTGATCGAGAACGTCCTGGACATCCTGGTCCGGCTGCGGAGCGAAGGGCTCGGTCTCCTGCTGGTCGAGCAGAACGCCAAGCTGACCTTCGGGGTGACCAGTCACTGCCTGGTGATGGAGAACGGCTCAGTGGCAATGTCGGGCACGTCCGAGGAGCTCGCGCACGACGAGCGGGTCCGGCAGATCTACCTCGGGCTGTAAGGGGGCGGGAGCCGAGGTGACGTCTCGGCTCGCCGCACCGGCCCGCACACGTACCCCGCCTCCAACTTTTTAACGATCTCAGGGTTCACCAGTGCCACTGATGTGTCGACAGGCCCCTTCGAATAGGGGCTTCCGGAACCGGTTCCGACAGCGAATCACATGTGACTACCCCTGTATGACCGTATATCAGATTGAGGCCCGGCTGTCACCGGCCCGGTCCGCGCGAGGAGCCAATCGATCATTTAGCCAAGGATGGGCTGAAACATTCGCTAAGTCCATCATGTTTTGGCCATTGACCACAGAAAAGGCGGCTCTTAGGGTCAGCTTCATTCGCGCCGAGCGGACACCCTCCATGAACGTCAGGGTCGGAGGCCTGCCCGCTCTGCATGAACTTCCTTTGCGGACAATGTGGTTGCGAGAGGACTTACTGATATGTACTCCACGAGATCGGTCAGAGGGGCCCGTCGAGGCCGGGCGATGGCGCTCGCGGCGGCCACCGCGGTCGTCGCGACGTTCGTCCTCACCGGAGCCCCTGCGGCGACCGCGGCGACCTCCGACCCCAACCCAGCCGCACTGGAGCTGAAGAACGCGGCACTCTCGCGTGAAGCGGCAACCCAGGGGATGGTGCTTCTCGAGAACCACGATCAAGCGCTGCCGATCTCCCGCAAGGGCAACGTGGCGCTCTTCGGTGTCGGTGCCTACAAGACCGTCAAGGGCGGCACGGGTTCGGGTGCGGTCAACAACCGGTACACGATCTCGGCCCGACAGGGGCTCACCGACGCCGGGTACAGAGTCACTACGAGCGACGCCTACTGGTCCGCGATGACGCAGGCTTACGACGCCAAGTACCCGGACACCACCGGCGGCATCTTCGGCCCGAGCGTCGACTACGCCTCCGTCGAGCAGCCGCTGACAGCCGCCGGCGCCGCGCCCGCGGCCCCCACGGACACCGCGGTCTTCGTCCTGGCCAGGAACTCCGGTGAAGGCGCGGACCGTTCCTCCGGCCCGGGCGACTACCAGCTCACCCCGACCGAGCGCGCCAACCTGAAGCTGCTCGGCCAGACGTACAAGCGTGTCGTCGTGGTCCTGAACACGGGCAGTGTCGTGGACACGTCGTTCTTCCCGCAGATCAACGACGAGGTCAAGAACGCCCCGGGCGGCCAGGCGCTCGACGCGCTGTTGCTGATGAGTCAGGCCGGCCAGGAGAGCGGCAGCGCGCTCGCCGAGGTGCTGAACGGCACCGTCACCCCGTCGGGCAAGCTCACCGACACCTGGGCGTCCGCCTACTCGTACTACCCGGCCGCCTCGACGTTCGCCAAGAACGACGGTGACTCCCTGCTGGAGCAGTACTCCGAGGGCATCTACGTCGGCTACCGCTACTTCGACTCGTTCTACGGGAAGATCGACCCCGCAAGGCCGGCCGGTGTGGTCAACTACCCCTTCGGTTACGGCCGGTCGTACACCTCCTTCGACATCAAGGCGCAGCAGGTCAAGGCCGACGCCCGCACGGTGAAGGTGACCGCGAAGGTGACCAACACCGGCCGCAGCCACAGTGGCAAGGAGGTCGTGCAGGTCTACGTGTCGGCTCCGCAGACCGGCCTGGACAAGGCGTACCAGCAGCTCACCGGCTACGCGAAGACCGACAACCTCGCGCCGGGCCAGTCCCAGACGGTGACCATCAGCTTCGACACCACGTCGCTCGCCGCCTACGACGAGTCCCGCGCGGCCTACGTGCTGGACGCGGGCGACTACGTCGTGCGGGTCGGCAACTCGTCCCGTGACACCCACGTCGCGGCCCGTCTCAACCTCGCGAAGACCGTCGTCACCGAGCAGGACCACACCGAACTCGACGACCAGGCCCCCGACTCGGAACTCACCAGCTCCCCGAAGGACTTCTACACCTACCCGGGCGAGCGGACCGAGATCGCGCGGGCCCGCAGGATCGGCCTCGATGCCCGCTCCTTCCGTACCGAGAAGAAGGCGTCGCCGTACCAGCAGGACACCGCGGTCGACTCGTCCTCCCCGTACTACGCGCTCGACGGCGACAGGATCGCGTCGACCACGACGTACCTCGACCCGAAGCAGAAGGACTGGGAGGGCACCGGCGCGGCCTACAGCCCGAAGACCGGTGAGAAGGTCAAGCATGTGTCGACGAACTCGTCGACCACCCTGTACGACGTCGCCAAGGGCAAGGCGTCCATCGAGCAGTTCGTCGCAGGCCTGAACGTCTCGCAACTCGCCGACATCGTCGAAGGCTCCAGCGCCGCGGGCAGTACGCTCACCGCCAAGGGTGCCGCCGGCTACACCACACCGAACTACGAGAAGCTCGGCATCCCCGGCATGGCACTGGCGGACGGCCCGGCCGGGCTGCGTCTCACGCAGCAGATCGGCACGACCGAGCCCACGTACCAGTGGGGCACCGCCTGGCCCATCGGCACGATGCTCGCCCAGAGCTGGGACCGCGGCCTGGTCTCGCGGGTCGGCGAGGCCGTCGGTGAGGAGATGCAGGAGTACGGCGTCCAGCTCTGGCTCGCCCCGGGCATGAACATCCACCGCGACCCGCTCAACGGACGCAACTTCGAGTACTACTCCGAGGACCCGCTGGTCTCCGGCCTGACCGCCGCGGCCACCACCGAGGGCGTCCAGAGCATTCCCGGGGTCGGCGTCACCATCAAGCACTTCGCCGCCAACTCACAGGAGACCAGCCGCAACACCAGCAACTCGGTGGTCGGCGAGCGCGCCCTGCGCGAGATCGAGCTCAAGGGATTCGAGATCGCGGTCAAGGCCGCGCAGCCGATGTCCGTCATGAGCTCGTACAACAAGGTCAACGGCACCTGGGCCGCCAGCAACTACGACCTGCTCACCGATCTGCTGCGCGGCGAGTGGGGCTACAAGGGCACGGTCATGTCGGACTGGGGTGGCAGCCACGGCGCACTGACCTCTATGTACGCCGGTAACGACCTCATCGAGCCCGGCGGCAACCCGGCCGAGATCATCAACGCCATCAAGCAGGTGGCGCCGGCCATCGACATCTCGGGCCTGCCCGCCTACAACAAGGCGACCCGCTCCAACGGGCGGGTCAGCTACACCTGGCAGTTCGGCGGCTTCACCCCGTCGTCCACCGGTGGCACAGTCGTGAGCACGACCGTCGACAAGAACACGGACCTGTCCCGGGCGCCGCAGTCCGGTGAGACCGTCACGGACGCGATCAACAACCAAGTGTTCACGCCGAACGCCAAGTTCACCTCGGTCGACGAGGCCTATCGCACGGTGACCGCCCTGCTGGACCCCAGCAGCACGGCACTGAGTGCGGCGCAGAAGGCCGCCATCGGCATCACCGGTGTCCAGCACGCCACGGCCGGCGACGACAGCACCCCGGTGGTCGCCTACACCGTCGCGCTGAAGGGCGACTACCCCACCCAGGGCTACCCGCTCCGGCTGGGCGATCTCCAGCGCAGCGCGATCCGCGTCCTCACCACCGCGTCGCAGAGCTCGTCGTTCCAGGAGCTCGCCGGTCTCAAGGGAGTGAAGGGCATCAAGGTCGGCCCGTACACCGCTCAGTTCAGGAACCTGGAGCCCGCGGTCACCACAACCCTGGGAAGGGTCTCGAAGGCGCCCGAGGACCAGCACCAATCGGGTCATGGCCATGACGGGAGTCACCAGGGTCGCTGACCTCGCGCAGTGACGGCGCTCCCCAGTCGTCACCCGTCCCCTGCCGCCCCCGGCCTGTCTTCGTCAGGCCGGGGGCGGTCACGCGTCCGCCGTAACGGGCATGGCCGTGCGCCGGACGCGAGCGGCCGGTAAGCCCTTAGGATCTGTGCATGCCCCAGATGCCAGGAGACTCTTCGCCCCGGGACCGGACACGCGAGGACGTCTTCCGGCTCATTCAGTCCGCCGGCCAGGCGACCCGGGCCCGGATCATCGAACTCAGCGGGCTGTCCCGCAGCACTGTGAACCACGCTGTGTCCCGGCTTCTGGCGGACGAACGAGTGACGGAGACGCAGGCCGAGGGAGGGGGCCCCGGCTCCGGCAGCGGGCGGCCCGCGGCGATACTCCGGGTGGTGCCCCGGGATGCTCCCGTGGCGGCGATCGACTTCGGCCACAACCACATCAACGTCGCCCTCGGCGACCCGCTCGGCCGCCCCATCGCCGAGGAGCGGGTGGAACTCGACGTCGATCTGCGGGCCACCGACGCGATGGACCATGCTGCGGGGCTGCTGGACGGACTGCGCGCATCAGCGGGCATCGACAGCGTCGCCGCCGTCGTGGCAGGTGTCCCCGGGCCGCTCGACACCGACTCGGGGCTCGTACGCTCCCCGACGATCCTGTCGAGCTGGGTGGGGCTCGACCCGCGGAAGGAGCTCCAACGCCGCCTCGGCGTACCTGTGCACGCCGAGAACGACGCCCTGCTCGGCGCGTACGGAGAACTGCACCTCGGCGCAGGCAGCCGCTACTCGGACTTCCTCTACGTCAAGGTCTCGCACGGCATCGGGGCAGGGCTTGTCGTCGGGGGCCTGCCCTACCGGGGCTCACGGGGCTTCGCCGGCGAGATCGGCCACACCCCGTTGCCGGGGCACACCGAGATGTGCCGCTGCGGCAACCGGGGCTGCCTGGAGACTGTCGTGTCCGTGTCGGCCATCGCGGCGCAGATCGCCCACACCCGTCCCGGGGAGAGCGGTCTTCGATTCCCGCTCCAGGAGAACGACCCCGTCACCGACCGCATCCTGGACGACGCCGGCCGGACGCTCGGCCGCGTTCTCGCCGCCTTCTGCAACCTGCTCAACCCCCAGGCGCTGATCGTGGGCGGTGAACTGGGTGCCTCTACCGGGGCGCTCGTCCAAGGCATCACCACGACGGTCACCCGGCATGCTCAGCCTGCCATCGCCGCCGGCCTCGACATCCTGCCTGCCGGCCTCGGCGCGCAGGCCGAACTCCTGGGCGCCCTCCGGCTGGCGACGACACTGGCCACGAACTGACCGTGTACTGCCACAGGGGCCGGGTGGGCCCGCGCAGCGGACCGTTTCAGGCCGTGGGCAGGCCCGTTCCCGCCGTGGTGATGTCGCGCAGGAGGCGGTCGTGGTAGGCGCGCAGCCGGCCGACCATGTCGAACGTGGCGGGTTTCAGTGACCACTGGATCTGCAGTCCGTCCATGACGGCAAGGCCTTCCTCGGCAACGGCGAGGGGGTCGACGCCGGGCCGGATCTCGCCCGTGTCGATTCCGCGCCGGTAGACGGCGGAGATGTGCGCCACCAGCCGTGCGTACCGCTCGGTGAAGTAGGCGTGGGCGGGATGCCCCGGTTCCGCGGCTTCGGCGGACAGGACGGTGAACATGCGCACCAGGCCCGGGCGGGTGGCGTTGAGGGCGGCAAGTTCCAGAAGGGCGGTCGCGTGCTGGGTGGCGGTCATGACCTTCGCGCCGAAGGCCCAGACGCGGTCACGTTCTTCGCTCTCGCCCAGGACCGAGAGCAGCAGGTCTTCCTTGCTGCGGAAGTGGTGAAGCAGGCCGCCCTGGGTGATGCCCACGTCGTGGGCGATCCGTGCGAGTGAACTGGCGTGGTAGCCGTTGCGGGCGAAGTGCTCGACTGCTGCGTCCAGGATGCGCTGGCGGCGTTCGTCGCCCACGGCGTAGCTGCCGCGGGGGTTTCGGGGAGGCATGCGCCCCAGCCTACGGGCCGACGTACCGCCCTTTCCTATGGGCCCAGCGTCCGATTTGGGTGTGATCCACGCCACGCCATGAAAACCTAGCAACCACTCGGGTTTCGCTTAATCTTGCGAAACGAACCGGCGATGGAGCCGGTCGAGAGCCGCAAGGAGCCCTCATGGCCTTCGACAGCCGACCCCCGGCACTGGCCGCCCCAGCAGGTACGGACCGGGCAGGCGGCCTGGTGCTGCCCGGTGCCTCGTCCACCCCGGCGGGGCAGGACGCTCCGACTCCAGCCTCCTCCGCGCCGCCGAAGGCACCCGGACGCCTGGTCGCAGGCATCGTGCTGGCGCAGCTGGGCATCTTCCTGGCGACCCTGACGCCGGTGATCGTGACCCTCGCGCTCAGGGTCGACGAGATCGTCCCCAAGGAACAGCGGGGCGCGAAGCTCGGCACCGTCATGGCGGTCGGCGCAGTCCTCGCACTGATCGCCAACCCGCTCTTCGGTGCCCTCTCCGACCGCACCACCGGCCGCTTCGGCCGCCGCCGCCCGTGGCTGCTGGGCGGCATGAGCGTAGGTCTCGCCGGCCTGTCGGTCATCGCCTTCGGCGACAGCGTCCTGCTCCTCACCCTGGGCTGGTCCCTGGCGCAGCTCGGGTGCAACGCCGCACTGGCCGCACTGACCGCGACCATTCCCGACCTGATACCTGAGGATCAGCGCGCCCGCGTCTCCGGACTCGTCGGCATGAGCAGCGCCCTGTCGATGATCCTCGGGTCCATGCTCGCCAACGTCTTCAAGGACACCCTCGCCTTCGCCTTCATCGTCCCCGCCGTGCTCGGCCTGGCGGGTGTCGGCTACCTCTGTACGGTGATGCCGGACCGGCCCGCCGTGAAGGGAAGCTTCCCTGCTTACGGGATCAGGGAATTCGGGCGGAGCTTCTGGGTGAACCCGCGCAAGCACCCCGACTTCGGCTGGAACTTCGCCAGCCGCTTCCTGGTCTTCATCGCCATGTCGGCGGTGACCACGTACCAGGTCTACTTCCTCGAGGACCGCCTCGGGTACAGCGAGGACGACGTCACCGGGAAGATGTTCCTCGGCACCATCGTCATGGTCCTGATGAGCGTCGCCGCGTCGGTGACCGGTGGCTTCCTCTCCGACCGCATCGGCCGCCGCAAGCCCTTCGTGCTCTTCGCGGCCCTCCTCGTCGGCGTCGGGCTGGCACTTCTCGCCTTCGCCCACAGCTACAGCCTGTTCCTCGTCGCACTGCTCGTCTTCGGCGCCGGCCAGGGCCTCTACATGGCCGTCGACCTGGCACTCGCCGCCGCGGTGCTGCCCGACCCGGCGACCTCGGCCAAGGACATGGGCGTCCTCAACGTCGCCAACGCCCTTCCGCAGTCCCTCGTCCCCGTCATCGCCCCGGCTGTCCTCGCGATCGGTGCGGGCGGCGAGAACTACACCGCGCTCTTCCTCCTCGGCGGGATCTGCGCCGCACTGGGCGCCACCGCGATCCAGTGCGTGCGCACCGTCCGCTGACCACCCCCACCCCGCGGGCCGCAAGACCCGCTCCGTACCACAGGAGCACCACCATGACCACCCGGACACCCCGCAACGAAGGCCACCCCTACCAGGACCCCGCCCTCACCCCGGACGAGCGCACCGAGGACCTGCTCGCCCGGATGACGCTGGAGGAGAAGGCGGGCCAGCTCTTCCACACCATGCTCACCATGAACGCGGACGGCACTCCCGTCGAGGCCGGGGACCCTGCCATGGTCCCCATGAGCACCACGGACCTGTTGGAGAAGAAGAACCTCAGCCACTTCAACCTCCTCGGCAGCTATGGCGTCCGCGAGATGGCTCTGTGGCAGAACGCTCTTCAGGAGCGGGCGGCCGCCACCCGTCTCGGTGTTCCCGTCACCCTCTCCACCGACCCCCGCAACGCCTTCACCGACAACCCCGGTGCCGCGCTGAACGCCGGCGCGTTCTCCCAGTGGCCCGAGCCCATCGGCCTCGGCGCGATCGGCGACGCCGAACTCGTTCACCGCTTCGCCGACACGATCCGCCGTGAGTACCTGGCCGTCGGATTCCGGGTCGCCCTGCACCCGCAGATCGATCTCGCGACCGACCCCCGCTGGTCGCGGCAGAACGGCACTTTCGGCAACGACGCCCGCCTCACCGGCGAACTCGCGGCAGCCTACATCCGCGGCCTCCAGGGCGACACGCTCGGCACCCAGTCCGTGGCCACCATGGTCAAGCACTTTCCAGGCGGCGGCCCGCAGAAGGACGGCGAGGACCCGCACTTCCCCCACGGCAAGGAACAGGTCTACCCGGGCGGCATGCGCGACTACCACCTCGCCCCGTTCAAGGCCGCCATCGCCGCCGGCGCCTCGCAGATGATGCCCTACTACGGCCAGCCCACCGGTACCGACTGGGAAGAAGTCGCCTTCGGCTTCAACAAGGACGTCCTCACCGGCCTGCTCCGCGACGAACTCGGCTTCACCGGCATCGTCTGCACCGACTGGGGCCTGCTCACCGACGCCGAGATCTTCGGCGAGACCCACGTCGCCCGAGCCTGGGGCGTCGAGCACCTCACCCCCGCCGAACGGGCCGCCAAGTCCCTGGACGCGGGCGCCGACCAGTTCGGCGGCGAACAGTGCCCAGAACTCATCGTCGAACTCGTCCGCTCCGGCCGCATCACCGAAGCACGCATCGACACCTCCGTACGCCGCCTGCTGCGGGAGAAGTTCGTCCTCGGCCTCTTCGACAACCCCTACGTCGACGTCGACGCCGCCGAACGCATCGTCGGCAACGCCGAGTTCACCGCCGCCGGCGAAGACGCCCAGCGCCGCGCCATCACCGTGCTGACCAACCACGACGCGCTGCTCCCGCTCACCGGCACCCCCAAGCTCTACCTCCAAGGCGTGCGCCAGGAAGCAGCCGTACCGTACGGGCAGATCGTCAGCGACCCTGCCGAGGCGGACCTCGCCGTCGTCCGTCTCGCCACCCCCTACGAAGAGCGCCCCAACCGGTTCGAGTCCTTCTTCCACTCCGGCGACCTCGCCTTCTCCCCGGCCGAACTCGCCCCGCTGTTCGACCTGATGAAGACCGTCCCCACTCTCGTCTGCGTCAACCTGGAGCGCGCGGCCGTACTCCCCGAGATCGCCGAGCACGCCGCAGCGCTGCTCGCCGACTTCGGTGCCTCCGACACGGCTCTCCTCGACGTAGCCTTCGGCCACGTCACGCCCCAGGGTCGGCTCCCCTTCGAGCTTCCCCGTTCCATGGCCGCCGTCGCCGCCTCCCGCGAAGACGTCCCCAATGACACCGAGAACCCGGTCTTCCCGGCCGGCCACGGCCTCACCCTCTGATCCCCAAGCCGACGGCCCCGCGGGGTTCTGCGACCGAAGGCGCCCGGGCCCGGAACCCCTGCGGTGGCTCCGGGCCCGGGCGCCATTTGGTATGTGGCCCGAAGGCGGCGGCCGGCGGTTGAGGGCCGCGAGGGTCGTCACAGGGCCCGCCCGGGCGGGCCTGGCATTGTCCGCCTTGCCACCCCCTGCGAGGAGCGCCCTGGCCGGTTCGAGTTCGCCTTGCGCCGACGACTTCACCTGCTCCCCGGCCGGACTCGCCCGCTGCTCGACCTGATGAAGACCCCGCGCCGTCACCACCAGCGCCGTCATCGTCGGCACGCGGGTCGACCGGGAAGGGGTGGCCACCCGGGCCGACCTCGACAGCTCCGCCGGAACGGTCTAGCGCTGATCCGCCCGGCGGACCACGTCCCGGCTCGCACGGAACCGCCGTGGCCACGCGGGGTCGCCACTTCTCCTCGCTGGCTACTGATTTCGCAGCAACAAGCCTCATACGCAACGAAATTCGCGCTTCATAAAAGGCGAGACGACTGTATAGCATTCCCGCCAGGTAGTTCTGATCCGAAATCCGAAGATCCACGTGAGGGGTCTCGTATGCCCAGATTCAGTGATCACGAGCTTGGTATGAACCGAAAGGTCACGCGTCGTGACTTCCTCGACGGGGTGGCTGTCACGGCCATGGGCGCGGCCGCGGCCGTGGCGCTACCAGGGGCGGCGCAGGCGGCTCCGAGCGCGCACCCCGGCCCCACGCCCCACGGGCACGGCAGGCCCAAGGCTCCCTACCCGCCCACCGCGACCGGTCTGCGGGGCCAGCAGCCGGGAGCGTACGACGTGGCGCACGCCGTACGTGACGGTGCGTTCGCACCCGGGCGTATATCGGATACCCGTGAGACCTACGACCTGGTCGTGGTCGGCGGCGGGCTGAGCGGGCTTGCCGCAGCGTACCTCTACCGCAAGCACGCCGGCCCGAAGGCTCGTGTGCTCATTCTCGACGCCCTCGACGATTTCGGCGGACACGCCCGGCGCAACGAGTTCCACGTCGGCCGCACTCAGCTCCTGTCCAACGGCGGCACCGTCAACATCGACACCCCGAGTACCTGGTCGCGCGGAGCCCGCGACCTTCTCACCAAGGACCTCGGCGTCGATCTGAAGGCACTGGAAGCCACGGTCAAGGGCGACGCGTACGCGCCGTACTCTCTGCGCAGCGGCACCCTGTTCAACTCCGAGCGCTGGGGCAAGGACCAGCTGGTCATCCGTGAATCCGGTGAGTCCTGGGCGTCGTACGCGACCAAGCTGCCGATGAGCGAGGCGAGCCGGGCCGCACTGGTCCGTCTGTACACGACGACCGAGGACTTCTATCCCGGGCTGACGGACGCGCAGAAGAAGGAGATCCTGGCCCGCACGCCGTACGAGACCTACCTGCGCGAGAAGCTCGGCCTGGACGCCGACGCTTTGGAGATGGTCAAGCGCGGCACCAACGGCCTGTGGGGTGTGAACGTCGACCACGTCGCAGCGGCCGACGCGTGGGCGACCGGACAGCCGGGCTTCGGCGGCCTGGGGCTCGAACACACGCCGTGGCCGGGCGCCGGCCTGACGCCGCTGATGCACCTTGCCGAGACCGAGGAGGACGGCAACTTCTACTTCCCCGAGGGCAACGCTTCCCTAGCCCGACTGCTGGTCAGCAAGCTGGTCCCGGATGCCTTCGACGAGCGCCGGCCCGACTGGCAGAGGATCGTCACCGCGAAGGCGGACTACTCACGCCTCGACGACCGGGACAACCACGTCCGCATCCGCCTCGGGAGCACAGCCTTCCACGTCCGCAACGAAGGCCGGCACGGCGCAGTGGTCGACTACTCCAAGGGCGGGCAAAGCTATCGGGTCCGCGCCAAGGGCGTGGTCATGGCCTGCTGGAACTCCGTCTCCTCGTACGTCGTACCCGAACTGCCGACGGAGCAGGTCACCGCGATGCGCTACGGCACGAAGGTGCCACTGGTGTACGCACGGGTCGCGCTCCGCGACTGGAGGGCCTTCGCCCGCGCCCGCGTCTCCCGGGTCAGTACACCTTCGATGTTCTTCTCCAGCTTCGGCCTGCCCACGGTCACCGAGATCGGTGACTTCGCCATGCCGCACCGACCCGAACTCCCCACTGTGGTCTCCCTGTCGGCGACCCCCGGATCTCCCGGCCTGGTCTGCCGCGAACAGCACAAGGCCGGCCGCCGCACACTGATCAGGATGCCGTTCGAGGACTTCGAGCGCGAGATCCGCGACTCGATGACCCGCTCCCTCGGCGACCACGGGTTCGACCCCGCCCGAGACATCACGGCCATCACCGTCAACCGCTGGGCCCACGGATACGCCTACGAGTACAACTCCCTCGACGACCCGTCCCTGTACCAGCCCGAATCACAACGGCCCTACGCCAAGGCCCGCCGCCCCGTCGGACGCATCACCATCGCCAACTCCGACGCCGAGGCGTTCGGCTACACCCACGCTGCCTTCGACGCCGCAATCCGCGCCGTAGCCCACCTCCTCTGAACCCGGCGTGCCGCGTGCGGCCGTCGGGCCGCCATCGGCACAGACCGGCTGTCCGGCCCCTTCCCGGTCAGGGATTCAGGCCGGACACCGGATCTCGTGAGCCCCCCTCGGAGGAGGGGAGCCGCCCTGTCCGGCGTCCAGCGCGGTCCGGCCGCCGGGGCAGTGGGCGGGCTGCTCCTGGCGCGTTCAGCCCGCTTCACTCGTCGTCGGCCCACTGGGCCAGGAGGGTCTCCTCATCCGGAGTGCCGGCGTCGAGGTCAGGGCGGGCGAGGAGTTGCTCGGTCCAGATGATCTTGCCGTGGGGCAGGTACCGGGTGCCCCAGCGGTCGGCGAACTGGGCGACCAGGAACAGGCCCCGCCCGCCTTCGTCGCTGATCTCCGCCCGGCGCAGGTGGGGCGCTGTGCTGCTGTCGTCGGCGACCTCGCAGATGAGACTCGCCTGATCGTGCAGGAGCCGTAGCCGAAGTGGCGGGGCGCCGTAGCGGATGGCGTTGGTGACGAGCTCGCTGATGATCAGGGCGGTGGTGTGGGCGAGCTCGTCGAGGTCCCACCGCTCCAGCGTCTGCTGCACCTCTGTGCGGATGCGGGAGACGGCGGCGGTGTCCTGCGGCACGTCCCATTCCGCCACGCGCCCCTGGTCCATGAGGCTGGTACGGGTGATGAGCAATGTGACGTCGTCACTGGGCAGTGAGCCCAGCACCTGCTCCAGCACCGCTTGACAGGCATCCTCAGGACTGCGCCCGGGAACGGCCAGGACGTCCCGGAGCAGGGCGAGACCGGCGCCGATGTCGCGCTCCCGGCCCTGGACCAGGCCGTCGGTGAACATGACCAGCAGGCTGCCTGGGGCCAGCTGCAGTTCGGCCGTCTCGAAAGGCATGTTGCCTCCCAGCCCCAGCGGTGGGGAGCCCGGGATGTCAGGGAACGTGGTCCTGCCGTCCGGGGCGACCACAGCGGGGCCCGGATGTCCCGCACGGGCGACGGTGCACGCTCCTGTGACCTGGTCGTAGACGGCGTACAGACAGGTCGCGCCGGTCACGGCGGCATCTTCGTCATCGGCGCCCCAGCCGGCGTCGATGCGGGTGACGAGCTCGTCCAGATGCGCGAGGAGCTCGTCGGGCGGAAGGTCGAGCGCCGAGAAGTTGAGCACGGCGGTACGCAGCCTGCCCATGGTGGCCGCGGCGTGGACCCCGTGGCCGACCACGTCACCGACGACCAGGGCGAAACGGGCCCCGGACAGCCCGATGACGTCGAACCAGTCGCCGCCCACCCCGGCCTTGGCCGGCAGATATCGGTAAGCCGTCTCCAGCGCGGGCTGCTCGGGCAGGGCACGCGGAAGCAGACTGCGCTGGAGAGTGACGGCCGCCGAGTGTTCGCGGGTGTAGCGGCGCGCGTTGTCCACGGCGACGGCCGCCCGTGCTCCGAGCTCCTCCGCGAAGGACAGGTCGTCGGCGTCGAAGGACCGCTGATCGGAGCGCCAGAAGTCGGCCGTTCCCAGCACGACGCCGCGGGCCCGCAACGGGACCGAGACCAGGGAGTGGATACCGAACTCCAGGATCCGTCGCGCTCTGTCCGGATCCACGGTCCGCCACGCCTCGGTCCCGTCGAGGTCCGCCTCAATGTGCGGACGCCCCGTGACGGTGCCGGCGGCCAGAGGGTTCCCCGGCACGAGACTGATGATCCTTCCGGCAGGCAGGAACGGGTGATCGTCACGGATGCCCGATGCTACGGCGCGGCGCATCTCGGTGACAGCAGCCGTCGGTTCGTCGCCCTGGAAGACCGGTCCGAACAGTTCAACGGTGACGAAGTCGGCGAACCGCGGGACCGCCACCGCCGCCAACTCCTCCGCGGTACGGGTCACGTCGAGGGTGGTTCCGATCGTCAGCCCGGCGTCGTAGAGCAACTGCAGCCGGTCATGGGCGACGTCGGCCCGCGTGGCGAGGGTGCGCAGCTCCGTGGTGTCACGGAGGGTGGCCACGCTGCCCGAGCGCTGGCCCGCACCGCCCACGGCCCTCTGGTTGACGGAGACGAGCCGGCCCCCGACGAGGTGGACGTCGTCGTTCGCCGTTCTGCCCGAGGCCAGCAGGTCCGCGATCTGCCGTGACACGCCAAGCCCGGAGACGGAACGGTCCATGATCCCGTCGGCAGACAAGTCGAGCAGCCGCCGTGCTTCATCGTTCGCGAGGACCAGCCGGCCGTCCGAGCTGACGATGACGACTCCCTCCCTGACGGCATGGAGGACCGCGTCATGATGCTCGTACATGCGGGTCATCTCCACTGGGCCCAGTCCGTGCGTCTGCGCGCGCAGCCGACGGCTGATGAGCGCCGATCCGCCAGCGGCAAGGGCGAGCGCGATGGCGACCAGCCCCAGCAGCAGCGGAAGTTGTCCCAGGACGACTTCGTTCACGCTCTGCACCGTGATGCCCACGGAGACGAGCCCGACAACCTCGCCCCGTTCGCCGAACACGGCGACCGTCGTGTCCACCGCCTGACCGAACAAGGTGCTGTCGAAGGTCTCCTGGAACGGCTCGCCGGAGAACGCAGGCGCGAACCCGCCTGACACATGTCCGCCGATGAGCGAAGCGTCGGGGTGACTCCAGCGGATGCCGTTCGGATCGAACGCGACCACGTACGTCACGTTTGCCGTCCGGCGGGTCGCTTCGGCACTCGGCTGGAGAATCGCACTGGGGTCGCGGGACTCCATGGCCGCGCGGGTACCGGGCGCGTGGGCGAAGGTCTCGGACACCGCGAGCGAGCGGTCGTACGCCTCCCGCACCGCCCACCGGTGCGCCTCGAACACGAAGGCGGCGGCGATCATTCCGGCCAGCAGCACGACCACCAGCAACTGCAGCAGGAACACCTGTCCGGCAAGGGTCCGCGGCGGAGAGGGGAAGGACTTCCGGGCCGACCGGGCAGCACGAGTCACAGGCATGGTCAATTCTTAGCCTGCTGAGGCCGCACTCCCGTTGCGCACCGCAGCGCCGATCGGGGGCTTTCGGGACGGACACGGAAGTGGTCTGTCTGCCCTGCCCCGGCCGGGCAGGCCGACCGTTCCCCTCGCGGTACGCGACGGCCCCGGTACGCCGAAGCTGTACCGGGGCCGCCACCAGCGCCTCATAGCCGGCGCATACTGCGAGGGGCACCTGGTCGGCTACCGCTACTACGACGCGAAGAACCAGAGCCCGCTGTTCCCTTTCGGCCATGGCCTCTCCTGCACCACCTTCAACCTCGGCTCCCTGGAAACGTCCTACAACACAGCGACCAAGACGCTCACTGCCGCCGTCACCCTCACCAACTCAGGTTCCCGCGCAGGTACCGAAGTCGTGCAGCTCTACACGGGGCTGCCTGCCGGCGCCCAGGCCGAGCCACGGCGACTGATCGGCTTTCGCAAGGTCACGCTCGCTCCCGGTGCCAGCACTCGGATCACCTTCAGCGTTTCTGCCCGCGACCTGTCGGTGTGGACTGCCGGCGTCTGGAAACTCACCCCCGGCTCCTACACAGTCCACGCCGGCCGGTCCTCGCGAAGCCCGGCTGTACAGCGGGTTGTCACCATCAGCTGAGGCCCCTTGAGCTCGTCGGATTCCACGTGAGCCGCATTTCGGCCCTCGGTCTGCTGCCGGTTGTGGTCGACAGCAGACCGAAGCCCTGAGCGTGACGACCGGAAGGGCAGCGCGACGCCGGATACATCGGCAGCCGCCCCGGAAGCTCGAAGAGCGTGATGGCAGAACCGTCGCCGATGCGCGGCTCGAGACGGCGCCCGGGGGCGGGCCCGGCCGGGTGCGAGGAGGCGTGTCTCCCTACTGCGTCACCCGGCCGGGCTGCTCGGTCCTGCCTCTCAGTGACCGGTCGCCTCGGGGCTGCGCCGTACACCGACCACGGCGAGCAGGGCACCCAGCAGGCACAGCAGGCCCGAGACGAGCACGGCGGTGTGTACGCCGTTCATGAAGGCGTGGTGGCTTCCCTCGACGACCGCGGACCTGAGCTGTGCCGGCATCCCGTCGGAGACCGGTGCGACGCCCATTGCCACGGCGTCCTTCGCCTCGCTCAGCCCGTGGGCCGCATCGGCGGGCACCCCGGACGAGGTCAGCTCGCCGGTCAGGGTCGAGCCGACGCGGCTGCTGATCAGGGAGATCAGGACGGACGTGCCCAGCGCGCCGCCTATCTGCAGCGCCGTCGCCTGGAGGCCGCCGGCGACTCCGCCGTCCTTGACGGGTGCGTTCCCGACGATCGCGTCGGAGGACGACGCCATCACCATGCCGACGCCCAGGCCGAGCGCGATGAAGGGGGGCCACATCGCGGTGTAGGAGGAGTCCGCACCCCACCCGAGCATGGCGAAGCAGGCGGCGGCCTGGAGCGCCATACCCAGCGGCATCGTGAGCCGGGGGCCGAACTTCTGGGTGAGCGCGGCGCCCAGGGGGGAGGCCACGACCGAAGCGAGGCTCAGCGGCAGGGTGCGGATACCGGCCTGGACAGGAGTGAAGCCCCGCACGTTCTGCAGGTACAGCATCACGAAGAAGATCATGCCGAGCAGGACGAAGAAGTTCAGCGCGGTGATGACGGTGCCGATGGTCAGCGCCGGGTTCCGGAACAGACGCATGGGCAGCAGGGGGTGCGCGATTCGTGTCTCGTACCGGCCGAACAGCAGCAGGATCAGTACGCCGGCGATGATGGTGCCCAGCGTGCCGGCCGAAGTCCAGCCCCAGGTCTCGCCCTTGACGACGCCGAAGACAACCGCGAGAAGGCCGAGCGCCAGCAGGACGACGCCCGGGATGTCGAACTTCTCATCTGCGGCGCTGGTGTTCCTGCTCTGCGGCAGCACGATGATGCTGAAGACGAGCGCGATGACGCCGATGGGCGCGTTGATGTAGAAGACGGACTCCCAGTTGACGTGCTCGACGAGCAGGCCGCCCACGATCGGACCGAGAGCGGTGGAGACGCTGGACACCATGGCCCAGATGCCGACCGCCATGCCGAACTTCTTCGGTGGGAAGACCGCCCTGAGCATGCCCAGGGTGTTGGGCATCAGCAGTGCGCCGAAGAAGCCCTGGAGCGCGCGGAACGCGATGACTCCTTCGATGGATCCGGAGAGGCCGATGGCCACGGAGGCGACGGTGAATCCCGCGACTCCTACGAGATAGAAGGTGCGGCGGCCGAAACGGTCGCCGAGCTTGCCGCCGAGGATCAGTGCGGCGGCGAGGGCGAGCAGGTAGCTGTTGGTGACCCACTGGAGGTCGGCCGTGGAGGCGTTGAGGTCCCGGCCGATCTCCGGGTTGGCGATCGAGACGACCGAGCCGTCGAGGCCGACCATGAAGAGACCGAAGGCGACGGCGACGAGTGTCAGCCACGGGTTCGCGCGGCGGCCGCGCGGCTGGTCCTCATGGACCGGACGCGCAGGCGGAGCCGGGGAGTTCAGGACGTCGGAGGGCATGAAGGTGTCTGTCCTTCGTGAGATATGGGGTGTGCGTCGGGTGTCGTGCGTGGGCGGGGCCAGGAGTCCGCGCATGACGAAGCGGCATCCGGGGCCTGGGGAAGGCCGGACGCGGTGGAGGAGAGGTGTCATCCCGTCGCACGCGGAAAAGGCCCGTGCGACGCGTGCGGCTACGGGCGCGACAGCCCGGAGAGGCTGCGCGTGTCAGTGACTGAGGGGATGCAGGCGGTCGTTGAGCGCGTGCAGCGCGCCCAGTGCCGAGCCGAGAGCGTCCAGTTCACCTTCGGTCATGGTCTGGAGCGCCCCGGCGACCAGGCCGCTCATCAGGTTCTGGACCTCGGTGAGCTGCTGCCGCGAGGTCGAGGTGAGGTGCAGGTGCGCGATGCGCTTGTCGGCAGGGTCCGGCCGGCGCTCCAGCAGGCCCTGCTCGGTCAGCTGGGTCACCAGCGCGCTCACGTTGTTCGGCTTCATCAGCAGGGCTTCGGCCGCCCTGCGCACCGTCGCTCCGTCGTTGGCCTCGACGTGACGGAGCAGGGCGATCTGCGCCTCGGACGGCTTGGGGTGCTCGACGTGCGGACCGATCTGCCGCTCCACGGCCCGGGCCAGCGCGGGCAGGCACGACACGAGCTCGGCGGCTACGTGGTCGACGTCCTGGACGAACCTGGTGGGGCGGGGCATGACTACGATTCTAGGTATGCAGACATAGCTATGTCAAAATATCTAAGCCTTCGGTCACGGGAGACCTTCGCGGCAGTGAGGCAGCTTCCGCCGGACGCCCCGGTCCTCGTTATGGGCACCTCCCTCGGTGCTGCATGGCACAGGTGGTAGATCGTGTCTTGTGGGGTCCGGGGTGGTCACGGGCGGCTAGGAATGGCCAGGTCAGCTCGTTCTGTCCAGGCGCGTCGGCGCTGTTGGTGAGACGCGTGTGAGAGGAAACGCCCCCTCGCGTGAGACGTGATGAACCCCCGCCGGCCTTTGTCAGCGGGGGCTCATCACGATGGATCTCCGGTTCGGCCAGCATGAGGATCAGCGTCCGGGCACCTGCAAGAGGTTCCTGGACAGGTGTCGGAAGCGGCGTCGCCGGGCCTCGCAGTCGTCGTGGTCTGCCCTGTACTGAGCCAGTCTCCTGCCCGGGTGGCAAGAGCATCGCACCTGGACTTCGCCTGGGTGCCAAGAGCATCGCACCTGGACTTCGCCTGGGCTGCCGGTCGGGCCGGACGCATAGAACCTGCATGCATAGCCGGCGTCGGCGGGTTGCTGACTGGTGCGGTCGATATCCGTAGCGACCAGGCTGGGCGTCCGTGCAGATCGCAGTCGGGCGGGTCAGCGATCACGGGGCGACGCGGTCTTCATGGGGCGCTTCCCGCAGGTCCTTCCAGTACGGGCGCACCTGAATACGGGCTGGGCCGCCTCCGTCGTTCGCGTCGCCGCGTTCTGGACATGCTGCCGGCGGCAAGGAAGCCCAGACCGTGAGACTGCGGTCACATGCCCTGAGTCGCAGCTCGCGTCGCTGTCAGTAGCCCGCTCTCGAATCGGCCATCTTGCGCCCTGGAACGCTTGCTGGCCGGATGGCACTCGCCCTGCTCTGTATCGCTGCGTCAGCCCGCTACGAGGCGAGATGCGGCGCAGAGCTGCAAGAACCCAGGTGCCACACTACTGAGCGGCATGCTGCGCGCTCCGCCACTGGGCCTCCACCCTGCAGGCACACCTTCCTCACTGACATGAACATGCGTTTTTGGCCAACGGGACAACGGCGTGGCGGACTTGACGGAGTCTCATGATCGTCCGGTGATACGCTCGCGTGCACATGCCATGTGAGCATTCACCTTGGCATGGCTACAGCCAGGGGGCTCTCCGGGCGGTGACGTCTGCCCACAGCCGAGGGTCCGCTTGGACAGATTTCGAGAGCTGGAATCCAGCCGCTCAATAGAGAGTCACATGACGAATTTTTGGCAGGATCCGACAGTCTGGGCGCTTGCCGTCGGCGTCGCTGTCGCCGCCACGGTAATCACTCGCCAGCGAAAAACGATCAAGGCGCTACGTCGTCAAAAGCAGGGCCTTCAGGGTGAGCTGACCGCATCGCAGGGCAGGGCCGTCGGCCTCGAGTCCACCGTCACCGAGCTGCGCAGCGGCTACGACGAGGTGGTCCGCCAGGCCAAGGAAGAGGCGGAGGAGGCCACAAACACCGTACTGAAGTCGGCCATGCGGACCCTTCAAGGCCTCGCCGCGGAGCAGCAGCGGGCCATCTCCGGGCTGCAGAAGAAGTACGGCGACTCGGCCGTGTTGCGGGACATGCTGGACATCGACCACATGAACTCGCAATTCAACCGGCGTGCGCAGTCCATTGCTGTGCTGTGCGGCGGGTGGCTCGGCCGGCAGCGGGAGGCTGCATCGGTCTATGACGTGATCCGCGGAGCGCAGGGCCGTATCCGGCACTACGAGCGCATCGAGATCGCCTCACGGGTCGATTTCGCGGTGACCAGCCGTGCCGTCGAACCGATCGCGCTGACGGTGGCCGAGCTGCTCGACAACGCGACCAGCTATTCCGAGCCGTCCACCATGGTCGAGGTCGAGGTGCGGACGGTGCCCCGGGGCATCTGCATCGTGATCGACGACGCCGGTGTCGGCATGAGCGAGGAAGAACGGACGAACGCCACCGCTCTGCTGTCCAGCGGGTCTGCGGTGAGCGTTTCGGAGCTCGGCAACCCTCCCGCGTTCGGTTTCGCGGTGGTCGGTGCCCTGTGTGCGCGGTTCGGGTTCACGGTCGCCATCGACAGCACCTCTCCCTACGGCGGCGTCCGCGCGGTGGTGATGGTGCCGAAGGAGTTGTTGACCGAGATGCCCGAGCCCAAGACGCCCACTACCACGCAAGAAGTCAATGCCGCTGCCGAGAGCCGCGCTTCGGCTCCTGCGGCGACAGAGGGCGGGCTGCCCCGGCGACGGAACAAGCGCGGTATGGCGCTCGTGCCGGATGGCGGCCGCAGATCTGATGAAGCGCCGCCGGCCCGGTCAGCAGAGGCACGGGTGGCGGCCATGGGCGCGTTTCAGCGCGGCACTCTCAGCGGCCGAGGTGCGGGGGTACCGGCCGCCGAAGGCGATACCACTGCCGATTCACACGAAGGATTCGATGCCCCGTGAGCGACGACCTGTCCTGGATGCTTGAGGACGCGCTGCAGATTCCGCATGCTCTCCACGCGGTCCTGATTTCTGCCGACGGCCTCCAGATGTCCCGTACTGCGGAGTTCGACAGGGGCGATGCCGACAAGGTGGCCGCCGCCGTCTCCGGCCTGCAGTCGCTCAGCCGGGCCGTCAGCTTCTTCTGCGGTGAGCACGGAGCGAACTGGCGCCAGACCCTCATCGAGTTCGACGGGGGCTGGGTGTTCCTGAACGCTGCGGGCGGCGGCAGCTACCTCGCCGTGGCGGCGTCGGCCGAGGTCGACATGCAGGACATCACGTACCGGATGCAGCAGCTGGTCAGCCGGTTGGGCAAGGCGATGTCGACCGGCCTTCGCGGCGACACGGTCACCTCATGACGGAACCCGGCCGTCCCGAGCCCGAGTTCGTGTCCGAGGCCGGAGAATTAGTCCGTCCCTACGTCATCACCCGTGGCCGTGACCTGCCCGATGAGAGCGAGTTCGCCCTCATCACTCTCGTTACGACAGCCACCGACGAGCAGCAGCGCCCCCAACGGCTCTCGCCCGAAGAGGAACAGATCCTGGAGATGTGCTCCAGTGGCTACCTCTCGGTCGCTGAGATCGCCGCGCACTCCCAGCTGCCGCTCGGGGTGGTCAAGGCGCTGCTCAGTTCCCTCGCCGAGGGGGGCTATCTCGTGACCCGGGCGCCGGTGCCCTCGGCCCGTCCCACCAACAAGGCCTTGCTTAAGGAGGTGCTCGATGGCCTCAAGGCTCTCTCTGTCTGAGGATGCCTACGTGCCCAGCGGCGCACAGCAGACTGCAGTGAAAATCCTGGTCGTCGGACACTTCGCCGTCGGCAAGACCACCCTGATCAGCTCACTCTCCGAGATCACGCCGTTGTCCACCGAGGAGCGGATGACAACGCTCTCGGAGCGCGTCGACGACCTCAAAGGGGTTCAGGGGAAGACCACCACCACCGTCGCCCTGGACTTCGGCCGGCTGACGCTGAGCGAGCGCATCGTTCTGTATCTGTTCGGCTCCCCCGGACAGCAGCGCTTCGTGAGTCTGTGGGACGACACGGCCCGCGGAGCGCTGGGCGCCCTGGTCCTGGTGGACCCCGAGCGCCTCGCCGACTCCTTCGACGTCATGGATCTGGTCGAGAGCTACGGCCTCGATTTCGCCGTGGCCATCAATCACTTCGACGGCAGTACGGTCCACACCCCGGAGGAAGTCCGGGAGGCACTCGACCTGCTGCCCGACACCCCCGTCGTCACCATCGACGCACGCGACGAGAAGTCGTCCGTCGACGCCCTGATCACCTTGGTCCGCTATCTGCACGAGCGCGCCGACCTGGAGCACACATGACAACCCCCTCTGTACCTCCGCCCGGCTGCCCCGCACACGGCAGCGGGCAGCGCATACCCCTGGACAGCGCGGAGTTCGCTGCCAATCCGCACGCGTACTACCGCTACATGCGCGAGCTCGGCCCCACTGCTCCGGTCACCATCGCCCCCGGCGTGGAGGCGACGCTGGTGACCGATTACAACGCGGCTCTGGAACTGCTGCAGGATTCGACGACCTTTCGCAAGGACTCACGCCGCTGGCGTGCACTGGCTGAGGGCTGCGTCCGCCCCGACAGCCCGGTCCTGCCGCTGCTGGCCTACCGGCCGAACGCGATGTTCACCGACGGCGCCGAGCATGTGCGGCTGCGGCAGGCCATCACCGACTCCTTCGCCCGCGTCAGCAACAAGCGGCTGAGCCGGATCGTCAGCCAGGCGGCCCAGTTCTTGATCAACCAGTTCAGCGCCCGCGGCAGCGCCGACCTGCTCCGCGACTACGCCCAGCAGCTCCCGCTGTACGTGTTCAACGAGCTGTTCGGCTGCCCGGCAGAGATCGGTGACCGGGTGCTGTTCGGCATCTCCGGCATGTTCGACGGAGCCAACGCCGAGGCGGCCAGCCAGGTCCTGCTCGGAGCGGTCAGCGAGCTGGTGGCGCTCAAGCGCGCCCAGCCCGGGGAGGACATCACGTCCTACCTGATGCAGCATCCGGCGCAGCTGAACGACGAGGAACTGGCGCACACGCTGGTGCTGCTCCTCGGTGCGGGCGGCGAGCCGGAGGGCAACCTGATCGGCAACGCCTTCTACACGATGCTGACCAACGAGGAGTTCGCGCGCCTGGGACAGTTCGACAAGGCTGTGGACGACACTCTGTGGCGCAATGCGCCGATGTCCAACTATGCGCCCCATTACCCGGTGGTCGACGCGGACGTGGCCGGCGACAAGGTGCGCGCCGGTGACCTGGTGCTGGTGTCCTTCGGCGCCGCCAACACGGCGCTCGCGGACCGCGGTGCCGACACCCGCGGTCACCTCGCCTGGAGCGCGGGCCCGCACGCCTGCCCGTCGAAGGAGCCGGCCAGGCTGATCGCCCTGACGGGCCTGGAGACGCTGTTCAACGCCCTGCCCGACGTTGAACTCGCCGTCCCCGCGGACAGCCTCGCCTGGCGGCCCGGCCCCTTCAACCGGGCCCTGGCCTCCCTGCCCGTCCGGTTCAGCGCAGTCACCCCGCGCGCCGCGGCCGCTCCGCAGCCGACGGCCGTGCCCCGCTACCAGGCACCCCCCGTCGCGGCCGCACCCGCGCCGGCGGCGCCGCAGCCCAACGGCAAAGCGGGGCGCTGGAGCGGCTTCATGAAGTGGCTGACGGGCCAGTAGCCCACACCCCCTGTGATGCATGTGACACAGGCAGTTGACGTAGCCTGCATGAAAGATCAACTTCCTGGGTAGGACGGCGCGGAGTGTCTGGAGTGACACAAGATGAAGGAGAGGCAGTGGACCTCGCAAGCATCTCCGCGCCACCATCCGCGAGCGCCCGACCGGGCCCACGGCGCACCACCCCCAGCAGACGGAACCTGTGCGGGGGCGGCGACCCCGACCAGCCGCAGGACCGAATACCCGCTGCTCCCGGCAGCGGATCGGCCCTCGTCTCCTCCCTTGTCGGCGGAGCGCGTCCCCGTACTCCCGTACCGTCCAGACGCGTTACGCGCCACGACGTGCGAGGCATACGATGACCTCCCGCCCGGGCCCCGGCATACCGGCAACCAGCCCCGGTGAGACGACGCTCGGCGACCACGTACTCGGTCAACTGCGGCGCCTGGGCGCCACGGTGGGCCTGAGCGAGGCGGACACCGAGCTGTACGGTCAGGTCCTGATCGCCTCCCTCGCAGGCGCCGCCCACCGGCCGCTGTCCCTGCCGCCGGCCTCGCCCACCTTCCTCTCCGATGACCACAGCCCCGTCGAGTTCTCCCTCGCCAGCTCTCCGGACGCCGCCCCGGCCCTGCGAGTGCTCGTGGAGCCCGGGTGGGTCCACAGCGACATGGCTGACAGCGGCCGCGCCGGGCTTGCGGTCATCCGCGCGATGGGCGCCCGCTGGGGCTTCGCCACCGACCGACTCGACGCCCTCGCCGACCTGTTCTTCCCCGCTGCAGCCCAGGGCCCCCTGGCCCTGTGGTACGCGCTCGATCTGCGCGCCGGAGGGGTCCCAGGGGTCAAGGTCTACCTGAACCCCTCCGCCTCCGGCCCGGAAGGCGCGGCCCGCACCGTGCAGGAGGCTCTGCGGCGGCTCGGCTACGGCCAGGCCTTCGAGCAACTGCCCCCGGCGGCCGGCTACCCGTTCCTCGCTCTGGACCTGGGCGCCTGGACGTCCCCCCGCGTCAAGGTCTACGTGAGACACCCGCGGATGTCAGCCGATGACGCCTGCGCGCTCAGCCGTGCCTCCGGAGCCGCAGCGGCCGACATCCGCTACTTCTTCCACGCGGCCGCGGGCTCCCTCGCGCCGTCCGAGCGCGGCGGAAACGACACCCTGCGACTGGTGCGGCGGCCGGTGCTCACCTGCCACTCCTTCACCGAAGGCGACAGCAACCCGAGCGGCTTCACGCTCCACATTCCCGTTCGCGACTACGTGCGCGATGACGAAGAGGCCCTCGCCCGCGCCACAGCCCTGCTGACCCGGGCCGGCATGGACCCCACCGTCCTGAACCGAAGTCTGGGAGCGCTTACACAGCGAAACCTCGCCGACGGCGTGGGGCTGATCGCCTACCTGGCCCTGGTGTACGAGCGCAACCGGCCGCCCCGGCTCACCGCCTACCTGAGTTCCGAGGCCCACCGCGTCCGGCCGCCGCAGGAGCAGTACCCGCGGGGCACCTGGATGCCTGCGCAACTCACCCGGAGCGTCCTGGACCTCGGGCACCAGGCCGTCGGCCACGTCAGCCCGCACACCGCACACCGCACAGAAGGAAGTCACGTGGAGCCCTACCGCATCAAGGTCGTAGAACCTCTTGCTTTCACCACCCGGGAGGAGCGCGAGGCCGCGCTGAAGCGGGTCGCCTACAACCCCTTCGATCTGCGGGCCGACGAAGTCACCATCGACCTGTTGAGCGACTCCGGGACCGGTGCCATCTCCGCAGACCAGCTCGCCGCAGGAATGCAGGGCGACGAGTCGTACGCCGGCAGCCGCTCCTTCTACCGGTGGCACGAGGTCGTCTCCGAGCTCACCGGCTACCCCCACATCCTGCCGGCCCACCAAGGCCGCGCGGCCGAGCGCATCCTCTTCTCCTCGCTGTTGCGGCCTGGCACGAGTGTGCTGTCCAACACGCACTTCGACACCACCCGCGCCAACGTCGAACTGACTGGCTGCACGGCGTACGACCTGCCCTGCGCCGAGGCGAAGGACCTCGACAGCGACTTTCCGTTCAAGGGCAACATCGACCTGATCGCCCTCGAACAGGCCCTGGAGAATGCGGACCGGACGCCCGTTGGGGCCGTGCTGATGACCATCACCAACAACGGTGGCGGGGGCCAGCCGGTCAGCATGGACAACCTGCACCGCACCGCCGAACTGTGCCGCCGTCACAACGTGCCGATGATCCTCGACGCGGCCCGGTTCGCGGAGAACGCCTGGCTGGTGACCCAGCGCGAACCCGGCTACGCCGACCGCACCCCGCGCCAGGTCGCCGAGGAAGCCTTCCGCCTCGCCGACGGCTGCGTCATGAGCGCGAAGAAGGACGGGATCGTCCACATCGGCGGCTTCATCGGCCTGAAGGACGCCGAACTCGCCGAGCGGTGCGGGGGTCTGCTCATCGCCACCGAAGGATTCACCACCTACGGCGGTCTGTCCGGACGTGACCTCGACATGATGGCCCGCGGCCTCCTCGAAGTGACCGAGCCGGCCTACCTCGCCGAGCGTGCCGACATAGCCGCCTATCTCGCCGCACGTATCCGCGAGGCCGGCGTCGACATCGTGGAACCCGCCGGTCTGCACGCCCTCTACGTCAACGCCGGGCGCCTCCTGCCCCACATCCCCCCGCACCAGTACCCCGGCACCGCACTCGTCTGCGAGCTCTACCTGCGCGGAGGCATCCGCTCGGCGGAGCTGGGGTCGCTGTACCTCGGTGAAGAGGACGAGCACGGCAACCCTGTCAAGACGGCGCCCTACGAACTTGTACGGCTGGCTCTCCCCCGACGGGTCTACACCCGCAGCCACTACGACCACGTTGCCGCCACCCTGGCAGATATCGCGAAGAATCCTGAATCGGTCCGTGGCTACCGGGTTACGGGCCAGTCCCCGATCCTCCGACACTTCAGCATCAAACTGGAGCCCGTGAGTCCGGCGACTGATCAGCACTCTTCGTTCGTTACGACGCGAGCCCAGCCATGAAAATCCTGTAGCAGTGCAGATCTTTCGGCTGTACCGGTCCAGTGACAGTGCGGCGGCCACGGGAAGGCCCCACCCCGGTGGGCGAATTCGAGGGGTCGTTGCAACACTGCTGGTCAACTGGCCAGGTCAAGTAGCTTAGCGAGGCGCTCGGCTGGGGTTTCCCAGTCGAGCGTTTTGCGTGGGCGCTGCCACCCGAACGTGGGAAAACCCTGGGGCCACGGGTTCAGCCTCAGCAGGACGTCTTTCCGTGCGGGCCACCGGCAGACGGAGCCGTCCGCCGGACCTACCCGCCCGGCCCACTCAACTCATCAGGGAGACAGGCCCTATTCGTCCAGGAGCCGCTGACCTGTGTGGACTGGATTGAGTGACGTGTAGCGGCATCGTTGAGACAGGCACGGCGCCATGCGTTCGGCATCGCCTGGCGCGTTCGCCAGGTTCCCGCGGTAAGTGCCGTCGGCCCGAAGCCCAGATGATCAGCGTGATCGTCCGTGGTAGTTTCCGGGCCTTCGTGACGAGTTGAGGGGGAGGCGTCAGGGGTGGTGTAGTGCCCGCTCGGTTTGCTGGTGGGGTGCTGTCTCGGGGAGGTACCACAGGACGGGGAGGGCGGTGAGTGCGACGAGGGTAACCATGGCTCCGGGTACCAGACTCCAGCCGGTGGCGTCTATCAGGGTCTGTGACAGGTGGGGGGTGAGCCCTCCGAAGACGGTGGTGGCCACGGTGCCCACTGCCAGTCCGCTGAGCCGTCCGGTCACCGGGAACTGTTCGGGTGTGGCGGAAGCGCCGACAGCGCTCACTCCTCCCGCGACGAGAGCGAGGACGACGGCACCGGTCAGGGCCCGGGCGTGGTGGGCGTCGTCCATGAGGGCGAACATCGCGACCGGCAGGGTGAGGGCGAGGCCGCCGAAAAGCAGGAGAGCGGGGCGTCGTCCGACGCGGTCGGCCAGCATGCCGGCCAGGGGCGTGATGGTGATGACCGCGGCCGAGGCGATGGTCGACAGCCACAGGGCGTCTCCTTCACTGAAACCACCGGTCGTGGAGAGGTAGGTCGGGACGTAGGTAATGCCGACGTAGTACGTGATGGAGCCCAGGGCGGAGATGGTGAACGTCCGGTAGAGGGCCGGGCGGTGGTGCCGCAGGGTCCGGCGCAGCGGGCTGGGGGATGCGGAGCCGGTCTGTCGTAGTTGTTCGAAGGCAGGGGACTCGCGCATCGTCGCGCGTGCGGCCAGGGTGCCGGCGGCGAGCAGTGCGCCGAGGAGGAACGGGATGCGCCAGCCCCAGGTGTCGAGCGCGGGCCGGCTCATCGACGCTGTGGTGACGGCGGCCGCGCCGACGGCGAGCAGGGCGCCGATCTCGCTCGCGGCGGAGGCAAGGGAGCCCACCAGGCCGCGGTGGGCGGGCGGTGCTCCTTCCACCAGGTAGGTCATGACGCCTGCGTATTCGCCGCCCACGGAGAAGCCCATCACGCAGCGCAGGAGCAGCAGCAGTGCTCCGGCCGCCGGGCCGATCTGGTCGCGGGTGGGCAGGGCGGCAGTGGCCGTCATCGCCGCGGTCATCCAGGTCATCGAGGCGAGCAGGACCCGGCGCCGTCCGAAGCGGTCGCCCAGGTGGGCGAAGGCCAGGGCGCCGAGCGGCCGCATCACGTAGGCCAGCGCGAACACGGCGAGCGTGGTGATAACGGAGGAGGGGCCCGTCCCGAAGAAGACCCGGGACATCACGGCGGTCATGAACAGGTAGAGCGTGAAGTCGTACCACTCGACCACGGTCGAGAAGGCCGCAACGGCCATCGATGACCGTGGCAGCGGCGCCACGCCTACGGGTGTGCCGGCCGGCGGGGTCGTGAGGATTCCGGAGACGGGGGACATGCGGGGTCTTCTCTCGAAAGGTGAAGGGCCGGTTCCCGGGAAGGGGGGCGGCGGAGCCTCGGGAGGGGAGGCGGCCATCCAAGCTAACATCGAAACGATGTATGCATCGTTTCGATGTTCACGTGCGAGACTGTGGGCATGCTTGAACTAGCGATCCTGGGTTTTCTGGCGGAAGGCCCCCTGCCCGGACATGAACTGCGGAGCCGCGTCGCACGTCTCACCGGGTTCTCCCGGCCGGTCAGCGACGGCAGCCTCTACCCGGCGATCAACCGGCTTTCCAAGGCGGGGCTGCTGGAGCGGAGCCCCGCACCGGGTGCCGGCCCGGCCCGCTACGTACTGAGCCTGACCGAGGCCGGGCACGCGGAGATGCTGGACCGGCTGCGGGAACCCGCCGACCACGAGATCACCGATTTCACGCGCTTCCTGACGATTCTCGCGTTCCTCTCCCGGCTGCCGTCCGTCGCCGACCAGCACGCGGTCCTGCGCCGGCGTCTGGAGTTCCTGGAACAGCCGGCGAGCTTCTTCTACGCGGGTGACCGCCCGTTGCGGGCGGCGGAAGTCGAGGATCCCTACCGTCGGGGCATGATGCTCACGGCCAGAGCCACCAGCCGCGCGGAAAGGACTTGGCTGCGGGAGGTCCTGGGCGACGACGCGCCGAGTGGTGTGGTCCGCTCCACACTCGAAGAACAGCCGCCGGCAGGGAGGTCGTGATGATCGCGTCGTGGTACGACGAACAGGGTGCGGCGGGGGATGTCCTGCGGGTCGGTGAACTGCCCGATCCGCGGCCCGGCGCCGGCGAGGTGCGGGTGCGTGTGCGGGTGTCGGGCGTCAACCCGGGGGACACCAAGAAGCGGCTCGGCTGGCTCGGCTCGTCGATGCCGTACCCAAGGGTGGTACCGCACAGTGATGCGGCCGGTGTGATCGACATGACCGGCGCCGGGGTCGACGCGCGCCGTGTCGGGGAGCGGGTGTGGGTCTACGGGGCCCAGTCCTACCGTCCGTTCGGGACGGCCGCGCAGTACACCGTGGTCCCGGCGGACCTGGCCGTCCGCCTTCCGGATCATGTCGGTGACGAGGTCGGCGCGGGGCTGGGCATCCCTGGGATCACCGCGCACCGGGCGGTGTTCGCCGACGGGCCGGTCGACGGCAGTCTGGTCCTGGTGCACGGGGTGCTCGGCGGCGTCGGTTCCATGGCCGCGCAGCTCGCCCACTGGGCCGGTGCCACCGTCCTGGCCACGGTCCGCCGCACGGCCGACCTGGGCCTCGTCGACCCGGCCGTCGTCTCTCACGCGGTCGCCCTGGACACCGACGACCCGGCCGGAGCGATCCGCTCGTACGCGCCTCAGGGCGTCGACCGCGTCATCGAGGTCTCCCTGTCCGACAACGCCGATCTCGACAACGCGGTGACCGCGGTCGGCGCGGTCGTGGCGGCCTACGCCACCCGGACCGACCGCACCGGGATCCCGTTCTGGCCGATGCTGTTCAACAACGTCACCCTGCGGCTCCTGGGCAGTGACGATTTCCCGGCCGGGGCGAAGCGGCAGGCCGCCCGGGACTTGACCTCGGCCGCAGCGGTGGGCGCGCTCACCGTCGACGTCGGTGACCGATACCCGTTGCAGATGATCGCCGACGCCCACGACCGGGTCGACGCCGGAGGCCGGGGGCGGGTACTGGTCCACGTCCCCGACTGACGCCCGCCGGCGGCGAGCCACTGGCGCGACGGTCCTCGGAAGGTGTGCGCTACGTGCGGGGGCTGGAGGGGGCGGAGAGTTCCGGAGGTGTGAGCAGGGCGAAGTCGGCCCGGACCACTGTCCCGGGCCGCAGGTGTTTCCGCTGGACCGAAGGGGCCTGCCCGGCTGCCGTCGCGACGACGTTCAGGTGTCCCTCGGGCAGACCGGTCACCGCGTAGTGACCATGCTCGTCGGTCGCGGCCCGCACGAGCTGGCGCCCGTGACCGTCGATGACGACCACAGCCGCGTGACGGACCGGGACCGGACCGCGGCCGGCGAGGTACACCGTCCCGACGAGGTCCGGTTCCCGTTCCCCGAAGTGGTGACCTCCTCGACGGTCAGCGTCCGGCCGTGCTCGTCGGCGAGGGCGGTGAAGATCGTGCCCAGCTTCTGGGAGAGCACCGCACCGTTCGCCCCGGCCACGTACAGCACGGGATCGTCGCCCGTCACCAGGCCCGCGGCGGCCTCACGGTCCTGGACGGTCGAGCCGACGGCGCCGACGCCGAAGACGATGAGTGAGGTGCCCGCTTCGGGTCGCAGTTCGTTCAGCACCGCGCCGGCCCCGGTCTGCAGCCGGGCGCGGCCGGGACGGGTAGTGTGCCGCCCGCCAACATGTGGTCGCAGCGGCGTACCCACTCGGCAATGGCGGTCAGGGAGTTGTGTCCGGCGCTGGTGAGTGCACACACGCCGACCGCGAGCAGCGTTGCCGGCCGGAACCGCACGCCGCGCGGATTCCTCGGATCGGGCACCAGGGACAGTGCGGCGAGCAGACCGGACGGCATCACCGCCTCGGGCCGTGACGCCCCGGACGCGGCCTGTGGCAGATGCATAGCGGACGGATCAGATGATGGTGCAACGAGCACGGCGGCCTTACCGGGACTGGACTGGTTCACCGGTCGATGCGGTGAGTTCTTTGGTCATGAAGACGCGGCTGGTGCCCGGCGGATCGCAGGGCACCTCTCCCAGCCGCTTCCACCCCTGTTTCTGGTAGAAGCCGGGGGCCTGGAAGGTGATGGTGTAGAGCACGGCCGTGCGGCAGCCACGGGCACGAGCCTCGTCCTCGGCCTGCCGGAGGATCTCTGTTCCCAGCCCGCTACCACGCAGCCGGGTCGGCAGGTAGAAGAGGTCGAGGAAGAACAGCCCGAGCGAGGTACGCCCGGTCAGTCCGCCGACCACCTGGTGGGTATCGGGATCACGGACCAGGACAGCCAGAGGTCTGCGGTCGGCGATTCCCGTGTGTTCGATGTTGAAGCGGTCCAGCGCGTCGGAGATTGTCGCGGCGTCCTCCGGGTTGGGGGTGTCGGTGAGCATGCAGTCCGGCTGGGGGGCGGGCTGGTGGGAGGCGGTGACGGCAGTGTCGGACGCAGGCATGGTTGCTCCAGTACGTGAGCGGATGCGGGTGTGGGGCCGGTGAGCCCGGCGCACGGGCCGACGCTAGGACCCGGACGCTTCGACGGACGTCGAAGGGACGTCGGCGACAATGGGCACCGTGGACATTCAGCGCGCAGACCAGGATGTGGGTGTGGACCTGGCGGGCGTGGCCAGACTGGTGGCCGACGGCACCCGGGCCGCCTTCTGCCTCGCACTGCTCGACGGCAGGGCCTGGACGGCGAACGAGCTCGCGCGCTATGCCGGAGTCGCGCCGTCCACCGCGACCTCGCACCTGAACCTGCTCGTAAACGGCGGGCTCCTCGTCGAGGAGCGGCACGGACGCCACCGCTACGTACGGGTGGCCGACCGCAGAGTGGTCGAACTGATCGAGAGCCTTGCCGCGCTGGCCCCGAAGCACAGCCCCCGGCCACGCTCGCTGTCGGCCTCCGGCCGGCAGCAGGCACTGGCCCGCGCCCGGCTGTGCTACGACCATTTGGCCGGAACCACCGCTCTGGCCATCACCGACGCGATGGTCGAACGCCAACTCCTGGAGTGGGGACCTGAGCCGGGCCTGACCGGCAAGGGCGCCCTCTGGCTTGCCGAGGTCGGCATCACGGTACCCGCCGGCTCACGCCGGCCACCGGTGCGCGCCTGCCTCGACTGGACCGAGCGCCGTCCCCACCTGGCCGGCGCTGTGGGCGCCGCCCTGTCCGCCCACGCACTCGCCACCGGGTGGATGACGCGCATCGGCACCACCCGCGCCCTCCTCGTGACACCCGCCGGCCGCCGGGCACTGCACGACCACCTCGGCCTGCCACCAGCTGAACTCTGATCCTGAACCTGACCTGACCGGGCCACACCGACGCGTGATCAAGCCGGGCGAACAGGACTCTCCCCGGGGCCCTGACCTCCGCCTGGCCCAGCCGGGCCGCCGCCGACACCGCGATCTTCGATTTCATCGCAGGCTGGTACAACTTGCACCGACTGCACAGCAGCCTCGGCTACCTCAGCCAGGCTGCGAGTATGAGACCGCACTCGCAGCCTGACCATTCTTCGGGGTAGTTCTTCCGCTTTGCCACCTTGGATCACTGCCCCTGGATGACGAAACATCCAGCGTCCAGGTGTCAGAATTTCGGGGGTCACTCCACTCCGCTGCAGCACCAACCGCATCACCGACATCGTGAAGGCCGTCCTCGTCCTTCACCGCGCGTCAGCATGAGGTCGGAAGAGGCTCATGGGGTGCCGGATCACTTGCTGGCACGATGGGCGGGGCACACCAACGTCAAGACCACCAAGCGTTGGTACGTGAAGCCGGACGTAGAGGATCTTCGTGGAGCCGCTACGACGTGGGGCGGTCTTCACAGTGCTCAGGAGGGGGGTGTGTGAGACGGCTGTGAGACGTGGGAGCGTAGGACTGTGAGCCAGACAGACAACAAAACGTTGAAGTACCAGGTAGATGGGCCAGAGGACGCACCCGTGCTGGTGCTCGGACCAAGCCTCGGTACCACATGGCATACGTAGGCAGAACCGTCTTCTGACGTCCACGTGGTCCAATTCGACGCTGTTCACGCGGGTTTGGACTTGGTGCTCCAGGTGCGTCGACGGTGTTGGTGACAGGCGCGTGACAGGACGTGTGTGACGGCATCGGTGATAGGGCGAAGGACTTGCCGATGGGCCAGGCGGGGCCTCTCCTGAAACCATGAGGCGAGGCCCCACTGGAGTGCTCTGGTTGGGCTTCGCGGTGAGTTCGACTGTGCTGGGGGCCGGCACCACGAGGGTTTCGTTTCAGGGGCCGTAGGGGTTCCATTCCCCGAGGAACGGCTTCAAGTCGTTGGCTTGTGGTTCGGGGATGGTGGGCATCCGGAGTGGCGCGTTCAGCGGGTCGATGCGTTCTGTGGTGGCTTCTGCCCAGATGATCCATGCCTCGGCTTCGGTTCTGGTTTCGCCTGGACGCATGGTCTCGACTCGCGTGCGCATAGCGGTCACGTACTCGGCCAGTCGGGTCGCGTGGCGCCATGCCGCCTCCTGCGCCTCGAAGTGCCTGACGCGGTACGTCTCGGCGTACTGGACGCGGGCCTTCTCCATGGCGGCTTGCCAGCGGAGGCGCTTTTGGCGTGCTGCCTCGAGTTCCTCCTGGCGTTGGCGTTCGGCGGCGTCGCCGCGGAGTGTGACTTCTTGGGCGATCTCGGCAAGTTGCTCGTCGAGGGGGCGGCCGGGGGTGTCGGCCCATTCGCTCGCCCGGTGCGGCCGGCCGCCGCTCAGGACCAAGCGGAGGCGTTCGGACGGGGTGTAGTCGAAGCGGGGGATTCTGATCCAGGAGTGCTTCCGGGCTTCGGCGAGTTCCTTCTCGGTCGCGACATGCTCGGTCCGGTCCTGTTCCTGCTGGACGACGAACCCCAACGTGAGCCTTTGCGCGGTGATGGTGAAGTGGGCAGAGGCACTGCGGCGGTGGTGAGACGGGGGTGCAGAGCCCGGCCTTCCCACCGAGCAGGCGTGTCCGTCGGACTCGGTGGCGGTGATGAGCGCCTGGATGAGTCGTAGGGCACGTGCATGGACGGGCTTGGTCAGGCCCAGCGATCGGGGTTCGTTTTGCATGGCCCGGACCACGCTGTGCGGCCGAGTGAGCCGGGAGGGGACAGAGACAGGGGCGAGGACGGCAAAGCGCCAGGCAGGGGTGTCGACGAGCTTGATCTCGTATCCGTCACGGCACCAGCCTCCGTGCAGCTCCTTTGTCTTCGGGAGCTTTGTCGATCTGCGAGCGGCCGCGATCCGGGACGGCCAGTTCGCAGAGTCCCGGCCGGTGGTGGTCTTGACGATCCGGCCACCGGCGTCCGCGAGTTCCTGCAGCAGTTGTTCCGTGAATGTCAGGCGATTCTGCTGGGGAGGGCTTGGCTTTCGCTCGACGGCCGGGGCGTCATGTGTCCGGGGTGACGGGCGTTGCGGAGCGGTGGCTTTGGTCATGCGCGGGTGCGATCCCGGGGGAGGGTACGCGCCGTGGGAGAGGTAGTGCTGGCCTGCACTCGTCAGGACGACGCTCCACTGCCCGCCTTTCCGGGAGACCGTGACCAGGCCCCGGTTCTGTAATGCCTGACAGGTGGTCTTGTAGGAGCTTGTCTCCCACACGTCCTCAGGACATCCCGCTCCCACCCACTGCAGCACCGAGAGCTGCCCCTCATTGACCGGCCGTTTCAAGGGGACCACCTTTGATCCTGGCTTTCACTGACGGGCCGGATGCTGCCAGCGGCAGCGGAATGGGGTGGGCTGTTCGGGCTGCATTCGCTCGAAGGAGCGACCGATGCCGGCTCATCCGCAAGCCGTGACGCTGGGCATCGAAGTGGGTGGATTGGGCAAAGCCTTTGACTCGCTCGAAATTATGTTCGTAAGTGACTGCGGGAGGCGAGGATCGGAAACGATCCCGAATCTGGATTTCTCTGGGTTCCTGCCTGCTGTTTCTCTTCTCTGTGGTCATCGGGGCCCGTCTGGTCGTCCGCTGTGCCGAGTCCGGTTGTCACTGGTGGCCTCTACGGTTCTTTCTGTTAGCGCGCAAGCTCCGGGCGTGGCTGTGCGTGCATCGATGCCAGCCGACCGAGGAGTCGGTGACGGAATTCGTTAACCCCATGGGCGCTTCGGACGAGGAACTGACACTCAGCGGCCCTCGAAAGGCGCATGCGCGCTGCCGAGGCCAGGGCCCGAATAGTCGGGGCTTCCGAAGCCTGGGCTGGGGAAGTCCGCAGTGCCGCGGCCAGAGTCGGATCCGCGGCTGATACCTGTGGCGGGCGCGTCAGGGCTGTGGAGCTGATTGCGGAGAAAGGGGAGAATGGCCTTGTCGCGAAGACTCGTCAACCACGCCTCCCGTGCCCGATTCACCTCGGGTGACGGGCCGCTTCCGCGCCCTGCCGCCGAGGCCCTGTGTTCTACAGCAGTGCGGTACAGAGAGAAGAGACCGACCGCAGCGGACAGCACGCCGATGCCGAAGCTGGTCCACCCAGCTGTGATCAGCGCGTTGGCCATGGGTGTCCGGCCACCTGCGAGAGCCAGCCCATATCCGATTGGCAGGAACGCGACGGTGGCGACGGCAGCGAGGACCGGAGTGAGGACCGCCAGAGCGGGCAGTAGACCTACCCCGTGTACTTCCTGATCTCCGGCACCGGACAAGGGGCCGACCTGATCTGCCGGTGCGGCGTCACGCGTCCGCTGCCGCAAGGACAGATAGGTTCGGTACTCGGCATCGGCAGCGGCCGCGATCCGTGGTCTGGCACCGAGCCCGCGGACGCGTAGCTGGCCCGGGTTGATGAGTGAATGCTCCAGCAGCCCGCGAATCTCGGCGGCCCGTATGGCGTCGTCCAGCACCAGTGCGTAGTCGGGTCTGTCTTCGTCCTGAAGTCTGTATGTCCTGCTCACGCCATCCCCCGGCTTCCCTATGCGGCGCGCCGTTGGCGCGGTGCGTACCGCGTGTGTACGGCACGCACCGCGCCTCTGCGAACCTACAGGTCGAATTCGTTCGGCGAGATGCCGACCGCGAAGCAGGCTTCGCGGACCACCGCGCGCTCGGTGTTGTCGAAGTTGCCGTCGGCGCCGCCGATGACGATGCCGATCTGGATGACCGCGCGGGCCTCGGTGGGCTTTTTGGCGACCTTGCCGATGGTCTGCAGCATGCCGACCTTGCCGAATTCGAAGTCGGACGTCAGCTGCTGGCAGTTGTCGTTGAACCGGCGCTGCAGATCTTCAGCGGGGAAGTTCTGCAGTACGTCGTTCCCCGCGATCAGTGACGCGACCCGTTGCCGTTCGGCGGGATCGATGGAACCGTCGGCGGCGGCGACCAAGGCGCACATGGCCATGCTGGCGTCGCGGAAGCCACCGCTCTTGAGGTCGTTCTTCTTGGCGTTGAGCTGCGTCTGCATCGTCGACGCCGATTCCTTGATGCGGTCCCACAGTGCCATGCGAATGCTCCAGGATCGGTCGGAGTGTGAGTGCTGTGCGAGATGTGAAGGAAGAAGGTCTAGAGGTGCGCCATGACGGCCGGCATCAGGTCCTGGAAGGTGCGCCCGTCGCTCGGCACACCGATGGCTGTCATCTGCCAGCCCGCACCGGACCGCTGGACCTTGGCCATGATCTGCGCGGTGTGGCGCCCGCCACCGGTCAGTGTGTAGCGCGCCAGTTCCTGTCCCGTGGTCTCGTCGACCAGGCGGCAGAAGGCGTTGTCCACCTCTTCGAAGGTCTGACCCGTGAACGAGTTCACGGTGAAGACGATCTGGTCGACGTGGGCCGGGACGCGCTGCAGGTCGACGACGATCGACTCGTCATCGCCACCCTGGCCGGCGCCGCCCACCCGGTTGTCGCCGGTGTGCTGGACCGAACCGTCATCGCTGGTCAGGTGCTGGAAGAAGACGACATCCAGGGGAGATCCGTCGGCGAAGAGCAGGGCAGAGGCGTCGAGGTCGATCTCGCGGGCGGTCAGGCGGGCCAGGAACCCCCGGCGAGGCGCCGACTTCCAGCCCAGTCCCATACGTACGACCGTCAGTTCCCCGCCCCCGGACTTGGTGAGGCTGATCTGCTGGCCTTTGGACAGGTTGACGGTCATGGCTCCACTCTCGGCAGGGGGCGGTACGGGGTGAGTCGAAGTCCGGTCAGAGACTGATGCCGAAGTCCGCGACGATGCCGCTGAGCCCGGAGGCGTACCCCTGGCCGACAGCGCGGAACTTCCACTCGGCGCCGTTGCGGTACAACTCGCCGAAGACCATGGCGGTCTCGGTGGAGGCGTCCTCGCTGAGGTCGTAGCGGGCGATCTCGGCTCCGCCGGCCTGGTTGACCACGCGGATGTAGGCGTTGCGGACCTGGCCGAAGCTCTGACCCCGGCTCTCCGCGTCGTGAATGGAGACCGGGAACACGATCTTGTCGACGGTGGCCGGTACGGCGGCGAGATCGACCTTGACGATCTCGTCGTCGCCCTCGCCCTCTCCCGTGAGGTTGTCGCCGGTGTGCTCGACCGAACCGTCGGGGCTCTTCAGGTTGTTGTAGAAGACGAAGTTCTCGTTTGACAGCGCCTTGCCCGCCGCGTCGCACAGCAGAGCGCTGGCGTCCAGGTCGTAGTCCGTACCGGTGGTCGTGCGGACATCCCAGCCCAGGCCCACCAGAACTGCGGTCAGCCCGGGGGCCTCCTTGCTCAGCGAGACATTTCCGCCCTTGGCGAGGCTCACGCCCATGTTCCATCTCCTTCTCGGTCCATCCGTGTGCCCGCGCGTGACCGCGCGGGCACCGAGCGACAGCAACTGAAATCTACAGCACTGTAGAGTTCATTTGCGGAAGTGTGAGCGTCAGGTTTCGTCGATCTCATGAGCTGCCCGCGAGGCTCGGTACTATGCCCCGGCGCTTGTCAGTTGAAGAGCGGATTCGGGCCGTCGTGCGAGGGGTGGCGTCGTGGGTGCAGAGGAAGACGGTCGGCCCGGGCGGTCGCGCCCGCGTCGGCGCGGGCAGGGCGAATTGGAGGCCCAGGTGCTGTCCGTGCTGGGAGAGGCGACCGAGCCTGTTCCCGCGACGTGGGTGCAAGAGCGCCTCGACGCCGGCCTGTCGTACAGCACGGTGATCACGATTCTGACCCGTCTGCTCGACAAGAAGGCGGTCACGCGGTCCGGTTCGGGGCGTCCGGTTCTCTGGCAGCCGATGGCGAACGGGGCAGGTCTCACGGCCATTCGCATGCGGCGTCTCCTCGATCAGCGGCACGATCGGGATGCCGTGCTGTCCAGCTTCGTCTCCGCGCTGTCGCCGCATGACGAGGATCTGCTGCGGTCGCTGCTCAACGAGAGCGGCCCTGAATTCCGCGACTCGTCTACGGATGCATCGGAGAGTTGACCGATGGGCGTCTTCGTCTATCTGCCCCTCGTTCTGCCGCTCACGGCGCTGCCCATGGCGCGCCTGGCTGAGCAGCACCTGCATCCGCGCAGCGCCGCCCGTCTGCTGACCGCCATAGCCGTGATCCTGGCGGGGTGCAGCACCCTTTGCCTTGGCCTGTTGGTCGTGGTCGGGACCGCTCAGCTTCCGGGAAACCCGCTTCCGGACGGCTGGTCCGACGACGAGGTCCGGGAGGCTGTCCCGCACGACCGCATCGCGGGCAAGGCGGCGATAGTCGCCCTCGCGGCTGTGGCGCTGGGCTGTGCGTCGACGCTATGGGGTCACTATCGCTTTCGTGCCCGTGCGCACAGGACGCTTGCCCCGCTGTCCACGACGGGCGAGGTCGCTCTTCTGCCCGACGAGGTGCCCTACGCCTACGCCTTACCCGGCTCGCCGGGCAGGATCATGGTCTCCTCATCCATGCTTGCCTGTCTGACCGCGGCGGAGCAGCAGGCGCTCCTCGCGCACGAGCGGGCGCACCTGGCCGGGCGACACCACCGCCTGCTGCTGGCAGCCCAGTTGGCCGGCTGCGCGAATCCACTTCTGCGGCCTCTCCGCACGGCCATCTCGTACAGCACTGAACGTTGGGCGGACGAGGAGGCCGCCCTCCACACCGGTGACCGGCGGCTCACTGCCCGCGCCGTCGGGAAGGCGGCACTCGTTTCGCACCGGGCCGCCGCCCCGGCGTTCGCGGCCTTTGCCGCGGCCGGGCCCGTCCCGCGACGCGTTGCCGCGTTGCTGGGGCCGGTGCCGCCGGAGCGCGGCTGGCCACCGGCACTCACCTCGACAGGGATCGCGGCGTTCGTCGCCGCCGCGGGAACAGCCGTGTCCACCCTCTCGTCGCTGAACGCGGCCTTCGCGCTCTTCGTCGTACTCGAAGCGGCGACGCCGCTGTAGGGCGCGGGGGCCTGAGTCACAGAACCCGACGGAAACCCGGTATCCGGCGCAGTAGGCCGGCGGCCCCGAAACTGACGGGTACCGCGATCGCGGTCACGAGCGCGAAGGATTCGAGCGCCGTCAGGCCGCGGTGGGCGAGGGCGAACTGCAGGGCGACCACGATCGGCACATGGATCACGTAGACCGCGAAGGAATCGGCGGCAAGGGCCTGGGTGAGCCGGCTGGTCCACCGTGCCTTCTCGCGGAAGAGGACGAGCAGTCCGGTGCACAGGGCGACGCAGAGGAAGCTGTCGACGGCGGACCAGAGCAGCGACGCGCCGTTCGAGCCGCCCGTCCCGAAGAACGGGGCGTCGGCGCCGACCGTGAACAGGAAGGCTGCCCCCAGCAGACCGGCCGCCAGCCAGATCCGACCGACCTGTACGGGGAGGCGGTTCAGCCAGTCGCCGTGGCGGGCGAGGATCCCCAGCGTGAAGAACGCCGCGTACTGCGGTATGCGGGCCGGTTCGACCTGGAGGAAGTCGAGGAAGGGCACCCAGGTGTCGAGGGGATACCGCACTCGGACGAGGAATGTCACGCCCGCCAGTGCCACCGTGAGGCCGGCGAGTGCGCTGTGCCCGGGCACCCGGGTGGGACGCGGGGGTGTGCCGGGGGCGGCATGCCGTGAGCCGACCAGGCGGGCGGCCTGCCGGCACAGCGCGTACAACAGGCTGTAGGCCAGGAGGTTCTGGATGAACCAGAGGTGCCCGAACTGCAGATCGGGCCAGGACGGCCCGCTCCAGTCACCGGGCCGCTCACCCACTCCCAGGTAGACATCGGTGAAGTAGCGGGCGAACGAGATGTCCGGGTACCCGCGGTAGTGCACGTAGTACGCGTACATCAGTCCCGGTACCAGGGTGAGCGCGCCTACCAGCACGGGCACGCCGAGCCTGAGGAGGCGGCCGCCGACGAACGACCATCCGCTGCGGCGATCGTGGGACGCGGGGACGAAGTAGGCGGAGATGAAGAAGAAGAGGCTCATGAAGAACGTGCCGTCGAGTGCGGAGAGCGTGGCCAGGGCGCCGGAGCGCGGCTCGCCCTCCACGTACCACCAGTCGGCCGGGCCGTACGCCTGGGCTGCGTGGTGGGCCACCACGACGACGATCAGGGCGATGCGGAGATTGTCGAGCCAGCAGAGACGAGAGTCGCCGGCATGCGGGGGCGAGACGGAGGATTCGCTGAGGCATGTTTCCATGCGTTCACTATCCTCAACATGTGTACACCTTCACATCAGGGATGTCCCTGAAGGGTGTAGGGATGTCGGTGCCGAGCAGGCGGCCCGGCTGCTACTCGGCCTCGGTGATCCGGTCGGCTCCGCCACCGAAGAGCCCGTGTCGAAGCAGCGCCTGGTTGGCCGCGCTGCGCTGCGCCAGCACCTCGGGCGCGAACATCGGCCGGTCGAGGCCGGGCTGCATCACACGCTCCAGGAGCAGGGGGCCAAGGATGAGGCAGAGCATCTGGAACGGCGCCCAGGGCATTGCGCCGGGGCCTGCGTTCGGGGTGCCACTCTCTGCTGCGAGCCGTTCGACTTCGGCCTGCGCGCCACGCAGGAGGCGGGCGAAGAGGCCCGCACTCGCTTCGCTGTCCTCCAGCAGGACGTGCCGGAGGTACCCGCGAAGGACCGGATCGGCGCCGAACAGCTGGGCCGAAACATCCCCGAGCGACCTCATCAGATCACCGGATTCCGGATCGACCTGCGCGAGCGCTTGCCCGATCCGGCCCATCACTTCCTCGTCCACGGCGGTTCGCAACCCCTGTTTGGAGCCGAAGTGCCGAGTGACGAGCGCGGGCGAAAGCCCCGCCGCTGCCGCGACCGCCCGCGTTGATGTGGCTTCGAAGCCGCGCTCGGCGAAGAGTTCCAGTGCGCACCGCCGCAGCCGGGCCCTGCCTGTCAGATCCTCGGGAGTCACGTTGTCCATTCCGGGAGGCTAGCCGAGGCGTTCGGGCGACGTTCGCGCACGGACATCGACTCCAGTGCCACACCGGGGTGCGGAAACCGGAGCAGACACCGGTGCGCGAGATGTGATCGCGGTCACGGGTGCGCGTTTTGCTTTCCGTTTACTATTGGGGCCGGGGATTCCTCCCCGTCCCGAGCATTCGAACAGAGAAGGAGCCGCGGTCCCGTAATGGGCGAGCCTCCCAGTCCGTACCGTGCCATTTCGCCCCTGCTGTCCCGTGGGGAGGAGGTGGCACGGTGAGTGAAGTTCTCCTTCTCCTGCTCGCCGTCGGGCTGATGCTGGCGTGTGCGGTATTCGTCGCGGCGGAGTTCTCCCTGACCACGATCGAGCGCGGCGAACTCGAACGAGCCGCGCAAGCCGGTGAACGCGGTGCCGAGAGCGCGCTCAAGGCGGCGAAGCGGCTCACCTTCCAGCTGTCCGGGGCCCAGCTGGGCATCACGGTCACATCCCTGGTCATCGGCATGCTTGCCGAGCCGTCCCTGGCCGTACTCCTGCGGGCACCTCTCGAAGCCATCGGCCTGCCCTCGGGAGCGGTGTCGACCGTCGCCACCCTCCTGGGCGTCGCCGTTTCCACCGTGATGCTGATGGTGATCGGCGAGCTCGTCCCGAAGAACTGGGCGATCTCCAGCCCGCTGGCCGTCGCCAAGGTGGTAGCGGGGCCCCAGCGCGCGTTCACCGCTTGCTTCGCCCCCCTGATCCGACACCTGAACAACACCGCGAACCGTCTGGTTCGCCGCTTCGGGCTCGAGCCGGCCGAGGAATTGGCTTCCGCTCGCACGCCGGAGGAGCTCGTCGCCCTCGCCCGGCACTCAGCGCGTGAAGGCGCCCTGGAGAAGGACTCGGCGGAGCTGTTCGTCCGCACGCTGCACTTGGCCGACCTGACGGCGGAGAACGTCATGACGCCGCGCGTGGACGTGCGGGCCCTGGAGGCACACGCCACGGCGGCGGACGCTGCCAACCTCTCACTCGCCACCGGGCTGTCCCGGTTCCCCGTCTACCGCGACAGCCTCGACGAGGTCATCGGCAGCGTGCACATCCGCGATGTTCTCGCCCTCGACGAGTCCGAGCGGGACCGGACGCCGGTCACCGCACTCGCTGCCGACCCCCTGCTCGTACCCGATTCGCTCCCTGTGGACCGGCTGCTGGGCCGGCTGAGGGAGAACCGGACCATGGCTGTGGTGATCGACGAGTACGGCGGTACGGCGGGTGTCGCCACGGTCGAGGACATCGTCGAAGAGGTTGTGGGCGAGGTCCGGGACGAGCACGACCCGGTGGAGCGCCCGGATCTCGTGTTGGTCGAGCCGGCCGCGGACGGCCGTGCGGTCTGGGAAGCGGACGGGAGTATCCGCCTGGACCAGCTTGCAAGCCTTGGCTTCGAGGTCCCGGAAGGCCCCTACGAGACCGTCGCCGGGCTGATCGCGACCCGGCTGGAGCGCATTCCCCGGCTCACGGACCGGATCGACGTAGGCGGGTGGCAGCTGGCCGTCCTCCATGTTGAGCATCACCGTGCGGATCGCGTCCGCGTCACCGCACCGGCGCAGGCATCCGCCGCGCAGACCGAGGGGGAAGCACGATGACCGTTCTCCAACTGGCCATCGGTGCGCTCACCCTCCTCACCAACGCCTTCTTCGTCGGAGCCGAGTTCGCCCTCATCTCCGTACGACGCAGCCAGATTGAGCCTCATGCGGTCAAGGGGAGCGCCCGTGCCGCCAGCACACTGTGGGGGCTCCAGCACCTGTCGGCCGTCATGGCCACGGCGCAACTCGGTATCACTATCTCCTCTCTGGTGCTGGGTGCGGTGGCCGAACCCGCCATCGCCCACCTCCTGGAACCGCCCTTCGAGGCGGTCGGGGTTCCCGAGGCGCTGATCCACCCCATCGCCTTCGTCATCGCGCTGACGCTGGCGACGTATCTCCACATGCTGATCGGCGAGATGGTGCCGAAGAACATCGCCCTGGCCGCTCCGGCCAGGACCGCGCTCGCCCTCGCGCCGCCCCTGGTGTCCCTGACCCGGGCGCTGAGGCCGGTGATCTTCGGCATCAACGCCTTCGCGAACGCGCTGCTGCGCCTGCTGAAGGTCGAACCGAAGGACGAGGTCTCCTCCGTCTTCACCGACGACGAACTCGTGCGCCTCGTGAAGGACTCCAGCGAGGCCGGCCTCCTGGATCCGGCCGACGGTGAGCGGCTACGGGATGCCCTGGAGCTGGGCACGCGGCCGGTGGGCGAGGTGATGGTTCCTCTGAACAGGACGGTCACCGTCGCGCACGACGTCACTCCGCAACAACTGGAGCGTGCGGCGGCGGCTTCCGGCTTCTCACGCCTCCCGGTGACCGGGCCGGGCGACGAGATTCTCGGCTACCTGCACATCAAGGACGCCCTCGGTCGTGCGGACCGGGCACGTCCCATGCCGCCCAATGCGTTTCATCCGGTCATCCGGGTCGAGATCGATACACCGCTCGACGACACGATGACCGCCATGCGGGCCGCAGGCACTCACCTTGCGGCGGTCGCGGGCGACAAGGGAACGGTCATCGGATTCGTCACGATGGAAGACGTTCTCGCGGAGCTGGTGGGCCCCGCGGCCAGCGGCAGAGCCTGATGCGCATGGTCGGCCGCCACCCGGGCGAACGGGGCGCCGGCCGACCGAGAGCGGGCCTGCCGGCTGAAACGGCGGCGCATCTCGATACCGGTCCCGGCACGTCTTAAGATCCACTTCAGCTGCTGACCGGAAGGGTCTGCGAGGGATGGGATCAGGAATGTCCGACCGGACCGGTCAGTTACGAAGTGCCTTGGCGGCGCGCAGTCGTGCCCTCGTGGACTCAGCCGCATTCACCGCTGTTGTCTTCTGCCTCATCCTGGGCAACGCCGCCCTGCTCGGCATCGAGACCTACGCCGGCGCCGTGCACGAATGGCACACTCCGCTCAAGATGGCGGAGCACCTGTTCCTCGCGGCCTTCACCGCAGAAATACTCCTGCGCGCCGCGGCGTACGCGGACCGGCCGGGACACTTCTTCCGTGACCCATGGAACGTCTTCGACCTCGCGGTGGTGGCTCTGGCCTTCATGCCCTTCGCCCGCGAGAACGCCACAGTCCTGCGCCTGTTGCGGCTGGCCCGGGTCGTGCGAGCGGCCCGCTTCCTGCCTCAGCTGAGGATCGTCATCGTGGCCGTGGGCAAGAGCCTGCCCGGCACCGTGAGTTTCGTCCTTGTCGGGGCGCTCCTTCTCTACATCTACGCCATGGTGGGCTGGGTCTTCTTCGCCGCGGCCGACCCTGAGCACTACGGTTCGCTCGGGCGGGCAGCCCTCACGCTCTTCCTGCTGATCACCCTCGACGGCCTTGGTGACGCGGTCCGGGCCGGTCTGGAGATCTCCCGCTGGACGATCGTCTATTTCGCCTCCTTCGTTCTGCTCGGCTCGTTCGTCCTGGTGAACCTGCTGATCGGAGTGGTCATCAACTCCCTCCAGGAGGCGCGGGAGCTGGAGGCCGAGCAGAACGACGACATCCCGGCCCCGCGCACTCCGCCGAGTGCGGAGGCCGAACTTCGTGAACAGCTGGCTGCCGCACGCCGCGCTCTCGACGACATCGAAGCAGTGCTCGCGCGCAGCGGCCCTGGAGAAGACCGCCAGCAAGACAGCGAGTCGACGGGTGCCCGCACCTGACCGGCCCCTGCCTGAGCCGGGAAGCAGCAGATCAGCGTCCAGGGGGCTGGGGGTACCGATCGTGTGAGCGCCCTGAGTCCACGGGTTCGTCCCGCGCGTCCGTTCTGTTCCGTCGGAGGGTTGCGAGCAGCAGTGCGACGGCCACGGCCGCGGTGGCGTGCAGCAGCATGGACTGAGTTGAGGAGGGGCAGTCGAGCAGGCCCCCTCCTGCGGCGGGCCCGTCAGGTTGGTAGACGTCGCCCGGTGTGGGCTCGTCTTCGGGGTGTGCGCAGGTTCAGCAGGTCGCGGCCTGTGGGACATCGTTTCCGTATGGGGCAAGCGAGCACACCGTCTTGAACGACACCTTCCAGGTGTCGCCCTGCTTGACGGACTGACCCGGGCCGTCGGGCCCGACCCGCCGTCCATTGATGAAGAGCGTGTAGTCGGTTGTCGCGACCACGTCGGAGGAGAAGCGGATCCTGTCGACGCGCACACGTAGCAGCCGGGCCTTCGGGTCCGTCGCCAGTGCCTCGATCATCAGCTGGTACTGGATGCCGTTCTCCGCCACGTCCGTTCGTTCGTTCGTCGACCGACGCGTGAGGGGAGAGGAACTGCGCCCAGGATTCCCGGATGTCCCGCGTTGCCTGCGCCGGGTCCTCCGGTGCGGTTGCTGTCGGTGTAGGGGACTGCGTGATCTGGCTGGGCGCTGTCGGTCGCGCGTGTGAGGACGAGGGAGTGGTGGGTGGCGCCGGTTTTGCTCGGTGTCGCCGTTGGTGCAAGCGGCAGACAGTAGGAGCGTGGCAGCGAGTGCGCCTGCCGGACCACGGAGCGCGTGCTTCATAGGGGCTACCTCCCGAGTACCTCTTGGCAGGTTCCCACATCGCACCGGTCCAACCCGCGAGGCACCGCAGACGCATCGCCCGGCAAACGGTGGAGGACTCGGCCCTCCTTTGTACTCCGTAAAGGGTGGTGCGGTAGCAGTCCCGAGTACGAGCCAGGTGCGGGTCCCACACCTGAGAGGCCGGGGCGGCAGGACCGGCCGCCCCAGAGCCGATTGCTGAGGTCTCGACAGCGATCGCTTTCACGGGCAGGGCAATGCTGGTGGCCGTGCATGCGTACGAACGTGCGAAGTCCAGACCGTCTCGGGCAGCTGGGTATTTACCGCCTCCGGGGTGGTAACAACACCACCCCGGGCGTGCGGCCGTCAGGAGGACGGTGTCACTGGCGCCGTGTCCCCTGGTCATCGTCCCGTGGCGGGGCCGTCGTCTCCCCAAGGATGACGCGGGACGCTGGGGCGTCGGCGTCCTGATCTTTGAAGGCCCTGGCTTCGGCCTTCAGGATGCGTGCCGACTTGCCTGCGCTGCGCACCAATTCGGGCAGCTTTTTCACGCAGAGCACTGCCACGACCACGACCAGGATGACGCCTATCTCGCTGATCCCGAACATGGTCAGTCCTCGCCGCCCTCGTCTTCTCCGCCCTCATCCTCGTCGTCACCCTCGAAGAAGTCCCCGATCTCGTCGACGACTTCGGCAGCCACCATGCCGCCGACTACGCCGACGGCGACCCCGGCCGCGCCCGCCGCGACGACCGTGCCCATGCCGGGCCCGGAGCGGTGGCCGCTGTCGTGGTGATGGTGATCCTCGTGGTGGCCATAGCCGTGCCCCTGGCCGTGGTCCTGCCCGTACGCGGCATGCGTACCGTACGCCGCCCGGTGCTCGACGAGCTGCCGCATCCAGCCGTCGACCAGGGCGTTCCAGTCCTGGTGGTGGACGCCGCCTTGGCTGACGGTGAAGCGGGTGACCGCGTCGTGCCCTTCGGAGAACAGGCTGCCGCGCTTGTCGGCCTCCAGGATCACCTCCACGTCACCGGGCATGGCGAGGAAGGTCACCTCGATCTCATTGACCGTGTGTGAGTACTGCGGGGACGGAGAAAGCTCGATCTCCTGGTAGAAGGGCAGCTGCTGGCCGGAGCCCGCGATGCGGCCGTATTCGAGGTCGGCGGACCGGAAACCGAAGCCGAGCTGCCCGAAGGCTTCGAGGATCGCCTCCTGTACCGGGAGTGGGCCGACGACGAGCGGATCCAGGTCACCCTTGTCCTTGGCGCCGGCCACCGACAGCTCGGTGCGCACGCCCAGGACGATGCCGAGCCCCTGCCCGTACAGCTCGGTGACCGGAGTCTCCCAGGGCAGCGTCACCGTGAACGGCAAGCTGTGCTCCGCGCCCGCCGGTAGCCGGAAACCGCCGCCGACCACGAACCGTTCGAAGACGACGGCGCCGTGGCTCTCGCCGTCCTCGTGCTCGGCCTCGACCCTGGCGACGAGCTCCAGTGTGATGTGTTCGATGTCGAAGTCATCGGTTCCGCCCAGGAGATGGACCTGGCCGGACAGGGAACCACCGGGGACGGTGGCCCCCGCGGTGAGGACGGTGTCGACGGTCGGGCCGCCCACGCCGAGTGAGCCGAGCAGTCGTTTGAACACCATCGAGGCGTTCACTCCCTTTGTGCGTACGAAAGTCGTGAGGGAACAGTGACGGCTTCCCTCGTCCTACGGGCGGATAGAAGCATATGGGTGGCGGAGGCGTCACCGTGGGCTCCTGGCGGGGTGGCGGCGTGAACGTCCGAAAAGGATCGACCGACGGCCTGAGCAGGCGCTTGACGAGCAGGTTTTGCTGTGCTTTTACCATTGCTGCAGGGGCCCGAGGCGGCGACACGGCGGGCTGGCCGAGTGAAGAGCGACCGAGGTCGCTCCCAGCGGTGAGCGGGCGGGGACCCGCCGCCACCGATAGCCCGGCCGACCCGTCAGGTAAGCCTGCTCCGGGTCCACCAGACGCACAGCGCGCCGAGCCCGATGGCGAGTCCGAGAAAGATGCCGGTCTCCGCCCATTGCAGCGTCCAGAAGTTGCCAGCGGGCTGGTAGGTGACGCGTTGCTGGTAGCCGGCCTGCGCGAGGGCATCGATGCAGGACTTGATGGCGTCGCAGTTGGTGTACGCGGACGGCATGGCGTGGGCCGGGTGTCCAGTGCTGTCGAGGGTCTGCTCGGCGGTGACCCAGACGTCGGGCTTCCCGATGTCGACATGGGTGACGGAGTCGAGGAGGTAGTTCGCCATGCGGTCGTGGGTGAACGGGACGGTGGCGGTGCTGGGAGGGGCCAGGTGTTCGCGGAGCCACAGCGGCAGGGCCAGAAGGGCGGCGGTGTACGTCGCGAGTGTGGCGGCCATGGCCGGGAGCGCGCGGCGGATGACGATGCCGCAGGTGACGCCCAGGACGAAGGCGAAGGCGGCGTATCCGATCGGGACGATGCCGCGGGCGCTGAAGATGGCCGGGGCGATGCGCGGGACGAAGTTGTCCGTGTTGTCGGACCCACCCGCGGCGACCGCTTGGTCGACAGGGCTGCTCCACCAGGTGACCGCGATGCTGATCAGCCCGGTGGCGACCATGGCGGTCAGGCCGGTGAGGGCGAGTTTGGTGGCCAGCCACCGGGTGCGCGTGACGCCCTGGTTCCAGGCGAGACGGTGGGTACCGGCTTCCAGCTCATTCGCGACCAGCGGGGCGCCCCAGAACATGCCGATGAGGGCCGGCACAAGGAGAACGGCCACGCCGCCGACGAAGTACAGGGTGGTGTCGGTGGGGGAGAGCTGCTGGATGAGGCCGCGTCCGGCGGTGGAGTGAAGGTCGGCCAGATGAGGGCCGGTCATGGCGAGGAGGGCGGCGACGACTGCCAGTGCGGCGATGGCCACCGTCGCCTGCGTGCGCAGTTGGCGCCAGGCAAGCCAGATCATCGGTGGGCCCCCAGCCCGGCTGCAGGACGGGAGTCCGAGGAGCGGTCGGCCGTCTGGCGACCGATATAGGCCAGGACAATGTCTTCGAGGGAGACCGGCTCCACCGTCCACGAAGCAGAGCCGGTGGCCGGGGCATCGGCGCGCACGACGAGGGTGGTCCGCCCGTGGGCGCGGGATGTCGAGATCACCTGATGCCCGGCGGGCAAGTCTGCCGAGGCGCCGTCCGGGCCGGTGAGGCGATGGTGTCCAGCGATCAATTCGGCGGCGGCGAAGCTTACTTGGACACGGGAGTCGACGAGGACGATGACGTGATCGCACACCCGCTCGACGTCGGAGATGAGGTGTGAAGAGAGGAGAACGGTCATCTTCTGCCCGCTGATCGCGTCCGTGAGGTCGTCCAGGAACTCGCGGCGGGCCAACGGATCCAGGGCGGCGACGGGCTCGTCCAGGACGAGGAGTTCCGGGCGCTTGGCGAGGCCCAGGGTGAGCGCGAGCTGGGCGCGCTGCCCGCCGGACAGCTGTCCGGCCCGCTGGGAGGGATCGAGGCCGATGCGGCGGATCCGGTCGCGGGCCAGGGAGGCGTCCCAGCGTGGGTTGAGGCGGGCTCCGAGCGTGAGGTGGTCGGCGACGGTCAGGGCGGCGTACGTGGGGGTGTCCTGGGAGACGTACCCGACCTTGGCGAGCTGGGCCGGGCCGGTGGCCGGGCGGCCGCCGCAGACCTCGATGGTGCCCGTGGTCGGGGCGAGCATGCCGGAGGCGAGGTTCAGCAGGGTGGACTTCCCGGCTCCGTTGGGGCCGACCAGGCCGACGACGCGGCCGGCGGGGACATCGAGGGTGCAGTCCGAGAGCGCCCAGCGCTGTCGGTATTTCTTGCCCAGACCCTGGGCTCTCAGTACGGCAGTCGCGGCTGTCACGCGTCGTCCTCTCGGCGGTGCCAGTCCCTGTGACCGGCACTGATGGACGCTATGAGCGGGCAGCGGGCGGGCGCATCCGGCGCCCGGACCCCTTCTGCTCCTGCGCATGGAGGACCCCCTCCCGGGGTCCTCCATGAGATGTAGACGAGCGAAGTACTCGGGCGCGTGACCACGGGCTGAAGGGACGACGCCGTGGCCGCTGCTGCCTGTGACAATCGACGGGTGACGAACGAATCGGCGGCGGACCGCCTGCGACACGGGTACGCGGCGCTGATGCGGCCTACGGGCACCTTGCCCCGGCCTGCCCGGCGCGACCTGATCCTCGACGCAGTCCTTGCCCTGTTCGCCCTGGTTGCCGCGGTCAACTCCGGCCTGAGTGTCGGCATGGACCGCACGTACAAGATCGTCGACGGCACGGTGCGCGTGGTCGAGGGATCCGGCAACTACGTCGGCGCGCTGGCACCGATGCTCCTGTGCTCGCTGCCCCTGGCTCTTCGCCGCCGCTACCCACTTGCAGTGCTCTGGGCCGTCATCGTCGCGGGACTCACAGCGCCGGGCAGTGAGGCGCGGATGATCCTCTACACGGCCCTGGTCGCGACGTACTCCGCCGTCATGCACAGCCCGTACCGGATTCCCACGCTCGCGAGCGTGGCCGTGGCCCTGCTCGTCCTGAACGGGGCCAGGACCCCGGACGTGCCCACCATCCAGAACGAGTACGTGCCGCTGCTCATCGTGCTGCCGCTCGCCGTCGTCGCGGACGGCATGCGCCAGTGGCGGCTGCGCGCCGACGCCCGCCAGGAACGTATGGCCGCCCTGGAACAGCAACAGGCCGAGGAACTGCGCCGCGCAGCCGAGCGGGAGCGGGCTCGTATCGCCCGGGAACTGCACGACGTGGTCACCCACAACGTCAGCATGATGGTCATCCAGGCCGGCGCCGCACGGAAAGTCATGGACATGGAGCCCGCGATGGCCCGAGAGGCGCTCCTGGCCGTGGAGGCGGGCGGCCGCTCGGCGATGGCGGAACTTCGGCACACCATGGGACTCCTCACGATGCACACCGATGACGATCCCACCGGCGCCGCAGGCGTCCTCGCTCCGCAGCCCGACCTGGACCGGCTGGGCGCTCTCGTCGGCCGGGTACGCGAGTCGGGGCTGAGCGTCGAGCTGACGGTGACAGGCACTCCCTGCCAGGTTTCGTCCGGCATCGGCCTTGCCGTCTACCGCGTGGTCCAGGAAGCGCTGACCAACACCACGAAGCACGCGCGCGGCGCACGTGCGACCGTGACCCTCGCCTACGAGCCCGATGCCCTGCGCATAGATGTCACCGACACCGGCGGCACGCCAGGTATCGGCGCGGTCGGTGGTGGTGGCCACGGGCTGATGGGTCTGCGGGAGAGAATCGCGGTCTACGGCGGAACACTCGACACCGGGCCGACACCTGACGGCGGCTACCGGGTCCGCGCCCTGATCCCCCTGGAGGCGTCGTGACCAGTCACCCGCTGCGTGTCGTGGTCGCGGACGATCAGGCACTCGTCCGCACCGGCTTCCGCATGATCCTCATGGCCGACGGGATCGACGTGGTCGCCGAGGCGGCCGACGGGGCCGAAGCCGTGGACGCCGTGCTCCGCACCCGCCCCGACGTGGTCCTCATGGACATCCGCATGCCCGACCTCGACGGACTGGAAGCCACCCGCCGCATCCTGCGCGAGTTCCCGGACGATGACGCAGCGCCCCGCGTGATCATGCTGACCACCTTCGACCTCGACGACCTCGTCTACGAAGCGCTGTCGGCCGGCGCCAGCGGATTCCTCCTCAAGGACGTCACACCCGAACACCTCGTCGCTGCCATCCGCCTCGTCCGTACCGGGGACGCCCTGCTCGCCCCGGCAATCACCCGCCGCCTCGTCGAACGCCACGCACGCCAACCTCCTGAGCCGCCGACCACCGGGTCGTCCGCTCCGCATCCCGGCATGGCCGCACTGACCCCACGCGAACTCGAAGTTCTGCGCCTGCTCGCCCAGGGCCTGAGTAACACCGAACTCGCCGCCCGCCTTCACCTCTCCGAGACCACCGTCAAGACGCACGTGTCCCGAATCCTCGCCAAGCTCCAACTCCGCGACCGCGTTCAGGCGGTGGTGATGGCGTACGAGACAGGTCTCGTCTCGGCCGGAGCAGGCGTCGAAGGCGCCTCGCGACAGGGCGAGGGACAGTCACGGTAGGGACTTCCAGAGCTCGACCGGGGGGCTATCGCGACTCCCTGCCGTTCCGGAAATGGCTGGTCTGTGACCTGGACCGCGCAGTGGAAGGCAGCGACCACCTGCTCCTGATCGGCACCGGCACCTCGGCCGACTCCCGCGCGGCTGCACCGCTGGTCTACGGCTACCGCGCCTGCGGTGCCAACTCGGGCCATGCGATGGACGGTCTGGGCACGACCGCCTGACCCCGGCCGGGAGGGTTTGTTCCTGCATGGCGCGGTGGCCCGCTGCAGCAGTTAACGGTGCTGGTGCTGGGGTCCGCGCCGGGGGAGGCTCAGGCTCTCTGATCGGTTTCCGTGTCGGCTTCTTCACCCCTTCCGTGCGGTGGGGTCGACTGGTGCCCGTGATCTGCCTTGCCGTGCTGGTCGTTGCGCATCTCGCGGGCACGGTGCATGCCTCGACGCCCGCCGGCAGCCATCTGGATCTCACGGTCACGGCATGCAGTCATGAGGTTCAGCAGCCGTTGAATCGATCCGCTGCCCCGCTCCCCGCGCACGACCATTCCGCAGGGGCATGTAGAACATCTGGCCGACCGGCCTCGCGTGACAAGACCTGATGGGGCTTCGGTGCCCGGGTTCGAGGCGCTCCCTCTCACGCCGGCTGCCCTGGCCGTCACGCCCGGCTCGAACCAGCCGGGCCGTAACATGCTAGACCGGCCTCGTATTTCACGTAGCGCGGTGGCCCTCTCGCTTCTCTGCGTCTGGCGTCAGTAGTCGATCCCCACGCCTCACCGCGTGCCCGCGCCACCACCACACCAGGATCGCCCCGACGCCCGGCGCCTTCGTGCGCGCCGGGCGCGGAGGAGCTGTGCCTTCATGGAATTGTCCCTGCTCAACCCCGTCGGAGCATTCGCCCCGGCGCCGTTCTCAGCCCGCCGTGCCGCCCAACTGGTCGGCAACACGCCGGTGCTGTGGATCGATGAACCCTTCGCCCCGGACGGCCTCGGCTTTCACGCCAAGCTGGAGGGCGGCAACCCGGGAGGCATCAAGGACCACCCCGGTCTGCACATGGTCCGCGAGGCGCGGCGCCGCGGCGACCTCGCCTCGGGCGCCCCGGTCATCGAGTCCTCCAGCGGCACGCTCGGCCTGGGTCTCGCTCTGGTCGGGCTGACCCACGGCCATCCGGTGACCATCGTCTCCGACCCCGGCATGGAGCCGGCGGTGGTCCGCCTGCTGCTTGCCTACGGTGCGCGCGTCGAGCAAGTGGTCGCGCCGCATCCTGAGGGCGGCTGGCAGCAGGCCCGCCGGGACAAGGTTGCCGAGCTCCTTGCCCGTACGCCTGGCGCCTACTGCCCGGACCAGTGCCCCCGGTCGGCAGGCTCTCTTCGTGCGAGACCCGGAGGAACGCAACTGCCGCGCACAGCACCGAATCGACTCCTACCAGAAGGTGGGCGAAGCGCTCCGCGGGAGTACCGGGCAACCGTAGACGGCGTTGTCGCCGCCCAGGTGGCGTGAACGATCCTAGAACCGGCCGTTGGGCGCCCTCGCGTGCGCGATAGCGCGGGAGAGTGAGCAGGGCCCCCCGCCGCCACTGAGAGCCTGATCCTCATGCGCACGTAGGCTCGACCTGCGCCATCTGGTCGAGCCTTCGGTCTGCGCCCTGCATTCTCCGCCGAAGTGGCAAGTAGCGCTCGGTGAGGTCCGAGGTGGAGATTGTTGGGCAGGCTTGATCACCACGGAAGGACGAAGGGCCTTGCAGTTACCCCAGCACGACATCCTGGGAGTGGCTCCAGGACGAATGGTGGCGGTCGGCGCTTCGTGGGAAGCGCCGACCTTTCGGGTGTGCGGAGAGCAGGTCAGGTGAGTGTGTTGTAGATCGTCCAGCCGACGCCGATGTGGGTCCGGGTCCGGAAGGGCGAGTTGGCGTTGCGGGTGCCGGAGTAGAGCCACAGGGCGCCGCTGCTGTCGGTGGCGAGCAGGTCGTTGATGCCGTCGCCGTTCGCGTCGCCGGTGCTGACGAGGCGGGTGTACGTGTTCCAGCCGCCGCCGACGCGGATGCGGGCGGTGTAGGGGGTTTTGATGCTGGAGGTGCCGCGGTAGAGCCAGAGAACGCCGGTGGTGTCGCGGGCGAGCAGGTCCGCTTTGCCGTCGCCGGTGAGGTCCGCTCCGCCTGCGAGCTGGTTGTAGGTGTTCCAGCCGCCGCCGATGCGGGTGCGGGCGGTGAAGGGGGTGGTGGTGCTGTCGGTGCCACGGTAGAGCCAGAGGACGCCGTCGTGGTCGCGTGCGATCAGGTCCGGCTTGTGGTCGCCGGTGATGTCGCCGGGGCCGGTGAGCTGGGTGTAGGTGTTCCAGCCGCCACCGACCTTGCTGCGGGCGGCGAACGGGTGGCTGATGTCGCCGGTGGCTTTGTAGAACCAGAGGATTCCGGCTTTGTCGCGGGCGACGAGATCACCGGTTCCGTCTGCCTTGAGGGTGGAGAGCTTGGTGAGGGTGTTGTACGTGTTCCAGCCGCCGCCGACCTGGGCGCGCCGGGTGTAGTGGGCGGGGTCGCTGGTCGTGCTGGCCTGGTACTGCCAGAGCACTCCGGAGCTGTCGCGGCCGTAGAACGCGGCCCGGTCGGCGGTGAAATCGAGGGTCTGGGGCCTGTTGCTGAGCTGGGTTCCGTCGGGATCGAGGGTCTGGAAGATGCCGGCGAGGTGTCCGGCGGGCAGGCCCCAGGATGCTGTGAAGCGCAGGTAGTCGCTGGTCTTGAGCGTGCCGGCGGGCCAGGTCTGCTCGGATATCTCCAGGTACACGGAGCCGTCGGCGCCGAGGGTCCAGGGGCGGGTGCTGTAGGTGTTTCCGTCACTGGAGTACTGGACGTGCACGTCGCGGGCCAACTGGGCGGGGGTGTAGCCGGCCTTGGCGATCTGCTGCGCGGTGAACAGCAGCCGGAGCCAGGTAGAAGCCGGCGGGGTGCTCAGCTGCATGAGGGTGTCCAGACGGACCTCCGCAGCTCTTTCCGTTCCGGCCGCGACTGTGTACCTGCCCGGCGACTGCCAGTACGGGATCACGCTCGGCTTCCTTATGTGGATGCTGGCGTGCGCGGGATTGATCGGTATGCGGCTGCCGGTGGCGCCGTCGATGTAGTAGGCGTTGATATTGAGTCCATCGCCCACGTATCCGTCCGCGGTGACCTGGACGTGCAGCGAACCGGGTTCGAGGGTGGCGCCGGGTATGCCGTCGTGGTCGCTGTCCTCCTTGCCGAAGCGGAAGGTGGCCAGGGAGTCGGAGGCGTAAACGGGCTCATGGGCCAGGACGGTCCCGGTGTCATCGGTGACGGTCAGGTGGGCCGCGTTGTCGGTACCTACATTGAGCTCGACGAAGCTGTCGGCGGAGGGCGGCGTGGTGAGGGTGATGTCGATGTCCTCAGGGGTACCGACCGTGTCGATGGTGTCCGAGGTGTGGAGAGTCATGGCGACTGCGGCGGCGTTGGCGGTCGTCAGCGGAGTCAGGCCGAGTGCTGTGCCGAGGAGTGCCCCGGTGAGAGCGGCGCGGTGCCGCTTGGTGAGACGCATGACGAACCCTTTCGGAGCCAGCTGGCCCGTCGGTGGCCAGGTAGCGGAGTAGCTGTGTCGTTCAGTCGGGCCGTGTGGGAGAGGTAACTGGTGGAAGGCAGCGACGAGCCGTCGTGTTGTCAGGCCCTGCCCAGGGCCTGACAACACGAGGTCAGGTCAGCTCAGAGATCCGAGATCACTCCAGCCGCCTGTTCTTACCATGGCTCGGCCGGCGAGGTCGGAGTGGAGCATAAGTTGCCCGGTGGAGGTGGTGGCTCAAATGTCGGCTTTGGTCTCGCCGTTGGCGGCGGGCACCGCCACCACCAGCGGCCGGTTGGTGGGAGTTCAGACGGTGCCGATAAGGGATGAGGCCGTCGGGTCGATGAGTCCCTGACCGCCGGGCAATTTCCTGGAACAATCGACCGCCGCATACATGGGGCGTATTCCGCGCACTTCCGGGCCAGTGAAGGGCTGCGAGACCGGGGGAGGCCAGGCAGTCGCGGGCGGGGGCGTAGCAGTGGTTGGGTCTGCGGTGGCAGCGCCATCGACGGCGGGATCACCGGCTTTACGGTCTCCCACAGTCGTCTGGAGCAATCCATGTTCACCCCACGACTGACTTGACGAGCCGAACTCACATAGGAGACGACCTTATAGTCGGTTCTACTGAGATTTAACTCGTG
>NZ_JAELVH010000169.1 GCF_019399235.1 Streptomyces poriferorum | reverse complement strand
CCGACTTCCTCCCCGACTCCGCCGTCATCGCCGCCGGCGGGTGCGGGGGAGCGGGCGGCGGCGATGACGGCGGAGTCGGGGAGGAAGTCGGCATGGCGTGATCAGGGTAGGCAGCGAGGCCACCCGGCGGCGTCATACCGGGGTTCCGGTCCGCCGCCGCCCTTCTCGTACGGCGGTATGACTCCGAACGAGAGGCCCTACAGCTCTGCGAGCAGCTGGGCCTTCTTCGCGCTGAACTCCTCGTCCGTCACCAGGCCCGCCTGGTGCAGCTCCCCGAGGTGGCGGATCCGCTCCGCGATGTCCGCCGGGTCCCGGCGTCCCGCGCCCGCCAACGCGGCCACGACCGGCGTGGACTGCCTCCTGCGGACGGATTCAAGGACGGCCGCGGCGAAGGGCAGCGACTCGTGCACCGGGCCGTAGCCGAGGCCGAAGATCACCGCGGCAGGGTCCTGGTCGGCCCGGGTCGGACGCCCCGCCATCGGCTGCGTACTCGGGGCGGCGCTCGTCAGCAGGCCCGGCCCGGGGGCGGTGGCTGCCGGTCCGGTGGGCGGAGCCATGGACGCCAGGCCGCGCGGTACAAGCCGCAGATAGCCCTCGAAGGCCTCGGGCGAACGCCACTCGACCCCGCTCAATTCCGTGACCGGGAACGTCTGGTCGCCCGCCTTCCACTTCTCCGAGGAGGCACCCGTCCAGAACCACCGGAACGAGATCCGGTCACCGTCGAAGCTGGCCCTGCCGTCGTACGCCTTGAAGCGCATCGGCGCCTCGGGGGCCGCGACCAGGAACCGGTCGGCGGGTTCGTCCGCCTCGGGACCCAGCCGCGCTCGCAGCTCGTCCGCGTAGTACTCGGCGAGCGTCTCCCGTTCGGCGGGCAGCACCAGACGGTACGGATCGCAGCCGTCCTTGAGCTGCCCGGCTGCCGCCTCCAGCAACGGATCGGCACCGGGTCTCGGGACCGCACGCAGCACCACCGTGCCCCGCTTTCCCGGGGTGAGCGTCACCGACGACAGCGCCGCATGCGGGACGCGGCGCTCACGGAGGCTCTGGAGGAGCCTCGGCGTGCGGATACCCCGTTCGAAGCGGATGAGCACGGAGTCGGTGTCGAACTCCCAGGTGGCTTGAATTCCGGCCAGCACATCACCCATGTGCCTCATCGTATGCGGCACTTGCCCGCTCGTCCCCCCTCGGAGGCCCTCGCAATTCCTGGCCGGTCACGGTTCTCTACGCGCGTCAGACCCGTGCGCACGGGTCTTTGTGCGGGTCAGACCGTCGCGTGGCCGGAAATCTGTTCGTGGCAGCCGCTGTCGGACTGGGCGCAGGTCACGGAGGTGTAGGCGCCCGCGCCGATCGCGGCGAAGTTGCCCAGGCTCTCGGTTCCCGGCTCGAAATAGCCGCTGTGGCCGATCGCGTCGCCCGCCGACGCGATCCGCGCGCCGAAGTCCGGATCCACCGGATCGGCGCCGTGGCCGAGGCCTCCGAACTCCAGGTTCGGCACGTCCTCGATCCAGTCGTCGCGGTCCCGCATCGCCCAGACGTTGGCCCGGGTGTGCAGCTGACCGGCGTTGTCGACGCGCATGCCGGGGCTTCCGGCGACCGCGATGTCCGTCACCCGGCCGGGCAGTTCGTTCGCGGCGACGCCGCACAGGACGGAGCCGTAGCTGTGGCAGAACAGCGAGACGGGAGCGGACCCCGGGAGCGACTTCACGAGTGCGTCGAGCCGGACGGCCCCGCGCTCGGCGAGGTTGCCCAGGGCCGCGTCCATGCCGATGCCGGCCGGTGCGGTGTAGTCGGCCCAGGCGATCACCGCGGTCCGCACGCCGGGATGCACGGAGTGCTCGGCCGCGTACAGGGACTTGGCCATGCCGACGGGGGCGGCGTTCGTCTTGCGCCCGGTGCGCTCCAGCGTCAGCAGGTTCGTGTCGACGCCCGGCACGACCACCGAGACCCGCTCGGCCCGGTCCAGGTCGCCGAACACCTCTGCGGCGTGGCCCCGGCCCGACGGGTCGAACGCGAGGAAGTGGCGGCCCTCGGCGAGCATCGACCGGAAGCGGTCCACCCGGTGCTGCGCGTCGGCGCGCCCGTCGGGGGAGAGCCTCGAGTCGTGCACCCGGGTCTGCTCGGCCGTGCGCGCCTGTTCCAGCGCCAGCCGGTTGGCCTGATAGCGCAGGGTGACCGGGGCGCCGTTCAGATTTCCCACCACGAGGGGGTACTTGCGGGCCAGACCGGCCTGCTGCGCGTCCGTGAGAGCGGCGAAGAAGTGCGCCAGCTTGTACGGAGGCGCATCCGCCGCGGGGAGCGCGCGCCCCGCTATCGACCCCTTGGCCCACGAAGCGAGTGCGACGGTGCGTGGCGCGTCGGAGTGCTGATGACGCACGGCGGTCCAACCGGTGGTCGCCAGCATCACGAACACGACCGCGACGGCGAGAAGAGCGCGCCAGGCGGTGAGCGTGGGGGAGGAGTCGAAGGAAGTCACTGCGCCACACATTAGGAGACGCGCGTAAGGAGTCGTTAAGCGGGTGACGCACATCACTGGAGCGTGGGGAATGAAACCCTGTTTTCCTCACGCTGTGTACGGCCTTGCGCGACGCTGCGCCGCGCCGGGAGCCGTCGGAGTGCCCCATCGGGGCCTCGCGGCACGCCTGTTGTGAGGTCGGTCATGTCCGGTGTCTGAGGCGTGCGGCACACCGCCTCGGTCGAGGTGGAGCGGCACACCACTTCAGTCGAGGTGGCGTGCCGCACGCCACTTCCGTTGAGGTGGAGCGGCACGCCACCTCAGTTGAGGTGCGCCGTTCCGGCGGGACGCCCACGCCAGTCTCCGGCCAGGGCGGGTCCCAACTGGTCCAGGTAGGTCTCGGTCAGCGTCCGCAGCGAGTCCATGCTGCCGTCGCAGCTCCGCCCCCACAGCTGTCCGGTCACCCGCATCACCCCGCAGAACGCGGCGACGGCGACGCGCGGCCGCGGGTCCCGCGCCAGGTCCAGGCTCTCGCGCTCGGCGATGAGCCCGGCGATCTGCTCCTCCATGGCGACGCTGCGCCGCATGTGGGCGGCGAGCAGGGAGGGAGTCGATTCGATCATCTGATAGGTCCGCATGTGGAGTTCGACCGGGACGAGGGCCTCGATGGCCTCTCCGATACTGTTCCAGGCGCACAGAACGGCGCGGCGCATGGCCTCGAAAGGGGTTTCGGTGGCGGGACGTTGACGCAGTTCGAGGATGAAGCGCGACTCCACCATGTCCTGGACGGCGAAGACGACCGCCTCCTTGCCCGCGAAGTAGCGGAAGAAGGTGCGCTGGGAGACCTCGACGGCGTCGACGATCTCGTCGACGGTGGTCTCTTCGTAACCCTGAGTGGTGAAGAGGTCGAGGGCGGCACGGAGCAGCGCGTCCCGGGTGCGTCGCTTCTTGCGTTCGCGCAGCCCGGTCGGAAGGCCTGCGACTTGACGCCCGTCGGTCACTGAACTGGTCCTCTTTTCCCTGCTTTGTCCAGCTCGGCCTATGCGTGAGCTACGTGTGAGCTACGTGACAGTTACTGACTTGTGAATTGGTTTGTCAACTGTCAGCGACTGACACTAATCTCCCGCGTATGACTAGTCAGCCCACCCTAGAGAAGGCGTCGCGGGAGCCCCAGGACCCCGCCGGCTCCGTACCTGCCAAGGGACTGCGCGGCCACCCCTGGCTGACGCTCTTCTCCGTGGCCATCGGCGTGATGATGGTCGCGCTCGACGGCACGATCGTCGCGATCGCCAACCCCGCGATCCAGCAGGACCTCGGCGCCTCGCTCGCCGACGTCCAGTGGATCACCAACGGCTACATGCTCGCACTCGCCGTCTCCCTGATCACCGCGGGCAAGCTCGGTGACCGGTTCGGCCACCGGCAGACCTTCCTCATAGGCATCGCCGGCTTCGCCGCGGCGTCGGCGGCCATCGGGTTCTCCAGCAGCGTGGCCCTGGTGATCGTGTTCCGGGTGCTTCAGGGTCTCTTCGGAGCCCTGCTGATGCCGGCCGCGCTCGGCCTGCTGCGCGCCACCTTCCCGGCCGAGAAGCTGAACATGGCGATCGGTATCTGGGGCATGGTGATCGGCGCCTCGACCGCGGGCGGCCCGATCCTGGGCGGCGTGCTCGTCGAGCACGTCAGCTGGCAGTCCGTCTTCTTCATCAACGTGCCGGTCGGTGTGATCGCCCTCGTCATGGGCGTGCTGATCCTCAAGGACCACCGCGCCGAGAACGCGCCGCGCTCCTTCGACATCGCGGGCATCGTGCTGCTGTCGACGGCGATGTTCTGCCTGATCTGGGCGCTCATCAAGGGCGCGGAGTGGGGCTGGGGCGACACCAAGACGGTCGGCTTCCTGGTTGCCGCCGTCGCCCTGTTCGTCGGGTTCGCCCTCGTCCAGCAGCGCGTCAGGGAACCGCTGATCCCGCTGGCGATGTTCCGCTCCGTACCGCTGTCCGCGGGCACGGTCCTGATGGTGCTGATGGCCTTCGGCTTCATGGGCGGCCTGTTCTTCGTCACCTTCTACCTCCAGAACGTGCACGGTCTGAGCCCGGTCGACAGCGGTCTGCACCTGCTGCCGCTGACCGGAATGATGATCGTCGCCTCGCCGCTCGCGGGCGCCATGATCACCAAGTTCGGCCCGCGGGTTCCGCTCGTCGGCGGCATGGTGAGTACCGCGGTCGCCATGTTCGGCATGTCCCAGCTGACCGTCGACACCAGCACCCTGACCATGTCGATCTGGTTCGCCCTGCTCGGTCTCGGCCTCGCGCCGGTCATGGTCGGCGCCACCGAGGTCATCGTGGGCAACGCCCCGATGGAGCTCTCCGGTGTCGCCGGAGGTCTGCAGCAGGCCGCCATGCAGGTCGGTGGCAGTCTCGGTACGGCGGTGCTGGGCGCGATCATGGCAGCCGGCGTCGACTCCAAGCTGCCCGACAACTGGAAGGAAGCGCAGCTTCCGCCGCTGTCGCCCGAGCAGCTCGACCAGGCGTCCTCCGCGATCAAGGTCGGCATGCCGCCGGTCGCCGAGGGAACCCCGCCGGAGGTCGCGGGCAAGATCGTGAACGTCGCCCACGACACCTTCGTCTCGGGCATGAGCACGGCGTTCATGGTCGCCGGCATCGTCGCGGTCATCGCCGCATTGGTCGCCACCCTGACCAAGCGCGGCGAGAACGCCGAGGCGGGCGCGGGCGTCGGGCACATCTGACCAGTCCTCGTGGGCGCCCCGCGGCGTCAACACAGCGCGTCCAACAGCCCCGCCGGAACGTTCCGGCGGGGCTGTCGCCTATCAGGGTGGTCCCGGCCCCCGGCCCCTTCCCGTACCGCTGCCGCCCAGCTCAGGGTGGGTGTGGAAGATCCACATCAGCACGGGGGTTGATTCATATGCGTACGACCGTTGTCGCGGCCGCCCTGGCCGCCACCGCACTGGTCCCACAGGCTCCGGTCCAGGCCCTGTCCTCACAGGCCCGGGTGCAGGCCTTGTCCCCACAGGCTCCGGTCCGGGCCGTCTCCGGGCGGCTCGGGGATTGCCGAGCCGGCCAGCTCTGCCTCTGGGCCAAGCCCGACTTCACCGGCACCCGGCAGGTCCACGAGCTGTCCACCACCGACATCGAGAGCTGCGTACCGCTGAAACCAGGGGCCACCGTCCAGTCGCTGGCCAACCGCACCGGCCGGCCCGTCACCACCTACCAGTCGGCGGAGTGCGAGGAGACCGGAGAGTTCGAGACCTACCCGGGCGGCGGCACCTGGACCCCGCGCACCCCGTACCAGGTACGGGCCTTCAAGATCTGGGAGAACTGACCCGCGCGGCACCCGCGCGGCACCCGCGCGGCACCCCCGCACGGCACTCCGCACACAGCACCGCGGGGCGGCCGGACCCCTTCGGGTCCGGCCGCCCCGCGTCGTGCGTCGTGTCCCTACGCGTCGCCGCCGGCCGCACCGGGGTCGGCCGCGGTCACGTCCAGGAGGTCGTAACGGTCGATCGCGGTCTTCAGCGCCGAACGGTCGATCTTCCCCTCCTTCGCGAGCTCCGTGAGCACCGCCAGGACGATCGACTGAGCGTCGATGTGGAAGAACCGGCGAGCCGCCCCGCGCGTGTCCGCGAAGCCGAACCCGTCCGCACCCAGCGACTGGTACGCACCGGGCACCCAGCGCGCGATCTGGTCCGGCACGGACCGCATCCAGTCCGAGACCGCCACGAACGGCCCCTGCGCGCCGGAGAGCTTGCGCGTCACGTACGGAACGCGCTGCTCCTCCTCCGGGTGCAGCAGGTTGTACCGCTCCACGTCCACGGCCTCGCGCCGCAGCTCGTTCCAGGAGGTCGCCGACCAGACGTCCGCCTTCACGTTCCACTCGTCGGCGAGGATGCGCTGCGCCTCGACCGCCCAGGGGACCGCCACGCCGGACGCCATGATCTGGGCGGGGATCTCGCCCTTCTCGCCCTGGCTGTAGCGGTGGACGCCCGCCAGGATGCCCTCCACGTCCACGTCCGCGGGCTCGGCCGGGTGCTGGATCGGCTCGTTGTACACGGTGAGGTAGTAGAAGACGTCCTCACTGTTCTCGCCGTACATCCTGCGCAGGCCGTCCTTGACGATGTGCGCGATCTCGAACCCGAACGCCGGGTCGTACGCGACACAGCCCGGGTTCGTCGAGGCGAGGAGCTGCGAGTGGCCGTCCGCGTGCTGGAGGCCCTCGCCCGTCAGCGTCGTACGGCCGGCGGTCGCGCCCAGCACGAAGCCGCGCGCGAGCTGGTCGGCCATCTGCCAGAACTGGTCACCGGTGCGCTGGAACCCGAACATCGAGTAGAAGACGTACACCGGGATCAGCGGCTCGCCGTGCGTGGCGTACGCCGAACCCGCGGCGATCAGGGAGGCCGTGCAGCCCGCTTCGGAGATGCCGTCGTGGAGCATCTGCCCGGTCGGCGACTCCTTGTACGCGAGCAGCAGATCGCGGTCCACCGACTCGTACTGCTGGCCGAGCGGGTTGTAGATCTTCGCGCTCGGGAAGAACGCGTCCATGCCGAAGGTGCGGTACTCGTCGGGCGCGATCAGCACGAAACGCTTGCCGATCTCCTTGTCCCGCATGAGTTCCTTAAGGATGCGGACGAACGCCATGGTGGTGGCGATCGACTGCTGACCCGAACCCTTCTTCGCGGTCGCGTACGTCTTGTCCTCGGGCAGGACCAGAGGCTTCGCCCGCACCACACGCGTCGGGACGTAACCGCCCAGACCCTTGCGGCGGTCGTGCATGTACTGGATCTCCTCCGAGTCGCGGCCCGGGTGGTAGTACGGCGGGTTGCCGTCCTCCAGGTCCTTGTCCGCGATCGGGATGTGCAGCCGGTCCCGGAAACGCTTGAGGTCCTCGGCCGTGAGCTTCTTCATCTGGTGGGTCGCGTTGCGGCCCTCGAAGTTCGGCCCCAGCGTCCAGCCCTTGACCGTCTGCGCCAGGATCACGGTGGGCTGGCCCTTGTGGGCCTTGGCCGCCGCGTACGCCGCGTAGACCTTCTTGTGGTCGTGCCCGCCACGCCCGAGGTGCAGGATCTGCTGGTCGGACATGTCCTTGACCATGTCGCGCAGCCGCGGGTCGTCACCGAAGAAGTGCTCACGGATGTACGCACCCGTTTCGGTGGCGTACGTCTGGAACTGGCCGTCCGGCGTCGTGTTCAGCTTGTTGACCAGGATGCCCGTGCGGTCCTGCGCGAGCAGCGGGTCCCAGGAGCGGTCCCAGACCAGCTTGATGACGTTCCACCCGGCGCCGCGGAACTGCGACTCCAGCTCCTGGATGACCTTGCCGTTGCCACGCACCGGCCCGTCGAGGCGCTGCAGGTTGCAGTTGACGACGAAGGTCAGGTTGTCCAGGCCCTCGCGGGCGGCGATGGAGAGCTGGCCGAGCGACTCCGGCTCGTCCATCTCGCCGTCACCGAGATACGCCCACACGTGCGAGTCGGAGGTGTCGGCGATGCCGCGCGCCTCCATGTAGCGGTTCATCCGGGCCTGGTAGATCGCACCGAGCGGGCCGAGACCCATCGACACGGTCGGGAACTCCCAGAAGTCCGGCATCAGCCGCGGGTGCGGGTAGCTGGACAGTCCGTTCGGCGCCTTCGACTTCTCCTGGCGGAACGCGTCGAGCTGCGCCTCGCTCAGCCGGTCAAGCAGGAAGGCGCGGGCGTAGATCCCGGGAGAGGCGTGCCCCTGGAAGAAGATCTGGTCGCCGCCCCGGCCGTCGTCCTTGCCGCGGAAGAAGTGGTTGAAACCGACGTCGTACAGCGAGGCCGAGGACGCGAACGTGGCGATGTGACCGCCGACGCCGATCCCGGGACGCTGCGCCCTCGACACCATCACGGCCGCGTTCCAGCGGGTCGCGTTGAGGACCTTGCGCTCGATCTCCTCGTCGCCGGGGAAGAACGGCTCGTCCTTCGTGGCGATCGTGTTCACGTAGTCCGTGCTGCGCATCTCCGGCACGGCGACACGCTTCTCGCGTGCGCGCTCGATGAGCCGGAGCATGAGGTAGCGGGCCCGCTCACGGCCTCGCTCGTCGACGGCGGCGTCGAGGGAGTCGAGCCATTCCTGGGTCTCTTCGGGATCGAAATCCGGGACCTGACTCGGAAGGCCGCCAATGATGATCGGGTTGCGATCGGATCCGGAAGCCACGCTGTTCCTTCGCTGTTCGGTGCTGCTCTACGGGGCCTGGTCACGGAGGCGTCCCCCCGCTGTGTCTGCGCGTACGCCATCCCATCGTGTACCGCGAGGGCGCAAACGTCATCTCTACCGAGAGGTAACCGCAGGCGTCGCGCCGGCCGTCTCCCGGACGGGTGCACGGGCCGCGCCGGAGCGGGTATACGGCCGGACGGGAGCCATCGGGCAGGATGGGTCGGGCCAAACCGCAACCATACGCCCAAGGGGTCCCAACGTTCCCGAATGCTGTTCGACTCCGTTTGCCGGACCGATACGGCATAAGCTGTTCAAGGACGTAAAGGGTGTGGACGGCAGCGCCGGCTCCCGTGAGGGACCCGCCGACAGTGCGGCGACGTGGCATGGAACGTCACCGTTTAGGCGGTCTCGTACGCTGGGTACTTGCGCGATCCGCCGCTCCCGTGTGGACTACGGCCAACGCCCCGCGTACGCGCGTGGCTGCAGCATTTTCCGAAACATGATCAGGAGGCAACCCGTGAGCGCGACCGCGGACCACGCGGAGGAGCGGACCAACCCGGCAGCACGCCTGGGGTTCGAGCCCGGACAGGTGGTCCAGGAGATCGGCTACGACGACGACGTCGAGCTGGAGCTCCGTGAGGGCATTGAGGCCACTACCGGCCAGGATCTCGTCGATGAGGAGTACGACGACGTCGCAGACGTCGTCCTGCTCTGGTTCCGCGACGAGGACGGCGACCTTACGGACGCGCTGGTGGATGCCATTGGTCTGCTCGAGGACGGCGGTACGGTCTGGCTGATGACGCCCAAGACCGGCCGTGACGGATACGTCGAGCCGAGCGACATCAACGAGGCTGCCCAGACAGCCGGTCTCGCACAGACCAAGAGCATCAGTGCGGGCAAGGACTGGACGGGCAGCCGTCTGGTCACGCCGAAGGCGGCCAAGACCAAGCGCTGAACCGCACTCGCCCCTGAAGGCCCCCGACGGCATCACGCCGTCGGGGGCCTTCGTACATTCCCAGCACGTCCGTTCCCCGCACATTGCCCCCGCACGTCCGCAGGAAGCTTTCCCGGGTGCCGCACGGCCGCCCGGCGGCTCTGCGTAGGGTGGGAGTCACCCGGACAGCCCAGCCCGGTGACGTAGCGAAGGGACGCGTTTTCATGGCGATCGAGGTCGGCACCAAGGCCCCGGATTTCGAGCTGAAGGACAACCACGGCCGGACCGTGAAGCTCTCCGACTTCCGTGGTGAGAAGAACGTGGTGCTGCTGTTCTACCCGTTCGCCTTCACCGGCGTGTGCACGGGCGAGCTCTGCGCGCTCCGCGACGAGCTGCCCACCTTCGAGAACGACGACACACAGCTGATCGCCGTCTCCAACGACTCCATCCACACGCTGCGCGTCTTCGCCGAGCAGGAGGGCCTCGAGTACCCGCTCGTCTCGGACTTCTGGCCGCACGGCGAGACCTCGCGCGCGTACGGAGTCTTCGACGAGGACAAGGGCTGTGCGGTGCGCGGGACCTTCGTCATCGACAAGGAGGGCGTGGTGCGCTGGACGGTCGTCAACGGCCTGCCCGACGCGCGCGACCTCAACGAGTACATCAAGGCGCTCGGCGCCCTCTGATCCGTGATCCGGTGGATCTCGCCGCGCCCCCGGCCAAAAGCCTGTTTTGGCCGGGAACCGGTCACTAGGATCCACTCGTTGATCGGATGCCAACACGACGTGGAGGCGCCGGCACCGGCCGGCCCCCAAAGAAACCAATGGGAGGACTCGTGGGAGTCAGCCTCAGCAAGGGCGGCAACGTCTCGCTGACCAAGGCCGCGCCCAACCTGACCGCGGTCATCGTGGGTCTGGGCTGGGACGCTCGTACCACCACCGGCGGAGACTTCGACCTCGACGCCAGCGCCCTGTTGACGAACGCCGAGGGCAAGGTGGGCAACGACGGCAACTTCGTCTTCTTCAACAACCTCAAGAGCCCCGACGGCTCTGTCGAGCACACCGGTGACAACCTCACCGGTGAGGGCGAGGGCGACGACGAGGTCATCAAGGTGAACCTGGCCGGTGTCCCGGCCGACGTCGACAAGATCGTCTTCCCGGTCTCGATCTACGAGGCCGAGTCCCGCCAGCAGAGCTTCGGCCAGGTGCGCAACGCGTACATCCGCGTGGTCAACCAGGCCGACAACACCGAGCTCGCGCGCTACGACCTCAGCGAGGACGCCTCGACGGAGACCGCCATGGTCTTCGGCGAGCTGTACCGCAACGGTGCGGAGTGGAAGTTCCGCGCCATCGGCCAGGGCTACGCGTCGGGTCTGCGCGGCATCGCGCAGGACTTCGGCGTCAACGTCTAGGGCGAGAGGCTCTGACCGGCAGTCCGGGGCCGTGGCCCCGGACACGCCTCCAGCATGTCCGTCCGGCGCCGCACCCTGTGCGGCGCCGGACGCGCTCAACAGACGGATTCACCGGTTCATCGACTCGGGGAGGACACACCATGGGCGTCACGCTCGCCAAGGGAGGCAATGTCTCCCTCTCCAAGGCCGCACCCAATCTCACCCAGGTGCTCATCGGACTGGGCTGGGACGCACGATCCACGACGGGGGCGGACTTCGACCTCGACGCCAGCGCACTTCTGTGCCAGTCGGGCCGGGTGCTCGGCGACGAATGGTTCGTGTTCTACAACAACCTCACGAGCCCCGATGGCTCCGTCGAGCACACCGGCGACAACCTCACGGGTGAGGGCGAGGGCGACGACGAGTCGGTCATCGTGAATCTCAACGAGGTGCCAGCCCACTGCGACAAGATCGTTTTTCCGGTCTCCATCCATGAGGCCGACAATCGCGGGCAGACGTTCGGCCAGGTCAGCAATGCGTTCATCCGCGTGGTCAACCAGGCCGACGGTCAGGAGCTCGCGCGTTACGACCTCAGTGAAGACGCTTCTACGGAGACCGCGATGATCTTCGGTGAGCTGTACCGCTACAACGGTGAGTGGAAGTTCCGTGCAGTAGGACAGGGGTACGCGTCGGGGCTGCGGGGCATCGCTCTAGACTTCGGGGTCAACGTTTCGTAAAGCCGCGCACGGCGCGGGGGAGCCCCGTGCTCTTCGGGGGAGACCCGTTACACACATGATGGGGTAGCCAGTGCTTCTGAAAACCTTCGGCTGGTCGTTCGCGATTACCGCGATCGGTCTGGTCGCAGCGTGGTTCTACGGGGGGTGGGAAGCCTTCGGAGTGGTGGCGATCCTTTCCGTCCTGGAGATCTCGCTGTCCTTCGACAATGCGGTGATCAACGCCGGAATCCTGAAGAAGATGAGTGCCTTCTGGCAGAAGATCTTCCTCACGATCGGTGTGCTCATCGCGGTCTTCGGTATGCGGCTGGTATTCCCCGTCGTGATCGTGGCCGTCACCGCAGGGCTGGGACCGATCGAGGCGATCGATCTCTCCTTCAACGACCCGGACCAGTACAAGGAACTCGTCACCGACGCCCACCCGGCGATCGCTTCGTTCGGTGGCATGTTCCTGCTCATGATCTTCCTCGACTTCATCTTCGAGGACCGTGACATCCAGTGGTTGCGCTGGATCGAGCGCCCGCTCGCCAAGCTCGGCAAGGTCGACATGCTGTCGGTCTGCATCGCGCTGATCGTCCTGCTGATCTCGGCCATGACCTTCGCGACCCAGGCACACCAGCACGGCGGCGGACACGCGGACAAGGCCGAGACGGTCATGCTCGCGGGCATCGCGGGTCTGATCACGTACCTCATCGTCGGCGGTCTCTCCGGCTACTTCGAGAACAAGCTCGAGGAGGAGGAGGAACGCGAGCACGAGGCGGAGGAAGAGGCCAAGCGCGCGGGCAAGAAGGTCTCCGCGATCGCGCTCTCCGGCAAGGCCGCGTTCTTTATGTTCCTCTACCTGGAAGTGCTCGACGCGTCCTTCTCGTTCGACGGTGTCATCGGCGCCTTCGCCATCACCAACGAGATCGTGCTGATGGCCCTGGGTCTCGGTATCGGCGCCATGTACGTCCGTTCGCTCACGGTCTACCTGGTCCGCCAGGGCACCCTGGACGACTACGTCTACCTGGAGCACGGCGCGCACTACGCGATCGGCGCTCTGGCCGTCATCCTGCTCGTCACGATCCAGTACGAGATCAACGAGCTCATCACCGGTTCGGTCGGCGTCATCCTGATCGGCTGGTCCTTCTGGTCCTCGGTCCGGCGCAACAAGGCGATCGAGGCCGATGGAGGCGAAGGCAGTACGGAAGTCTCCGCCGGGGTGTGACCCGGTAGGGAATGAGGAACGCTCTCTGCGGGGCGGCTCGTACGGCAACGGTTCCGGGAACACCCGGATCCGGCCCGGAGCCGCCCCGTTGCGGTGCGTGCGTCGCACGTGCCGCGTGCGACCGGTGGGGCCGACATGTGTGGGGGTTCGGGATGGCGTTCTGGAACAGCCTGTGGCCGGGGCGGGAAGCTCAGTTCGAGTCGGGCAGTGCGGCCAGCAACTCCATCGTGCTCTCCAGGCGGCACGCCACGGTCTCGCTGACCAAACAGGGTGCGCTGACCGGCAACCTCCGGGTCAACCTCTCCTGGCAGATGCGTTCGTCCGACATCGAGGGCCGGTCACGGCAGAGCGGCCGGCTGCTGCGGCCGCTGAAGCTCTTCCAGCCCGATGTCGTCCAGGCGCACACTCAGGGAGTGGTCAACGTCGACCTGGACCTGGGCTGCATGTACGAGCTGACGGACGGCACCAAGGGAGTGGTGCAGCCGCTCGGAAATCTGATCGGTGATCTCAACGGGCCGCCGTACATCAGGCTCAGCGGCGACGACCGCTTCGGGGCGCCGTCGGGGGAGACCGTCTACGTCAACCTCGACCAGCGCGACCAGATCAAGCGGATGCTGTTCTTCGTCTACATCTACGACCAGACGCCCGCCTTCGACCGTACGCACGCGAAGGTGACGCTCTACCCGGGCAACGGGCCGCGCATCGAGATCGAGCTGGACGAACGGGCCCCGCAGGCCCGATCGTGCGCGGTGTTCACCGTGGAGAACGAGAAGGGTGAGCTGACCGTGCGGCGCGAGGTGAAGTTCGTGTACGGCTTCCAGTCGGAGCTGGACCGGCTGTACGGGTACGGCATGCAGTGGGGACGCGGCTACAAGACCCGGGCGTAGGCGTGGTGCCCCGCAGGCTTGCTGACGCGGGTGAGGGGCGTCCGTCCGGGCGTCGGGTGAGGAGCGCCCGTCCGGACGTCGGGTCAGGGCCGTATGAACTGCGGCCCCTGCGGTGGCAGGACGAAGTTCGGGTCCGGCGCGTGCGCTGCCGCCGCCGCGGGCTGCGGGTAGCCGTAGGCGGGCTGCACGGACGCCGGCTGAGGGTAGCCGTAGGCAGGGCCGGGGACGGGCGCCGCAGGGGCCACAGTGGGCTGCGGGTAGCCGTACGAGGGCTGCTGGTGCTGGACCGTGGCCTGCGCGTCGGGTCCGGGCGCCGGCGGGAACGCGGGGGCGGGCGGCGTGGGGTCGGGCCCGGCGACGGCCTCCGACTCGTCCACCGAGATGCCGAACGCGGTCGCGAGACCGATGAGGCCGGTCGGGTACCCCTGTCCCACGGCCCGGAATTTCCAGCCATCGCCGCGCCGGTNCGACGCCGCGGCGTCGTAGAGCAGGATGCGCAGATCGCGCACGTGCTCAAAGGCGGCCCCGTCGGAGGACGCGGCGATGACGACCTGGTCGACCGAGGGGTCGAGCGCGGTCAGGTCGGCCTCGATGGTGTCCGTCAGCCCCTCGGGCAGACTCCGCTTAGGCAGCCGTCGTACCAGGCCGGACGGGTGACGGGGCTGGTTGTAGAAGACGAAGTCCTCGTCGGAGCGCACGCGGCCGCCGACACCGAGCAGCAGGGCCGAGGCGTCCACATCGGGAACCCCGGTGCCCGGGGTCCAGCGCAGCACGGCCCGTACGGCCATGGCGTCGAGGGGGACGTTCGAGCCTTTCACCATCGCGTGCGTCATGCCGGTCATCCTGCCTGCTGGCTGCCCGTGCGGACAACGCGGGGGTCGCGAGCCGTGTCGTGCGGGAAAGACGGAACGAGCCGGTCCGCACCCTTGGGAACCATCGCTAAATGGACGAGTTACCCGGAATTCACGTGTGCCGGGAACTGCTGACACCCGTCCGTACGTACTATTACCGGCCACACGTTGTCCGGTCGGTCAGGTAGTACGGGGGGAATCACATGCGTCATTTCGGGCATATCGCGCCCGCTACGAGGTGCGATCTGTTCTTCCGTGAACCGTGCGACTTCGACGCCGGCTCCCCGGCCCCCGTCCTCGCGGCAGCTCTGGGGGCCACGCTCTACAGCCCCGCCACCCGTCCCCGGCTGGCCGACGACGTCATCAAGCAGGCCTGCCGGGGCGTCGTCTCCATGGTGTTGTGCCTGGAGGATTCAATCGACGACTCCGAGGTGCCGGGCGCCGAGGAGAATCTGGTCAGGCAGTTCGCCGACCTTGCGGATCGGGGCGGCGAGCTCCCGCTGCTGTTCATCCGCGTCCGCGAACCGCACCAGATCACGGACCTCGCGCGCCGGCTCGGAGCATCCGTCCGATTGTTGTCCGGTTTTGTACTTCCCAAGTTCACGCAAGAGCGCGGCGTTCCGTTCATGGAAGCGCTCACCAAGGCCGAGTCCGCGGCCGGACAGCGGCTCTTCGCCATGCCCGTGCTCGAATCCCCCGAACTGCTCCATCTGGAAACCCGCCAGGAATCCCTCCGTAAGATCGCCGACACCGTCGACACCTACCGTGACCGGGTGCTCGCGCTGCGCCTCGGCGTCACCGACTTCTGCTCGGCGTACGGACTGCGACGCCCGCCCGACATGACGGCGTACGACGTCCGGATCGTCGGCGACGTCATCGCCGACGTCGTCAACGTGCTGGGCCGGGCGGACGGGACGGGCTTCACCATCACCGGCCCCGTCTGGGAGTACTTCCGGCTCCAGGAGCGCATGTTCAAGCCACAGCTGCGCCGCAGCCCCTTCCTGGAGGGCCGGGCGGAGGAGCTTCGTACGGCCCTGATCGAGCACGACCTGGACGGACTGCTGCGGGAGATCGAGCTGGACCGGGCCAACGGCCTGCTCGGCAAGACCTGTATCCACCCGTCACATGTCGCGCCCGTGCACGCGCTGTCCGTGGTCAGCCACGAGGAGTTCAGCGACGCGCAGGACATCCTGCGGCCGGAGCGCGACGGCGGCGGGGTGCTGCGCTCGTCGTACACGAACAAGATGAACGAGGTGAGGCCGCACCGGGCCTGGGCCGAACGCACTCTGCGTCGGGCACAGGTCTTCGGCGTGGCGAAGGCGGACGTCGGCTTCGTGGAGCTGCTGGCGGCGAGCCTCGCGGAATGAACGGTGCGGGTGCGCGGGTGCGCGGGTGCGCGGGTGATGCTTGATGGACGGGTCCGGGCGCGCGGGTGCGTGTGACGGACGATGGGTCCGGGTGAGCGGGCGCGCAGGACAGACGACGGGTCCGGATGAGCGGGCGCGTCGTGACAGGCCAACGGAAGGAAGCGGCGAACGTGGTGTGGTCGGGTAGCTGGGTCGCGGAACGACTGGGCGTCGAGCTGGTGGGCGACGGGGAGCTCCGTGAGCTGCTGGGCCTCGCCCTGCGGCGCAACCCCAAGCGAGCACACCTGCTCGTGTCCAACGTCCTCGGCAAGCACGTGCCGCAGCGCCCCTCGGTCGTCTACGGCGCAGGCGTCGAGCTCGGCCGCCGGGTGCGCGAACTGCTCGGCGAGGACGGCGCACGGCACGCGGTCGTGCTGGGCTACGCGGAGACGGCCACCGGCCTCGGTCACGCCGTCGCCGACGGGCTCGGACCGGCCGCCTACCTCCACTCGACGCGACGCCCCGTCGAGGGCGTGGCGCGCGCGGGCGGCTTCGAGGAGTCGCACTCGCACGCCACCTCGCACCTGCTGCTGCCGGAGGACCCGGACCTGCTGGCAGCCGAACGGGGCGGTGAGGCGGGCGCGGCCCTCGTCCTCGTCGACGACGAGTTCTCCACCGGCAACACCGTCCTCAACACCATCCGCGCCCTGCACGAGCGCTACCCCCGCAAGCGGTACGTCATCGTGGCCCTGGTCGACATGCGCTCACCGGCCGACCAGGGGCGGCTTGCCGAGTTCGCCGAGGAGATCGACGCCCGGGTCGACCTGGTGGCGAGGAACACGGGCACGGTCCGCCTCCCGGAGGGTGTCCTGGAGAAGGGGCAGGCGCTGGTCGCAGAGCAGGAAGCGGCCCAGGCGGCTGCGCAGCCCCGCGTGGGGTGGCCCGGCGAAAGGCCCGAGCCTCTGTGCATCCTTCCCCGCCCCCACACCCGGATCGACCTCCAGTGGCCCGCCGGAGTGCCCGACGGCGGCCGGCACGGCTTCACCGCCGCACACCGCGCCCTCCTGGAGCCCGCTCTCCCCGCCATGGCGGACCGCATCGCGGCAGCCCTGGGCGAGCACCCCCGCAAGGTCCTGGTCCTCGGTTTCGAGGAGCTGATGTACGCGCCGCTGCGCCTGGGCACCGCTCTGGAGGAGCGCACCGGCGCCGAGGTCCGCTACTCGACCACGACCCGCTCCCCGGTCCTCGCCGTGGACGACCCCGGCTATGCGATACGCACCCGGCTGGTCTTCCCCGCCCACGACGACCCGGCCGACGGCCCGGGGGACCGCTACGCGTACAACGTCGCGGGCGGCGACTTCGACGCCGTGGTCCTCGTCGTCGACTCCACCGCCGACACCCACGCACTGCACGGCCCCCGCGGCCTGGTGCAGCAGCTCGCCCCGCACACCGCCCACGTCCTCCTGGCGGTCGTCCCCTCGTACGTACCGCCCGGGGCGACCGCCGCCGAGCCGTCACCCCCGCACAC
>NZ_JAELVH010000168.1 GCF_019399235.1 Streptomyces poriferorum | reverse complement strand
CGCCCGCCCTGCCACACCTACCCGCCCGGCTACTCGCATGCGTACGGCACGTTTCGCCCTGTCCGCGTTTGTCCGGATATCGCCGATTCGAACACGTCGCGCGGTTCGATTCCGTTCCCCTTCTCGCGTGACCCCGGCAGCGGCTCACCCGTTGTCTCCTTCATGAGCCGGGAACCGCCCGGAGCACGTACCGAGTTCGAGGAGCCACCCGTGCCGCGCATGCTCGACGTCAGCGAGGACGTACGCGCCGAGATCGGCGACGCCGAAGCCGACCGGCTGCTCGTCGGCGACAACGCCCCCGGCAGTTACGACTGCACCTCCTGCCGCACCCCCGGCGACTCCGAGCAGGAGCGCACCAGCACGGTGCTGTTCGTCGGCGACGAGACCGCCGTCCTGGCCTTCGCCCACGCGAGCTGCATCCCCTCGCAGGTGGTCCAGGTCGCCGAGGAACAGCTGCAGGGCGCCGTGCGCAGCATCACCGGCAGCGAGCAGGAGGCGGCCCCGCAACGCCTGACGCCCGAGCAGGCGGTGCTCGGGATCACCAGCGGCCTCGTCCTGATCGACGACGAGCTCCACCCCGCCCTGGTCGTCGAGCCGACCGGCGCCATCGCCCGCCCGGGCAGCGACGGCAGTGCCGGTGACGAGTTCCTCCAGCTGCTGCTGGAGCAGAACTTCCGCCCGGTCCACCGGATGGACCAGGTCCCGGAGGTGCTGCACGGCTGGTCGATCCTGCTCGCCATGGGGCAGCTGCACGCGGTGCTCCAGCCGGGGACGGGCGGCGGGGCTCCGGTGGCCTGGTGGCAGGCGCACGCGCCGCTCCAGGTCACCGAGGGCTGGCGGACCGCGGCCAACAAGTCGCAGACCGTGCTGGTCTACGCCGCCCCGGCCGGTTCGATCGGCCAGCAGCCCCGCGAGGACCTGCTGCGCGACGCCCTGGAGAAGGCCGCGGCCGGCGGGCTGCTGGTCGCGGCCGCGATGCCGCTGGCCGGGACCTGATCATGACCGCGCACCCGCGGCGAACAGCTATTTCTCCCGCGGGCCCGCATCCGACGGGCAGCGGGGTCGTTGGCACATACGTGCACTCATACGACCCCTCCCACCAGCGTCCGAGCCCGATCCCTGCCATGCGTCCCGCGCAGGACCCATCGGGCGGCCCGTCCCACACCCCGATCTACGACGCGCTGTACTCCGAGTACCGCAGGTCGTTCAGGGCGCTGCCGGGTGATCGGAGTGGCGAGGAGAGTCTGGGCCTGCCGGCCTTCGGCTCCGGGTTCTTCGGCTCCCGCGCCCCGCTGAGCGGCCACTCCGGGCACGGCGGAGCGGGGAGTACCGCGAGCGGCACGGGCGGACAGAGCGGCGGCCCGAGCAGCCACACGGGGAGCCTCGGCTCGTGGCAGCGGGTCGGACGGCACGCGGGCGGGGGCAGGCCGGCGGCGGCGCTGCCACCGGGTTCACGGGGAGCCTGACCGTACGACGGAGCCCCGGACCGCTCGTTGAACGAGTGGTCCGGGGCTCCGTCGTGTGCCCAGGAGGCCGTTGAGCGCCCCTTGGAGGCTTCAACAACCTTGGGGGCCCTGGGAGGGCCACAGCGTGCCGCCCCTGCGTCTTACGCAGGCGCAGGGCGGCGCCGGGCCTCACCGGTTGCCTACTTGTTGCGGCCGCGCTTCTCGCGGACCCGCACCGAGATGTGGATCGGCGTGCCCTCGAAGCCGAACTCCTCACGCAGCCGGCGCTCGACGAACCGGCGGTAACCGTGCTCCAGGAAGCCGGAGGCGAAGAGCACGAAGCGCGGCGGCGTGGTGCCCGCCTGGGTGCCGAACAGGATGCGGGGCTGCTTGCCGCCGCGGATCGGGTGCGGGTGGGAGGCGACGATCTCACCGAGGAAGGCGTTCAGCCGGCCGGTGGGGATACGGGTCTCCCAGCCGGCGAGCGCGGTCTCGATCGCCGGGACCAGCTTCTCCATGTGGCGGCCGGTGAGGGCCGAGACGTTGACCCGCGGGGCCCAGGCGACCTGCGCGAGCTCCGTCTCGATCTCGCGCTCCAGGTAGTAGCGGCGCTCCTCGTCGAGGGTGTCCCACTTGTTGAAGGCCACGACGATCGCGCGGCCGGCCTCGACGGCCATCGTCACGATGCGCTGGTCCTGCACGCTGATCGACTCGCTGGAGTCGATCAGGATCACGGCGACCTCGGCCTTCTCCACGGCGGCCGCGGTACGCAGCGAGGCGTAGTAGTCCGCGCCCTCCTGGAGGTGGACCCGGCGCCGGATACCCGCCGTGTCGATGAACTTCCAGGTGATGCCGCCGAGGGTGATCAGCTCGTCGACCGGGTCACGGGTCGTGCCGGCCAGCTCGTTGACGACGACGCGGTCCTCGTTGGCCACCTTGTTGAGCAGCGAGGACTTGCCGACGTTCGGACGGCCGATCAGCGCGATGCGGCGCGGGCCGCCGACCGCCGTGCCGAACGACTGGGCCGGGGCCTCGGGAAGCGCCTCCAGCACGGCGTCCAGCATGTCGCCGGTGCCGCGGCCGTGCAGCGAGGAGACCGGGTGCGGCTGGCCGAGGCCGAGCGACCAGAGCGCGGTGGCGTCCGCCTCGCCGCTCTGTCCGTCGACCTTGTTCGCGCAGAGCACGACCGGCTTGCCGGACCGGCGCAGCAGCTTGACGACAGCCTCGTCGGTGTCGGTGGCGCCGACCGTCGAGTCGACCACGAAGACGACCGCGTCGGCCATCTCGATCGCGTACTCGGCCTGGGCGGCGACGGAGGCGTCCAGCCCGAGCACGTCCTGCTCCCAGCCGCCGGTGTCGACGACCTTGAAGCGGCGGCCCGCCCATTCGGCCTCGTAGCTGACGCGGTCACGGGTGACACCGGGCTTGTCCTGGACCACGGCCTCGCGACGGCCGATGATCCGGTTCACCAGGGTCGACTTGCCGACGTTGGGGCGGCCGACGACGGCGAGCGCGGGCAGCGGGCCGTGACCGGCCTCACCGATGGCACCCTCGACGTCCTCGGGGTCGAACCCCTCCTGCGCGGCGAGCTCCATGAACTCCGCGTACTCGGCATCGCCAAGCGCTCCGTGCTCGTGGTCCGAGCCGCCGGAGTGAATCTGGTCGTTCATGAAGTCCGTTCCTCTTTGCATCATCATCGATGGACCACGCAGCACGCGGTCCACTACTCAAGTCTTACTCGGTGCGCCCGGTGAGACGCCTGGCCTGCTCCAGGTGGCCGGTCAGCCGTCCCTGGATGCGCACCGTCGCCTCGTCCAGCGCCTTGCGCGTCCGCCGGCCGCTGCCATCACCCGCCTCGAAAGCCTCACCGAAGACGACATCGACACGGCTGCGCAACGGCGGCAGTGCCGATATCAACCGTCCGCGGCGCTCAGTGCTTCCCAGTACGGCCACGGGCACGATCGGCGCCCCGCTGCGTACCGCGAAATACGCCAGTCCGGCGCGCAGCGAGGCGAAGTCTCCTTCGCCCCTGGTGCCCTCGGGGAAGATCCCGAGCACCCCGCCGTCCCCCAGCACGCCGAGGGCGTGGGTGATGGCGGTGCGGTCGACGGTCGTACGGTCCACCTTCAGCTGACCGATTCCGCGCAGGAACGGGTCCAGGGGGCCGACGAACGCCTCTTTCTTGATCAGGAAGTGGACGGGCCGGGGCGCGGTGCCCATCAGCATCGGCCCGTCGATGTTGTGCGAGTGGTTCACCGCGAGTATGACGGGTCCGGAGGCGGGAACCCGCCAGGCGCCGAGTACACGGGGCTTGAAGAGCCCGTACATCAGCCCGATCCCGATGCCGCGTCCGACCGCCGCTCCGCGCAGCGTGGGCGCGCCCGTGGCAGGTGTCACTTGGCGGCCTGCTTCTCCCCGACGAGGGTGACGACGCACTCGATGACCTGCTGGAGGGTCAGCTCGGTGGTGTCCACCTCGACCGCGTCACCCGCCTTGGCGAGCGGCGAGGTCTTGCGGCCGGAGTCGGCTGCGTCCCTCTTGATCAGTGCTTCCTTGGTGGCCGCCAGATCCGAGCCCTTGACCTCGCCGCTGCGGCGGGCCGCGCGGGCCTCCGGGGACGCGGTCAGGAAGATCTTGATGTCGGCGTCGGGCAGCACGGTCGTGCCGATGTCGCGGCCCTCGACGACGATGCCCTTCTCCGCTCCGGCGGCGATGGTGCGCTGCAGCTCGGTGATGCGGGTACGCACCTCGGGGACGGCGCTGACGGCGCTGACCTTGGAGGTGACCTCCTGCGTACGGATCGGGCCGGAGGCGTCCTCGCCGTCGACGGTGATCGTCGGGCCGGTGGGGTCGGTGCCGGAGACGATGACCGGCTTGGCGGCCGCGGTCGCCACCTCGGCGGCGTCGTGCACGTCGATGCCGTTGTTCAGCATCCACCAGGTGATCGCCCGGTACTGGGCACCGGTGTCCAGGTAGCTGAGGCCGAGCTGGGCGGCGACGGCCTTGGACGTGCTGGACTTGCCGGTTCCGGAGGGGCCGTCGATGGCGACGATCACTGCGGCCGGGGCGGTCCGGGCGGCGGCGCTTACGGTTTCCACGGTGGTGGACACCTTCCTGGTACACGGGGCGGGCGGGACGGGACGCGTGAACCCGCCCCGCACAAGGTTACCGAGTGCCGGGGCGGGCCCGACCACCCCTGTGGAAAAGTGCCTCCCGGCCCGGTGTCCCAAGGGCCGGCGGGACGGGAGGCCGCTGCGGCTACTGCCGGATCGACCAGCCCCGGTCGCGCAGGGCGGCGCTCAGTGCCGGGGCGGCGCTCGGTTCGACCATCAGCTGGACGAGGCCCGCCTGCTGCCCGGTGGCGTGCTCGATCCGTACGTCCTCGACGTTGACCCCGGCCCGGCCCGCGTCCGCGAAGATCCCGGCCAGTTCGCCGGGGCGGTCGCTGATGAGGACTGCCACGACCTCGTACGAGGCGGGGGCGGCCCCGTGCTTGCCGGGCACCCTGACCCGGCCGGCGTTGCCGCGGCGCAGGACGTCCTGGATGCCTTCGGTGCCCGCGCGGCGCTTGTCCTCGTCGGCGGACTGCAGCCCGCGCAGCGCGATGACGGTCTCCTCCAGATCGGCGGCGACCCCGGCCAGCACGTCGGCGACGGGGCCGGGGTTGGCGGACAGGATCTCCACCCACATCCGGGGGTCGGAGGCCGCGATCCGCGTGACGTCCCTGATGCCCTGCCCGCACAGGCGCACCGCGGTCTCGTCGGCCTCCTCCAGGCGGGCGGCGACCATCGACGAGATCAGCTGCGGGGTGTGGGAGACGAGGGCGACGGCGCGGTCGTGGGCGTCGGCGTCCATGACGACCGGGACGGCGCGGCAGAGCGCGACCAGCTCCAGCGCGAGGTTGAGGACCTCGGTGTCGGTGTCACGTGTGGGCGTGAGGACCCAGGGCCGGCCCTCGAACAGGTCGGCGGTGGCGGCGAGCGGGCCGGAGCGCTCCTTGCCGGCCATCGGGTGCGTACCGATGTACGGGGTGAGGTCGACGCCGAGCGCTTCCAGCTCGCGGCGCGGTCCGCCCTTGACGCTCGCGACGTCCAGGTAGCCGCGGGCGACACCGCTGCCGATGGCCGTGGCGAGCACGGTCGCGGTGTGGGCCGGCGGCACGGCGACGATCGCCAGGTCGACGCGGCCCTCGGGCTGCTCGTCCGTACCGGCTCCGAGGGCGGCCGCCGTACGCGCCGACTCCGGGTCGTGGTCGACGAGGTGGACCTTGATGCCGCGCCCGGCGAGGGCGAGGGCCGCGGAGGTGCCGACGAGGCCCGTTCCGATGACGACGGCGGTTCTCACTGGGCGATGTCCTTGCGAAGGGAGGCGGTGGCACCGAGGTAGACATGGGCGATCTCGGACTTGGCGAGATACGTCTCGACATGCGCGAGGATCCGTACCACCCGGGGCATGGCCCCTTCGATGTCCAGCTCCTGGGCGCAGATCAGCGGTACGTCGACGATACCGATCCCGCGTGCCGCGGCGGCCGGGAAGTCGCAGTGCAGATCGGGTGTGGCCGTGAACCAGATACTGATCAGATCGTCCGCGACCAGGCTGTTGCGCTCCAGGACGGTGGTGAGCAGGGCACTGACCTGCTCGTCCATGTGTCCGGCCTCGTCCCGCTCCAGCTGGACGGCTCCGCGGACCGCTCGTACCGCCACGTCGTGCTCCTTGCCTGTTCCTGCCACGTCTGCGCTTGCGTTTCAGCCTAAGGGTGCGGCGGGGTCCCGCGCCGGGCCGCCCTGTCCGTGAGACGGGGCGGCGACGCGTGCCCCGGCAGGGCGCGTAGCCTCCCCGCATGATCTCCCCCGGCGACGAGTCCCTGGTCAGCGACCACACGGTCTACTCCTGTGTGATGGGCTCGCGCGCCTTCGGGCTCGCGACCGAGGGCAGCGACACGGACCGGCGCGGGGTGTTCCTCGCCCCGACCCCGTTGTTCTGGCGGTTCGACAAGCCTCCGACGCATATCGACGGGCCGGCCGACGAGCAGTTCTCCTGGGAACTGGAGCGGTTCTGCGAACTGGCTCTGCGGGCCAACCCCAATGTGCTGGAGTGCCTGCACTCGCCCCTGGTGGAGCAGATCGACGCGACGGGCCGCGAACTCCTCTCGCTGCGCGGCGCGTTCCTGTCCCGGCAGGCCCATCAGACCTTCGTCCGGTACGCGCTGGGCCAGCGACGGAAGCTGGAGGCGGATGTCCGGCAGTACGGGGCGCCTCGCTGGAAGCACGCGATGCACCTGCTGCGGCTGCTGGCGAGCTGCCGGGACCTGCTGCGTACGGGCGAGCTCACGATCGACGTGGGCGCGGCCCGGGAGGAACTGCTGGCGGTCAAGCGGGGCGAGGTCGCCTGGCCCGAGGTGGAGCGGCGCATGACGTCGCTGGCCGAGGAGAGCGACGAGGCGGCCGCCGTCTCCCCGCTGCCCGACCGGCCGGACCGGGCGCGGGTCGAGGACTTCCTGATCCGCGCCCGGCGGGCGTCGGCCCTGGCGGCCGAGGCGGGTTCAACGGACTGAGGCCGGTTCAACGGGCCGAGGGCGGTGCGGGGCGGTGCGGGGCGGTGCGGTGCGGGGCGGTGCGGTGCGGTGCGGTGCGGTTCAGCCTGCCGGGACGTGGGTCAGCCGCGCCCGCACCACCAGTTCGTGCAGCGCGTCGAATCCGCTCGCCGCGTCCGGAAGTCCCGAGTCCGCCTGTGCCCCGTCGAGCACCTGGTGCAGCGACTCGATGTCCCGGCCCACCGCCACGGCGTCCACCCCGTCCGCTCCCCCGTGTTCGGCCGCGGCCTTGGCCTCGATCAGGCCGGGGAGGTACGACGGTGCCGGTACCCGGCCGAGCAGCGTCGGCAGATGCGCCAGCACCTCGCCGCTGCGCATCAGGTGGATGCCGGTGAGCAGCGCCCGGAAGGTGTACAGGAGCGGCTTCAGTTCGCCGGTCTTCTCGAAGAGCCGCCACTGGGTGTTGGCGAATCCGCGGTAGTGGTGGGCGTGGTTGCGGGTGAGGACGGCCGGGGCGAGGGCCACCAGTTCGGCGTGCAGGGCGGTCGTGTGCACGACCAGGGGCGAGAGCAGCTGTTCCAGCACGTAGCCGTTCGGCTTCAGCATCAGCCGGACGAACTTGCGAAGATCGTGGGTGACCAGGTCCATCTCCACCCCTTCGTCGCTGTCCCACATCCGCGAACGGGTCTCCTCGGGCTCACGGAGCCCGACCAGGTCCTCGGCGGGCAGGACGTGGACCCCCCGCAGGTCCACGTCCGAGTCCCGGGAGGGGAACCCGTACAGATGCGCCCCGGAGACCGTGGCGAACAGCAGCGGGTGGCGCTCCCCGGCGATGACCGGGCCGAGGTCGGTGACCGGCAGTCCGGCCTGCTGGAGGAGTGCGGTGTTCGTGAGCATGGCTCAAGCGTCCCAGAGCGCCCCCAGGGACAGCAGGTCGCTCCGGTACTCGATCCGCTCCGACCACTCCTTGGGCCAGGCTGCCGAGCCCAGGTGCGCGCCGGCCAGCGCGCCGGTCAGGCAGCCGAGCGAGTCCGAGTCGCCCCGGGTGCAGGCGGCGCGGCGCAGGGCGGTGACGGGTTCGTCGGGGAAGAGCAGGAAGCAGTGCAGGGCCGTGGCGAGTGCCTCCTCGGCGACCCAGCCGTCGCCGGTGGTCTCGCAGGGGTCGGTCTCCGGGGACGGGTGGCGCAGGGCGTCCTGGACTCGGGCCAGCGCGGTGAGGCACTCGTCCCAGCCGCGCTGGATGTACAGCTCCGGGGACGAGTCGCCCGCGTGGCGCCAGAGGTCGCCGAGCCAGCGGGTGAGGTAGCGGTTGCTGTTCTCGTACGCGTAGCTGCGCAGCTGGCCGATCAGGCCCATCGGCTCCGCGCCCTGGGCCAGCAGATACACCGCGCGGGCCGTCAGGTCGGACGCGGCGAGTGCGGTCGGGTGTCCGTGGGTGAGGGCGGCCTGGAGCTGGGCGGCGCCGGCGCGCTGTTCCTCGCTCAGTCCGGGGACGAGTCCGACGGGCGCGACGCGCATGTTGGCGCCGCAGCCCTTGGAACCGGTCTGGCTGGCCTCCTGCCAGAGCCGGTCGCTGTCGAGCAGACGGCAGGCGGTCATGCAGGTGCGGCCGGGAGCGCGGTTGTTGTCGGGCGAGTGGTACCAGTCGACGAACTCCTCGCGCACCGGCCTCGCCAGGCGCAGCGGGGTGAGCAGTCCGCGGTCCATGGCGGTTCGAATTCCGCGTCCGAGGGCCAGGGTCATCTGGGTGTCGTCGGTGACGAACGCCGGCTTCGGCAGCCGCATCTGGCGCCACGGCCCGCACTTGGCGAGGATCGACGGCACGTTGTTGAACTCGGTGGGGAAGCCCAGGGCGTCGCCGAGCGCGAGCCCGGTCAGCGCGCCGGTGGCGGCCTGTTTGGTGAGGGTCCTGGTCACGATCACGTGCTTCTTCCTTCCGGTCGCAGCAGTGGGGGGTGCAGGGCGGTGGCGGCACCCGCCCGGTGGAGGGCGGCCGGTTTTCCCCGTCCTCCGGTGCGGCGCGGCGGTCCCTCCACGGCCTGGACGAATCCGGGTGTGGCAAGGACCTTGCGCCGGAAGTTGGGCCGGTCCAGCTCGACGCCCCAGACCGTCTCGTACACCTGCTGGAGCTCTCCCAGGGTGAACTCGGGCGGGCAGAACGCGGTGGCCAGGCAGGTGTACTCGAGTTTGGCGCCGATCCTGGCCCGGGCGTCGGCGAGGATGAGGTCGTGGTCGAAGGCGAGCGTGCCGAGCCGTCCGGCGTCCCACCACTGGGCGCTGGCCGCGTCGCCGCCACCGCGCGGTTCGGGCAGATCCGGGACGAGGGCGGCGTAGGCGACGGACACGACCCGCATCCTCGGGTCGCGGTCCGGTTCGCTGTAGGTGCCCAGTTGCTCCAGGTGGAGGGACGGGACGGTGTCCTCGGTCAGCCCGGTCTCCTCGGCCAGTTCCCTGCGGGCCGCGGTCCCCGCCGACTCGCTGGGCAGCACGAAGCCGCCGGGCAGCGCCCAGTGGCCCTTGTACGGGTCCTCGCCCCGTTCGACGAGCAGGACGTGCAGCCGGGACTCGCGGACGGTGAACACGGCGAGGTCGACGGTGACGGCGAACGGCTCGAAGGCGTGCGGGTCGTAGCCCTGGGGCGCGGCGGCGTTCATCGTCGCTCCGGGAGAGGCGCGGCGAAGTCCCAGCCGTCGGCGAGCAGGGTGTCCACGGCCGCGACGGCGGCGGCCAGCCGCTCGGGCCGGCTGCCGGTGACTTCGGTGAACGTCCTTCCCGTGCGGGTGAGTTCGGCCCGGAAGCGGTCGGTCATCCAGGGCCGCAGCTCCTCGCCGTCGCGCAGGCCGTCGTCCTCGAAGGCGACGCCCTCGTGGTCGGTGAGCAGCCACAGGTGATGGGTGACCCGGTCGGCCGTCCGCTCGACCAGGGGGTTGCGGCCGCCGACGTACCGCTCGTGCCACACGGTCGTGGCGAAGGAGTCGGTGTCGCAGACGAGGAGCGGGGATCCGGCGCGGGCCGCGGCCTCCTCGCGGGCGTTCTGGGTCTCGGCGATGAGGGGGAAGTCGTGCGTGGTGAAGGAGACGTCCTCCCACTGGGCCTCGGGCCACCGGGCGCGCAGCGCGGCGAGCTTCCGCTCACTGAACTCACGCCCGTACTCGGCCACATAACCGGTGTGCGCCCAGATGCCGCCGCGCCGCCGGTAGTACGCGGCGAGGTCACGGGCCAGGGTGGTGGTCCCGGTGGACTCCGCGCCGAGGACGACGACCCGCCGAGTGAGCGCCGCCCTGACCGGGGGTTCGAGGAAGTCCCAGCAGCCGGCCGGATCCGCGCGGACGGCGGTTCCCGAGACCGGGAAGACCGAGCGGTCCGGGTCGACGCAGACGGACTCGGCTCCGAAGCGGCGTGCCAGTTCGTCCCCGTACGCCTCCGAGGTGAAGACGGCGTCCACGGGCTCGGGCACGGCCCCGGTGAAGACGGCCATGTGGGCGTCCCAGATCGCCGGGTCGTGGAGATCCATCCGGGTGTCGTCCATGGCGCCCACCACCGTCACGTCCGGGTGCACCTCGCGCATCCAGGCGACCCGGTCGGCGAGCGGCACCGATTCCACCGAGGCGGCGCAGACCAGCACGGTCAGCCGCTCGCAGCGGTCCCGGGCGGTGCGGACGAGGTGGTGGTGGCCGGCGTGCGGCGGATAGAACTTCCCGAGCACCAGCCCATGTGCGAAACGCTTCATGCCACGGCCTCCACGGGCTCCGGGGCACGGACGGCGAGGTCCCGCGTCCAGTTGCGCAGGCCCATCAGGCACAGCATCAGGAATCCGGCGTACAGCAGCGAGGTCAGATAGAGCTCCTTGTGCGCGTACAGCGGGATGTAGACCACGTCGGCGGCGATCCACAGCCACCACGACTCGACGAGCTTCCTGCACTGTCCGTACGTCGCCGCGAGCGACAGCGCGGTCGTCAGGGCGTCCCAGAAGGGCACCGTCGAGTCGGTGGCCCGGTCGAGAAGAACGGTCAGCGCGAGGGTCCCCACCGCCCCTGCCGCGAGCAGCCCGGCCCATTCGGTGCGGGTGGTGCGCCGCACCGGCAGGCCGTCCGTCCCTGGTCCACCCCCGTGGGTCCAGGTCCACCAGCCGTACGCGGCAAGGGCGATGAAGACGATCTGGAGTCCGGCGTCGGCGTACAGACCGGACTGGGCGAACAGCAGGATGAAGAAGACGTTGTTGGCGATGCCGATCGGCCAGTTGGCGAGGTGCTGGCGGGCCACGAGCCAGACGCACAGCGCACCGCTGCCGAAGCCCAGCACCTCGGTCCAGCTGACCGGGGTGTCCAGAACCGTCACCAGGGGTTGCCGCAGAGGGTCGAGTACATCCGCGAGACTCACGCCCGCCTCCTTAATAGTCACTCTGACTATAAAGGCGGAACGAGGGCAGCAAAAGACCCGCGGCCGGTTCCTGTTCGAAAATCGGAAATCGAGATCCAGGAACCGGCCGCGGGCCGTGGGCGGTGCGGGTCCGCAGAAGCTGCGGACCCGGCGGGGTGGTCTACAGACCGACCTCGCGCATCAGCATGCCCACTTCGGTGTTGGTGAGCCGGCGCAGCCAGCCCGACTTCTGGTCGCCCAGCGGGATCGGCCCGAACGACGTGCGCACGAGCCGCTCGACGGGGAAGCCGGCCTCGGCCAGCATCCGGCGGACGATGTGCTTGCGGCCCTCGTGGAGGGTCACCTCGACGAGGTAGTTCTTGCCGGTGTTCTCGACGACGCGGAAGTGGTCGGCACGGGCGTACCCGTCCTCCAGCTGGATGCCGTCCTTGAGCCGCTTGCCCAGGTCGCGCGGGAGCGGGCCCTGGATGGCGGCGAGGTAGGTCTTCTTCACGCCGTACTTCGGGTGGGTGAGACGGTGGGCCAGCTCGCCGTGGTTGGTGAGCATGATGATGCCCTCGGTCTCGGTGTCCAGCCGGCCGACGTGGAAGAGACGCGTCTCACGGTTGGTGACGTAGTCGCCGAGGCACTGACGGCCGTCCGGGTCCTCCATGGAGGAGACGACACCGGCCGGCTTGTTCAGCGCGAAGAAGAGGTACGACTGAGTGGCGACCGTCAGGCCGTCCACCTTGATCTCGTCGTGGTTCACGTCGACGCGCATGCCCTGCTCGACGACGATCTCGCCGTTCACCTCGACGCGGGACTGCTCGATGAGCTCCTCGCACGCGCGGCGCGAGCCCATGCCGGCCCGGGCGAGGATCTTCTGCAGCCGCTCGCCCTCCTGCTCGGCGCCCGGGTGGGTCCTGGGCGTCTTGATCTCGGGCTTGTCCGCGTACCTGTCGCGGTTGCGCTGCTCGATCTTGGCGTCGAGCTCGCGCGAGCGCGCCGGGGAACCGTACGGGGCACGCCGGCCGCCGCCCCTGGAGCCGCCCGACGCCGCCTTCGGACCGCCCTTGGCACCGCCGCGGGCCGACTCGCCGCGGCCCTTGCGGGTGCCGCCGTCGCCGCCCGGCTTGTCGTTGCCGACGTCGTAGCGGCGCTCCTCGGGGCGGGGGCGGCGGGGGCGCTGCTCCTGGTTGTCGTCGCGCCCGGAGCCGGGGGTCCGGGCGTTCGGGTTGCTGTTCCTGCCCGTGCCGGTGTTGTTCCTGCTGCTCCTGCCGCCGCCGCTGCCGCCGCTCCTGGCGCCGCCGCCGCTGTTGCCGCCGCTCCTGGCGCCGCCGCTGTTGCCGCCGCTCCTGCCGCCGGCGCCGCTGCTGCCGCTGTTCCTGCCACTGCTTCGCATCAAAATTCCGTCTTGTCGTGTGCGTGAGTATCCGGGGTGTCCGGTGCGTCCGGATCGAACGACGGCACACCCTCTAGCGTCTCAGCCTCGATCGCGTCCGCCTCGGGGAGGAAGGGCGCGAGCTCCGGGAGCTCGTCCAGGCCACGCAGGCCCATTCGCTCCAGAAAGTAGTTCGTCGTCCTGTACAGGATCGCACCTGTTTCGGGTTCCGCGCCCGCTTCCTCGACCAGACCCCTCTGCAGCAGGGTCCGCATGACCCCGTCACAGTTCACACCGCGCACCGCCGAGACCCTCGACCGGCTCACCGGCTGGCGGTACGCGACCACCGCCAGGGTCTCCAGTGCCGCCTGTGTCAGACGCGCGTGCTGCCCGTCCAGGACGAAGCCCTCGACCGCCGGCGCGTACTCCGGGCGCGTGTAGAAACGCCAGCCGCCCGCGACGAGTCTGAGGTCGAAACCGCGGCGCTGCACGGTGTACTCGTCGGCCAGTTCGCGCAACGCGTCGGCGACGGCCCGCCGGGGCCGCTCCAGCACCTTGGCCAGGTGCTCCTCGGTCGCGGGCTCGTCGACGACCATGAGGACGGCCTCCAGCGCGGGCTTGAGAGCGAGGTCCGCGACGGAGGAGCCGGTGATGTCCTCCTCGCTCATTCCCTCACGTCCCGCTGTGCATCCTGCACGTCCTGCACGTCCTGTGCCTCCTGATCGAACTCGTCCGTCACGGTGGGCCCGGCGCCCTCTCCCCCGGCCCAGCGCACCGTGAGCTCACCGAGCGCCTCCTCCTGGTCCAGGACGACGGCCTTCTCCCGGTAGAGCTCCAGCAGGGCGAGGAACCGTGCGACGACGGTGAGGGTGTCCGGAGCGTCCTCGGTCAGTTCCCGGAAGCTGATCTCCCCCGCCGCACGGAGCCGCTCCACCATGATCCCGGCCTGTTCGCGCACGCTGACCAGGGGGGCGTGGATGTGGTCGATGTAGACCTGCGGCCGGGGCTTCGGCTGCATCGCCTTCACGGCGAGCCGGGCGAAGCCCTCGGCCCCGATGCTGATGACGACGTCGGGCAGCAGCTGCGCGTGATGCGGTTCCAGCCCGACGGTACGGGGGAAGCGCCGGCCCTCCGATTCCAGGCGGGCGCTGAAGATCTCGGCGATGCGCTTGTACGCGCGGTACTGCAGCAGCCTCGCGAAGAGCAGGTCCCTGGCCTCCAGGAGCGCCAGGTCGCCCTCGTCCTCCACCTCTGCGGCGGGCAGCAGGCGGGCGGCCTTCAGATCGAGGAGGGTCGCGGCGACGACGAGGAACTCGGTGGTCTGGTCGAGGTCCCAGTCCGGCCCCATGGCCCGGATGTGGGCCATGAACTCGTCGGTGACCTTGGACAGTGCGACCTCGGTCACATCCAGCTTGTGCCTGGAGATGAGCTGGAGCAGCAGATCGAACGGGCCCTCGAAGTTCGCCAGCCGGACGGTGAAACGCCCGTCGTCGGG
>NZ_JAELVH010000167.1 GCF_019399235.1 Streptomyces poriferorum | reverse complement strand
GGGCCTGGTCGCGCTCGCCCAGTACGCCGAGCGGGAGGGGACGGTGGTGGTGGCGAGGTCCTGGTCCGAAGAGCTGCCTGATGGGACGTCTCTCCGGCTCGGGGTGTGGCTGTCGAACGTGAAGAGCAGGCGGGCGACGCTCACCGGTGAGCAGCTTCAGCGGCTGGCCGGTCTCGGGCTGGAGTGGGCCGCATGAGCGCCGGTCAGCACGACGCGGATGCGTACGGCCCCGAGGGAGGCTCCGGCGGGTAAGTCGGCCGTGGCCCCTATGTGGGACGTGAAGAGCGTCCTGGCGGCGGTGGACGTGGGCGTTGGCCGATCCGAGCGAGTTCCTCGTCCCTGACGCGTCGGAGGAGATCGCTGCCGTGGCGCTCAGCGCCATACGCGAGGGCGAGCGCGCCGGGTACGCGGAGCGCCTGGAGGCGTTCGCCGAACAGCACCGGGCGCGCCTGGGGAAGATGGTGCGCGGGTCCGGTCCGGGTCCCGCCCAGCACCGCAGGTGTCCGCTGGTCGGCCAGTTGAGAGTCTGATCATCTGCGAGCGCATAGAAACCGTCCCGTTCCTCACGCGCGGGCAGTGGAGGAATAGGACAGAGGACGAGGTCCTCCTGGACGACCTCGAGTTCGCATGGGACCACGCATCCGCTTGAACCGGTGAGCCCGGGAACGGCTGCGGGCCCGGGCAGCGTGATCCTGCCCGGGCCCCGCTGTTGTCGGTTCGGCCGCAATCAAGCGTCTGCTGTACAAAGCCCGCCGCCGGGGTCGGGCTGGGCAGGGGCGGCGGCGCGTCGTCGGGATGGGCGGCCTTCCAGCGGTTGGTACCGACAGGCAACCAAACGACCCGCAACGTCACCAAAACGTCAACACCAACTCGGCATCCCTGACAACAGCCGAGTCACCCACGAAAACCCACTGAACAGCAGAGAACCCGATGCTCCCCCGCCGACAACACGACGTGAACCGCCACCGACAATTATCCGCGGATCACCACGACGGGCCACCATGCCTGATGCCCCGCCCTCTTGGCACTGGATGCGGCGGTGTCGCGGGGGCGGTTCTTGCTGGCGCGGTCGGAGTCAGGCTCGCACGGGTTCTGGCTCGCCCGGCCTGTCTTCGGTGGTGCTGGTCCTGTGGGTGGTGCCAGCGTGGGGCTGGGCAGACGCTGGAGCGGCGCCGGCGGGGGGCGTGGTCTGTTCGGCGAGTTTGCGGTAGCCGGTCAAGGTGAGGGCGCGCCAGGCGTGGAAGAACCCGAGAGAGGTCGCTGCGCCAAGGATGGTGGTGCCGCCAAGGATGAGCGGGCGGTGATCGAGGGAGTATCGCAGCATGGCAAGGTCTGCGGTGAGAGTCAGGGCCAGGGTGTTAAGGAACCATCCGCGACAGATGCGCATGCGGGAGCGGGCGTAGTCGGCCCGGGCAGCCAGGGCGGGGAAGTCGGTGAGGCGAAGGCGGGCCTGTGCGTATGCGGCGCTGGAGGTGAAGTAGCGGGACCGCAGGCGGCGGCGGAGTGGGGTCAAAGTGGTGTCGGCGGCCCGGTCGAGGAGGATGCCCAGAGCGTAGGCGGCGGCGAGGGATACCCCGGTGGCCAGGGAGGAGCCCGCCAGGGGGGCGAGTTTGGTCGTGTTGGCGGAGCCGATGAGGCTGATGAGGAGGAGGACCGCCGCGGTAAGGGTGCCGATGCCGACGACGAGGACCTCGATGAACATCGCGGTGGCGGCGGCCAGGGCGGGGGGTTCGGGTTGCGCGGAGTTCGTCATAGGGCGATCCCCCAGATGTGTGCCATGTCGGTGAGCATGGTGTGCGGTAGCTGGTCTTCCCAGGCGCTCTTGAGGCGGAAGCGGGCATGGGCCAGTCGTTCGAAGATGATCAGGCTTTCCGGTTGGCTGGCGAGCATGTAACGACCGTGCTTGAGGAAGTGGTCGCTGGTAGGGCCGTAGTCGGCGTAGGCCTGCTGGATGCGTTTGCGGTGGCGTTCGGTGAATTCGGTCAGCCGCTCACCGTAGGTTTCTTCGTCGTCGATGGTCTGCACCAGGATGTCGAGGATGTCGCGTGACAAGTCTCTGCTGTAGGGGTGATCGGTGAATGTGCGGTAGATCTGTTCGGCCAGGTCGAGGATCAGGTTGCTGCGTGCGAGCTCGGGATGGTGTGACATGGCTTCCACCCCCCGTTCGACTTCGAGGTCGTATAGCTCGACCAGCGCAATCAGACGGTATAGCGAGCGACTGACATCGGGGGGCGGGGTGACGCCGGGCTTGTAGAGGAGCCGGTGAGACATCCGCGACCACAAGTCCACTGCCTCGGTGCGTAGTTGGATCTCGCACTGATACGGAACGCCGTCCGGGTCTTCGAGCGGGCCGACCATGACGGCCTGGACGTGTAGCCGCGGGTAGCGCAGATGGTACTCGTCGTCTTGAGTCTCGCGGTCGTCCTGCACCTCAACGATGTCGAGAGACTCTTTGATCACGTCAAGAGCAGGGTCGAGCAGGCTCCGGTGGGGTACGACGAGGCGCAGGCCGGCTTTGTCGGTGATCTGTGTCCAGGGATCGGCGTATTTCTTGCGGTACGCCTTCGTGTTGAAGCTGCTGACTTCCTTGGCGCGGGAGGAGATCTGGCAGGTGATCCCCTTGACTGCGGTGCGTTGGCGAAGGTGGGCCCCGGTGGCTTCGGCCGCTGCCTGGATACGCGGGCGTTCCTCCCGGTATCGCCGGAAAGCCTCTTCAGTGGTCAGAGGCATGACAGTCCCGCGGGAGCGTGGAAACGGGGGCAGTTCATGTCTGCGCGGGCAAGGGCTCGTCGCCGCTTCGCGCGTGCGGCATTCGGGCCGGGACGGTGAGTGCGACACTCTCGAGTCCTGGAATCATTTCTGTCTGGGACGGTCGTTCCTCGGCCTGGTCCTGGGGCTTGGTGGGACGACCCGCTGCGGCGCCACTGCTGGTCTTGGTGAGTGTGCTGGTGACCGTGACGGTAGTACGGCCGTCCCCGAGGTCTTCCACGGCCACGGTGCCGTCCTGTACTGCTTCCAGCGGTGCGACCAGGAAGGCTCCGTTGGCAAGATCCACCCGAACCTTCTGCAACCGACCTTCGACAAGGTCGGTGTCCTTGTCGAACGCACGGATGGGAACGTCGTTCTCCATCAAGAAGTTGGCGAAATCATCGCGGTGCGGTTCCCGCAAATGGGTTTCGAGGAACGCCACGGGGTCAAGTGTCCCGGCGGAGCTCTGGAGCTCGACCATGACGGCCATGACGTAGTCCATGCGTACCTCGGAGTCCGTGACCCTGCTGTTGACCCAATCCATGGCTGTGTCATGAAAGCGGCGGGTCAGCTCTCTGGGGTGGTCCTGATGCCGGCACCCCAAGAACTTCTCGAGGAAAAACCGGGCTACGTCTTTGCCTGACTTCTGGGGGTCTGCGGCCCACCCCTGAAGCGTTTGTTCGGTGTTCCCTTCCTCGGAGAAAAGGGCCACCTTGTACACCTTGGACTTCTCGGTGAACAGCAGGTTGGCGAAGTACTGCACGTCGAAGGTGCGCAGGCCGTCCGTGACGATCTCGTTGGCTTGCATACCCGTCTCCTGCTCCAGCTTGACCATCAGCAGGGCGTGCTGATGGTCCAGGCGGGCAGCTGCGACCAGGAGGAGGCCCGCCGAGCTGGACCCGTTCTGGCTGTCGCGCAGCGCGTGGGCCAGTTCTCCGGATACCGCCACGAGATCGAGCTCACCGGCCAGGTACGCCCGCACAGCATCGGGCAGGACCGACTTCAGTTCAGGGTCCTCCACCACCTCGCGTCCCAGCCGGTCGAGGACTTCACGGAGCTTCGCTTGCAGGGCCGTGCGCACGGCATCGTCGAACCGGCAGGCCGTCTGGCTCAGCTGCAGCGCAGGAGGATCCTCACCCCTGGGGCGCTGAGGGATCACGTGAACGATGGCCTGCTTGACCACGAAATCCCCGAAGTCGCTCCGCACTTCCCGCCCCCTGCATCCCGGCCCGTGCATCAAAGCCGGACGCCGTCCATCTCCATGCGGTCCGGGACGCTCTCGCATCCGGGCCGTATGGCGACAATCTCGGCGCTCATAGTAACGGGGCGTGTGTTAGGCACCGACCGGAGACCGGCAAGGGTGGCCGAATCTCCGCCATCGGCATGCGCTGGTCATAACCAGACAGCGGGTAACGGGGCCTGACAGGGTGTTCTGTCCGGCCCCGCTCGGGTTGTCAGTCGCCGGACTCCTCCTCTGGGGCCGCGTCTTCAGGTGCCCCATCATCCGGTTCGGTCGGGGGCATGGGGACGAGCCGGTCTGTGTCGGACAGTTCCAGTGGCCGGTGGATGCCGTCGATCGGAGGGGAGTCGTTGTCGGTGACGATGATCTGCAGGCGGTCGACGTGTTCGGTGGCAGTTCGCAGGAGGCTGGCGTACATCTTGCGCAGGCGTTCAAGGTCGACGCCTTCGTGGCCGACGTTGCTGCTGATGCCGTCGATGATCAGAAGGTTGGGCAGGGGGATGTCGGGGTCGTTGAGTGCTACGTGTTGGTGTGCGAGGACGTGTGCGACGTTCACCAGTACCTCAACGCCTTGTGATTGCAGGTCGGCGAAAGGACGGCCGTCCACGACCGGCATGTAGGTCTTCCTGTTGATGTAGGAGCCCGGCTCGTCATCGAAGCGCGGAGCGTCGAAGCTGCGGAGGGCCGCTTCGAAAGCCTCGTCGAGTTTCTGCAGGCGTTCGCTGACGGCCTTATTGCTGTGGCGGGTGGCATCGATTCTGCTGTTGAGGTCCTCCCGTTCCAGTTCCGCGACGCGTTCGGCCTGCCCTGCCAACCGGTCGTGGAGAGCCAGGCTGTCGTCCAGGCGTGCGAGGCGCTCCTCGAGCTGCGCCTGTCTGGCCGCGACTCTTCGAATGCGGTCTGCCTGGTCGGTGATGTAGGTGGAAGTCGCTCGGTCCAGTTGCTCACCGAGGTCTGTCCGGCGCCGGCTCTGGTCAGTCACAGCTGTCTGGAGCTGAGCAAGGCGGTGAGTGCTCCGGTCGATGAGCTCTTCAGTCTCGGTTACTTGTTCGATGACCCGGTCTTGTTCCGCGGCGAGGGAAGATGGTGCCGGCAGGTTGGGTGGGTTTGCAGGCACAGGCGGCAGCTGTATTCGTCGCCCCTGTCTGGTACGCCGGCTCCGCAGCGAGGGCAGGTGCGGAACTCGAAGTCGTTGAGGAGCCGCTCGGCGACCAAGGCACGGGTGAGCCGGCGGCTCTGGGCAACAAGTTGTCCGTGCAGTTCGCGGAGATGGTTGACGGAGACAGCTTCTGCCTCTGCTGCGGTGGCGGCCCGGGCAATCTCTGCTTCCGTCTCGGCGATCCGCCGACGGAGTTTCGTAGTGGTCGGCTCGTTGGGGATGCTGCCCGTGAGGTGGACGTCGGCCTGGCGGGCTTGAGCGAGCTCCTGCTCGGCCGCTAGGCGCTCGACTTCGAGCTGTGCGCGGGAGGCGAAGGCGGTGCTCTGGAGGATCCGTTCCAAGGTGCTCGCCTCTGCGGTGAGGGCTGCCAGCTCTGTGGTGACCTCGCGTAGACGGTCCCGTAGTCCGGCCGCCTCGGGGTCGCAGAGGCACGGTGACCAAGGCCGCGGTTCAGCCTCAATACAACCGGGAGCTCTACGAGGCCTGGGGAAGGCTGCCCACAGCAGATCGAGATCGCCAGTCCGTTCGCGGACGCGGCTGTACCGGATGGTGATGGTTGCTGTCAGTCGTATGCCGGTTCCCTTCAGTTGGGTGCCGAAGGGCTGGGATACCTGAACCAGGACGGCAGGCCGCGCTGTCCGTCACTCGGCCGGAGAGGAGCCGCACATGCCGCGAAGCCATGGCGAGGATTCCGTAAACGGTCCGATGGCGGTGTTCCCGTCGGCGTCGGGGCGGGCAGCGGCGATGCCCCGGCTGCTGGAGCTTGACGGGCGTGGAGAGCTGACGGCCGCGCATGTGCGTCTGGTGGCACAGGCGTTGGGGAAGTCGGAGCGGACCGTGTGGCGGTGGCTGGCCGCTGCCCACAAGGATCACCGCCTCGCACGGGTGGAGTCGTCGCATTTCACCGTCACCGTGGAAGTGAGGCGGCTGCTGGTGCTGTGGGGCGGTAACGCCTCCCGGGTCCACGCCGAGCTGGTGCAACGGGCGGCCGGCGATCCGGACGCGACCGCGGTGCCGTCGCTCTCCACACTGCACCGGGCGATCCGCCGGGACCTGACCCGCGGGGAACGGGCCGGTCTCAAGAGCGGGGAGGCTGCGCGGCGCGCGCATGACGTCTTCGGACAGCGGCCGGCTACGCACCGCAACGCGGTGTGGGAGGGCGACCACAAGCATGTGCCCGTCGAGGTCGATGTGGAGGGTGAGCTGGCCACACCGTGGGTGACCTGGTTCATCGACTGCGCCACCAAGGCGATCACCGGGGTGGCGGTCACCGCGCATGCTCCGAGCCGGGATGCGGTGCTGGCGTGCTTGCGGATCGCGATCACCCGCAGCGAGGCATTCGGGCCGGTGGGCGGGCTGCCCGGTCAGATCCGGGTGGACCGCGGCAAGGAGTTCCTGTGCGCGACAGTCACCGCAGCGATGGGCGCGCTCGCCGTCCCCGTCACCGACCTGCCCGCCTATACCCCGCATCTGAAGGGGACGATAGAGGCGTTGAACGACGCGGTGGAGGAGATGTTCCTCGTCTCCCTCCCCCGCTACACCGGCCGCCAGAAACTCACCGGCGGCGCTCTCGCCGACCCTGATGCCCCGCCCCTGACGTATGAGGCGTTCGTGGGGCTGCTGCTGGACTGGGTGACCTGGTGGAACACCCGCCACCGTCCGTCCGCGCTGAACGGGAAAACCCCCCTCCAGACGTGGCAGGCCGACGCGACACCGCTCACGGACGTGGCCGCGGGGCAGCTGGCGACATTCGCTCTGGAGGACGATGGGCGTACGTACACGATCAGTACCAGCGGGGTGCGGTGGCGCCGCCGGGACTACCTCGCCCCGTGGATGAACGGCCGTACCGGCACGAAAGTCTCGGTACGGCACCTGCCCCACCACGACGACACCATCGAAGTCTTCGACGCGGCGACCGGCCGGCACCTCGGTTCGGCGTTCCTGGCCGCCGCGGCGAGCCGGGAGCAGATCCGCTCCGTCCAGGCGGCGCGCACCGCTGCCGCCCGGCGGCTCAAGGCCGATCTGAAGGCCGCGGAGAAGCTGCGGCGCCAGCGTTTCGAAGCCTCCACCACCGCCGCCCCGCCCCGTCCGCTCACCTCCGTAACCGCAGCGGAGGCTGAAGAGGAGCTGGGCGCGGCGGCACAGAGCGACCGCCGTGCGCTGGCCCGACCCGGTCTCGTTCCGCACGGTCCCGCGCCCGACACCTGGGCCCGCCCGAGGCCCCCGCGCACACCTACACCTGATGATGAGGACACGAGCTGATGATCGCCGACCTGGACTACGGGCTGCTGCCCGACGAAAGCGAAGACCACTTCCTGGGCCTGGAACAGGCCCAGCTGGTCGGTACCGACACGCTGCTGACCACCCGGGACAACATCGAAGCCGTCATCGAAGCGAAGGCCATGATGTGCGTCTACGGGCCGGCTGGATCCGGCAAGACGATGTCGGTGAACTCCGCGCTGCGCCATCTCGCCCCGGACATCACCCACCGCCTGGAACTGCGCGCCGGCCCCACCCCGCGCGACATTCGGCATGGCCTCTTCCAGGCGCTGGGGCTGCCCGGTGAGCCCCCGGCCCGCCCGATCGAGTTCGACACCCTCCTCAAGGAGGCACTCGCCGAGGAGTTCCGGGTCCTGGTCTGTGACGAGGCGCAGTGGATGAAGAAGACCGGGTTCGAGTTCTGGCGCCACCTGTGGGACGACAAACGCACCAACATAGCAGTGATCTTCGCCGGGGGCGACGGCTGCTACAAGGTCCTGCGCCGCGAACCCATGCTGGCTTCCAGGATCTTCATCTGGCAGGAGTTCACCCGCATGTCGAAGGACGAAGTGAGGGAAACGATCCCCGCCTTCCACCCCGTCTGGGCAGACGTCGACACCGCGTTGATCGACGCGATCGACAAACAGGCCGCCCACGGCAGCTTCCGCAACTGGGCCAACATCACCACCCACATCCTCGCGGGCATGAAGAAACTCAACCTCAAACAGGTCGACGAAGACCTCGTGCGCTGGGTCTACAGCAAGATCGGCGGCATGTAATGACCACCGGCGGCCCACCACTGGTCACCGTCATCCACGACAAGGACGACCACCCAGCCTGGACGGCCGCCGCACATGCCGCACACGATCCGGCTATCGGCCGTCTGACCATCGACCCCAGCCCCGCCAACGGCGCGCCCGCCGCCCTCGCCCACGACCTCCTCTACGCCCTGGGCAAACGACTCCCCCAAGGGGGAGAAACGTACGGGACGTGGGCCGATTCCCAGCGCCCCGCCTGGGACGCCGTCGCCACCTGGATGCTCGCCCACCACATTGGGCACCTCATCGTCTGCCGCACCGACCGCCTCACACACGCCCGCCAGCAACAACTCCTCGCCCTGAGGGAACGGTGCGGTATCCGCCTCACCCTCCTGTGGCACCGGCCGGTCACCCCTGCCCTGAAAACGCTCCTCGAAGAGACCCCGTACCGCCTCGTCGACACCCTTCCCCAGGCCCGTACCGCGTTGAGTCAGACGGAACACTCGCCGTCAGGTACCCAAAACGCCGGACAGCGGCGGCCCACCGGACCAGCCCCGTGCCAGGACGACGGCCGGTGGATCACCTCCCCGCCACCATCGGACGGCACGGTGACAGACCGCCCAAAACGCGCCCCATGCCAAGGCGCCCCCGTTCTCGCCTCCACAACGAGCGGCGCACCGTCCGCGCGAGAACCCGACCGCATATCAACGGCCGTCCTCGCCGCACGGCTGACCACGGTGGCACACCCACTGCACGCCACAGCCCTGACCATCCACGCGGTCACCGGGGCAGACATCGACCGGCTCGCACTCATCCGCGGCATCGACATCAACGACACAGCGACCACCGTCAAAATCCACGACAGCACCGCCCACCGCCGATGCCAGCTCCACCCACTCCCCACCTGGACGCGCCGCCTCATACGAGCCGCCGGCATTCACGGACAGCTCAACGACCGTGCCCCGGACAACACGCTCTTCCCCCTCATCACAGTCCAAGACGGCGAACAACTCCGCCTCACCGCAACAGGAATCCGCTACCACCTGAAACCCATGCCGTAGAAGGCGACACGGTCCACCCCGTCCCCAACTCTTGGTGCCACCACAGCCTTGACCAGCGACAACACACCCCATGCTGTACCGACCGGCAACCAACCGACCTGCTTAATCACCAAAAACGTCAACACTCCGACGGCATCCCTAACAGCAGCCGAGTCACCCACGACAAACGCTGAACAGCAGAGAATCCGACACCCACCCCACTGACATCACCATGCTGAACCACACCCACAAAAAACCGCAGATAGTCTGAATGGCAGATGCTGGCCGCGCTGGCACTGGTCGCGTTCGCCGTCCCCACGTGAAGGAACTGGTCGTCGGCGCGCTCACACATCATTCTGGTGTCTCTGCGGGCGATGCCCGGCCTGACCGTGATGGTCCAGTGCGGGGCAAAGATCCTGGGCACCGAGCACTTCACACCTGTCGCGGCGCGACGGGTGATGAGCGTGGCCTCGTAGCCGTTCGGTTGCAGCTCACCGCTGTTCGGACACGACCTGTCAACCGACCGTGCAAGGCGAGTGCGTCGACTCCGCCGAACTGCGACCGCCCAACCACTCGGCCGCCAAGGCGTGCGTCACCCCGGTGCCCTGCACGTCGTTGATTCTCGGGCGGGGTCGCGGCGGCCTCGGCGTAGGGAGGGGTCCGGTGGGTCCATCGTTCGTGATCGAGCGCTTTGAGTTCTTGTACAAGAACGAGTGGCGCTTTCGCGCCTTCAAAGGGTTGGTCACATTCCTGACAGGGCCCGCAGGCTCGGGCAAATCCACCGGCGCGGAGTCACTGCTGTACGCGCTGGGGCTGACCAAGAGCACGGTCATGCCGGAGGTACGTAGGTGTGACGTCGTCCGGCTCGTCTTCCGTGTGGCCGGCACCCGCTGGCAGGCCAGTCGCAGCGGCCGGTCCTCTGGCGGGCAGGTGATCTTTGAGGACCTGAGCAGTTCCACAGAGCCGGACCGGTCTTTTCCTGTCCAGGCTACAAAAGCGGGCGAGACGAGCGCGAGTGACTTCATCCTGGAGCTCTTCGGGATCCAGCCGATGCGCAGTGGCGCGGTGACCCTGAATCTGTCGCACGTCTACCGGGTCATGACGCTGGGGCAGGCGACGATCGCCACCGAGTACCTGGGCGGTCTGGGCAAGGCCGAGCGCGTCCTGCTCTTCGAGGTGCTCCTGGGACTGCGGGACGCCGAGCTCGATCGCCTGGAAAACGCTGCCAGCGACGCTGACAGCCGCTACAACAAGGCTAAGCGGCTGCTGAACCAGTTCACCAAGCTGCGCGAGACCGGAGTGCTGGCCGACCCGGAGGTGGTACGAGCGCAGCACGCGGCGAAGATGCAGGCTCATCAGGACACGACCCGCAGGTGGGATGAGGCAAACGGCGCCTACAGCGTCATGGCCGGTGAGCACGGGCGTCTCAATGCCGTGTACGGGGTGGCGGACAAGGACCGGAGCAGGGCTCGGCGGAAGGCAGACGAGGCGGCGGCTCTGCTGCGGACCGCGGCTGAGGGACAGGGCAGGGCACAGGGGCACCTCAACGGTCTTCACGCTGCTGCGGCGAAGAAGGGCCCCGAGGACTGTTCACGATGCAGGCACGTTCTGCCTGAGCGGAACCCCGGCCTGTGCCGGCAGTGCGGGCAGGCCTATGCGCAGGAAAGCGGCCACGACGAGCGGCGCCAGGAGGCGCTCGCCCGTGCTCAGGCGGAACTGGACCGCGCCACCATGATCCGCGCGAAGCGTGAGGAGACGGCCCGTGCCGCCGCCGACGTGGCTACGGGCGCGGAGTCGGCGGCGCAGGCAGCACTGAATGCACGCGACACCTACGAGAAGCAGACCCTGGCCCCGCAGCGGACCAAGGTCCACGAGCTCGAGAAGACGGCTCATGGGCTTTCCAGGGAAATCGAGCAACTTGCGGTGCGCTTGGAAGAAGCCGGCTACATCGCCGTGCAGGAGCGCGAGGTCCAGGCCCGCGAGCAGGAGAAGAAAACCGTCCTCCGTGACCGGGACGCAGCCCGCACAGCGCGTGAGCAGCGCCGCAAGGAGCGGCTGCACCGTTGGTCAGAGCTGTTTCTGGCCCGTGTACGCGAGATCGACCCGAGCAAGAACATCGCGACCATCGACGCCGAGGACTTCACCACGCTGGTGGACGGCAAGGCCTTCGAGGACAGCTCGGTGGCAGGAGGGCCCAAGACAGTCACCAACATCGCGGTCCTGCTCTCCTTGCGGGACCTTGCACGCGAGGAGCCGACGGTCACCGTGCCGCCGTTCTTGCTCATCGACTCCCCGCTGAGCGGATTCGGCGCCCAGGGCCTGGATGAGCAGATGAGTACCCGGCTCCTCAAGGCCCTGATCACCGCGGCCGACGACCCTTCCCCTGACGGCTTCGCCTGCCAGATCATCACCGTCACCAACGATCCTCTGGCTCAGGCACACTCCGGTGTCCGCGAGATCCGGCTCAGCCCCGAGCACCGCTATTTCGATCACGCGCCCCTGATCGACGGGCCGCCGCTCAGCGCGTGAAGGCTGCCCCTGACCTGTCGGCGGTCCGGTCGTCGGCAGGTCAGGGCTGCGCCAAGGCGGTGCGGTCGGTGACGATGATGTGCAGGGCGTGCAAGGGCTGTGCGCGAGTGGGGCGGATGACTTCGATCCACTCAGTGACGTCTTCCAGGAGGTAGGCGAGGCGGCCGTAGCGCTGCCAGCCCAGTCCGATCCCGAAGACAGGTTCTGGCGCGGTGTCCCAGTGGCCGTGGAGCGGCTCTCCGTGAAGGTGAACGGCGTCCATGTCGCACCCGCGTGTCTCGGCATGCGCAAGAGCCGCTGAAGCTGCCCTGCGCAGAGGGCTGGTGGGAGACCAGCGTGTGAGTGCGCGCTGGGCCAGCGGGTGTGCCGGCTCGGTTCCGTCGAGCTCCAACTGGGTGATGGTCACCGCCTTCCTGCCAACCATGGCGGCAAGGTCTGCACGGACCGGGCGGGGGATCCACCGGTCGAGTCCTTCGAAGGCGTCGATCATGTGGTCGCGTTGAGCCCGGCCGGCCAAGGGATCTGAGGTGAGGTCGGCCAGGCGGGCTCGCGCGGCTGCCATGGGTTCGCCTTTGCGCCACAGGAGCATCAGGGGGATGCCGTCCTTCTCCAGATACTCGCGCTGACGCAACTGGAGCTGGATTCCACGCGAACGCCCCTTCAAGGCACGCTTCATCGACCCCGACGGATCCCGCCCGTTGGACAGAGCATGGACGAACTCTGCAGTCAGGCGGTCATCCGTGCGGTGCTCGACGACGACGTCGACGTCGGCCGGCTCGAGCGCTCCTCGAGCATACGAGCCGAAGACGTAGACCTCGTCGGCCAGGTCCAACGGCCAGCCGCCCGCCTCCAGGCGATCGAGCATGTCCGTCAGAAGCTGAGTGGCACGCTCACGTTTCATTCCGGCTCCAATTGAGCTATTGGCAAAGGAGATTCGACTGTAGAGGGCGCTTGAGACATGCCGGGCGCTTTGGGTTGTCAGTGCCTTCGATGGGATGACGTTTGCCGCAACCTGCAGACAGGCGAGGCGGCATGCACTGTGGAATGGAGAGAACTTCCGGCCGCCGGACATACTGAGTCTGCTCCAGGGGCGGGTGAGCGCAGGCAGCAGTGAAGCGAACGGTATGCGCAGCGTTTTCACGACGGCTGCTGGCCGCAAGGAAATGCCGGGACCCTCTCTTGGTGCGTACGCCTTGGCCTCCTCGCGTCGGAGATGTCTCACGTCACGGGGCGCGGTAGCCGAGCTCCTCCAGCGCGGGGGCGGCTGGCGGGAAAATATCTGGCAACGTGCCCAGGCTGCCCGGGTTAGGGGGATGATGCTGCTGTGCTCGAGGGGTGGCACCGGGCGTGTGCCGGTGCCGGTTGCAGGGGGGTTGGGATGAGGCATGTACCGCAGAACACGGTGGAGTTGCCGCGTCGTATGAAGCACCTGGCGGTCGACGCCCGGGGGTATCCGGTGATCGCGACGGTGGAACGCAGTCCGCGGAAGGTGGACTTCGGGTCGATCAACGAGCGGCGCAAGCTGGCTCTGGCCACGTTCGACTGGTGCGGCGTGTGCGGCCTGCCCTTCGCTGACGAGCTGCGCTGGCAGACGGTGTTCCAGGAAGGGCCGTTGCCGACCGCTGTCAGCGGGGAGGCGCCGGTGCACGAGGTGTGCGCGCTGTATGCGGCCCAGGTGTGCCCCTACCTGTTCTCGCCGCACTCTCGTCTGGGGGACGAGTTCCGTAAGGGGGCCGTGCGGGATACCGTCGTGCGGTTCGTCGGCTTTGAGTCCACCAGCGCAGTGACAGCCCACGAATCGGGGCTGCAGCCAGGTGTCCACACCCTGCACTTCAAGCACCGGGGGCACGCGGACGAGTTCTCCTACCGCTCCCCCGATGCGATCCGGGAACGGTTCGCCGACGCTCTGGCGCGCGAGCAGGATCTGCCGGTGAGCGACGCGGAGGGAGTGCTGATCCGTCTGTTCAACCGGCTCGACGACGGGAGTGAGGGCGATGTGGTCACCGGAGCGGCGCTGATCGCGGGGGCCGCCTTCGCCAAGGAAGTCTTCAAGGTGCAGGGTATGAAGGCCTTCGCCGGCAAGGAATACCCCACCGTTGCCACACTGATGTTGAAGGGCAGTGCACAAGAGATCCTCGAGTTCTCGCGCGGCTCTCAGGACGAGGCGTTCGGCGCTGTGGGCCCTTGGGTACTTGAGCGCGCCGGGGACTTTCCGGTGCCGCTTCAGGCATGGCGCGCCCGCGGGGAGAACATGGTCCCTCGCAGCGCGTCTCCGCGGCCGGAAGGGCCCGGGCGCAGCGTTGCCAAGAACGCCGCGTGCCCGTGCGGCTCAGGCCGCAAAGCGCGCCGGTGCCACCCCGCCGGGATACCCGCCAGCTGATTCTTCAGGTATACGGGCGGCTGGCCGGACTCGTGGCGAACCACCGCGACTTGGATGCCGGTTGGCCTGTCAGGGGGAGGGGCGAGGGATAGGCTCGGTGG
>NZ_JAELVH010000166.1 GCF_019399235.1 Streptomyces poriferorum | reverse complement strand
GGCGAAGGCCCAGGTTGGAGGGGGCGTCGAGCACCACGATATTCCGCATGCGCCCCATCCTCCGCGTCGTAGGCTGGCTCCTCAATCGGTTTGCGGGATGCGACAGGAACGGCGGGACACGATGGGCACGCAGCACACGTACCGGGTGATCGTGCGCGGCACGTGGGAAGGGCTCACGGACGAGGCCCGCGAGCGTCTGCTGGCCGAGGTGGAGCAGCACGGCCTGGCCGGGATGCAGTTCAGCGAGGAGGGCTCGCTGACCTACGATCGCGTGCTCAAGCACTTCAGCTTCCGGTACGTGGTGGTGTCGGACGCGGAGGACGGCGAGGAGATGGCCTCCGCGATCGCCGAGGACCGGGCGGAGACGGCGCTGCGGAAGGCCGGTTACGGGCACGGCGAACTGCGGTCCACCGCGACGGACATGGACACCATGAAGATCAACTTCAAGGGGCGGCGGGGGCCGGGGACGGCCTGACGGCGGGCCGGCTACGGCTACGGCAGGCACGGTCCGCCGAGGGCCCGAGCAGGCCGAGGGGTCCGGGCGGGGTCGCGGCAGGATGTGTTCGGATCAGGCCCGTGCGGGAGATCGACGCCGCAGTCGATGGCTCCGGCCTGTCCGGCCCCTGATCCTCGTTCGCACCACGGCCCTGCGGCGCTCCGGCTGCCGGCCGGACGGACACGGCCCTGCGGCGCTCCGGCTGCTGGCCGGACGCGCCGGTGCACCTCGCGACGCCGGCGGCGCCGACATCGCCGTCGGCGCCGAGCGGTCCGGCCTGTCCCGTGGCCTGCCTGCCACTGCCAGGGCATCAGCCTCACTGAACGCGGCGCGACCTCTCCGGAGCGCTCTTCTCCTCGTCGTCGTCCGAGCCGTCGTCGTCCCCCGGCACGTACACATCAAGAACCTTGATGTTGATCTCGACGACCTCCAGCCCGGTCATCGTCTCCACCGCGTCGGTGACGTGCATGCGAATCTTCTTTGCCGTATCCAGAATGAGCGTTCCGTACTCGACCACGATGTCGACATCGACCGCGGCCTGCTTCTCGCCCACCTCGACCTTCACTCCACGGCCCGGGTCGTTGGAGCGGGACACCTTGTCCTTCATCGCTCCCATGGCTCTGGAAGCGCCCCCGCCGAGGGCATGGACTCCATCGGTCTCACGTACCGCTATCCCCGCGATCGTCGAGACGACGGAATCCGCGATGACGGTCGTCCCCCTGGTTCCGCCCGCCGATTCGTTCGATCCGAGTGCCGTTTCGTTTCCACTGCCGTTCGTCGCCATGGGTACCTCGCAGCGAGAGTTCTGTGAGGGGCCAATCGGAGGCGGCGGACGTTTTCCGCCGCCTGTGCCCCCTTCCACGGTGCTCCAGGATCCCGGCATACGCCATTCGAGTGCCCAGGAAGGGCAGCGTATTCGTGTCCGCCCCCATTGCCGCGCGTCCTCAGTCCCTGGGCAGAAGGGAGCCCAGGGGACCGAGGTCGAGATTGAGGTCTTCCAGCCGTACACCGTGCTGCTCGCAGAGCTCTCCCATGCGCTGATCGAGCATCATCAGCGTCGTGCCGATCTCATCGGTCTGATCGTCGGTCAGGTCACCTTCGTCGATACGCCGCAAGGCCTGCCGTTCCATCAACTGCCGGAGCAGTTCGACCACCGTGAGCACCAGAGTGACCAGATCTCGGCCCATCTGCTCGGAGTCCAGGTCTACTCGTGAGGTCGTCACAGCGGCCCACTGTCCGCCCAGGGGGCGGGAACACGCTCGTTGACCGACGACAGCAGGGCATGGAGTGAGACACGTACGAGTGGTACGTCGGCGATCGCGATGACCAGGTCACCGCTCACGACCACCCCCGTCGCCAGGACACGGTCCAGCAGATCGACCAGCGGCACGCCGATCGGGCCGCTCAAGCCTCCGGGCCCGTCCCACGGAACTGCTTCATGCGTCACGGACTACACCTCGCCCACGAAGGAGTAGGGCACCCAGGGCCCGGAAACCTCGATGTGTGCCCCGGTGCGCCGCCGCAATTCAGCAACCAGCAGGTCCAGCTCGGCGGCCCGATGCCCGGCTACCAGATAGGTCGCGTTCAGGACCTGGACGCGACGGTCGTCACCGGCACCGCCGCCGTGCGGCCGGAGCCGGCGGGACTCCGTGGCGAGGCGGCTCACGTCCGCATCCACGGCGTCTGCGACCCGCAGGGAATCCGCCTGGCGCTGCTCACGCCGCGAGTGCAGGTTGCGCTTGCGCTCCAGATAGGCCCTGCCCGCGCCGGTGGCCGGGCGCGTCCGGGTCGCCGCCGAAGCAGGCCGCTCGTCCGAGGGGTCATCGCCCGCGCTCCGCGCGACGGGTACGTAGACCTTGACGCCCCATTCGGCATGATGCGCGATACGCGTCAGTGCCGCGCGAAAGCGTGCCGACTCACCGGCGAGTGAGAGTGCGGCCCTCTCATCTCCGTTGTACAACGTGGCCAGCGGCAGGGGGACCGTGGGGAACTGGGATGCGACCGCCGAGACGACACTGTGGTGGGCACGCGCGTATCGTTCGAGTTCAGCCTCGTCGGTCAGCCGTTTCTGCCAGACCTCGTCGGTGAAGTCAGACCCTCGAACGGTCTGCACGATCGCTGTGAGCGAGCCGATGCGGAGGCAACGCACCGGTTCGTCCCGGGTGACCCCGGTGAGGCGTTCGACGTCGGGATCCCCCTCCGTGTGACAGACCGCGAACGCGTAGACGGCGTTCGCCTCCGATGTCCCTGTGCCGCGCTCCGTCATGAGCCCCTGCTCTTCCTCTCCCTGGCTCATCGCGAGTCCGCGGACGTATCTTCGGAGCGCGATTCAAGTGCCTCCAGCCGCGCCCGCAGCTCGCGGTTCTCGTCTTTCAAGGCGTTCCTCGCCGCGTGAGAGCTGAGCGCCGGGTCGGTCTCCCACCAGTCGATCCCGGCCTTCTTCGCCGTGTCCACGGAGGCCACGAAGAGCCGAAGGCGAATGGTGAGCAGCTCGATGTCGAGAAGGTCGATCTTGATGTCCCCGGCGATCACGATGCCCTTGTCGAGCACGCGTTCAAGGATGTCCGCCAGGTTGGTGTTCTGAGGCCCGGCCGCGGGATAGGAAGCGTCCTGCCGGAAGTCGAGATCAGTCACTTCGCGCTCTCCGTGATCGCTGCTTCGCGGACGTGGCCCGCCTTCTGCGCGGTGGCTCGTCCTCGTCCTCGTCTTCCTCTTCCTCTTCCTCTTCCGGCTCTTCCTCGTCTTCCTCGTATTCCTCGTCCGTCAGCGGGTCCTGGTCCTCGCCGTCATCCTCCTCCTCCTCTTCTTCCGGCTCCTCCTCGTACTCCTCTCCCTCAGGGGCTTCCTCGTCGCCGCCCTCTTCCCCGTTCTCCGCTTCTTCCTCTTCCATGGCCTCTTCGTGCGATACGACTACTTCTCCGTCACGGATCTCGCCACGCCACCCGTCCGGCTCCTCCTCCGTGAGGGTGACGTAGCGCTGGAAGTGCTTGAAGTCGAGCCGGATCCGTCGTCCTTGCACACGCCAGAGGTTGCCCGTCTTCTCGAAGAAGCCGGACGGGTAGTACTCGATGACGAGGACGATGCGCGTGAGGGACGGTGCCAGTTCGTGGAAGCTCACCGCGCCTCGCGTCGTTCCCTTGGCGCCTTCGGATGTCCAGACGATGCGTTCGTCGGGGACCTGCTCCTGGACCGTTGCCTTGAAGCTGCGGGAGGAGGGCCCCACCTTGACCTTCCAGTCGCTCGACATCTCCTCTTCCATCGAGACATCGCGCACGCCCTTGGCGAAACTGCTGAACTGGTCGTACTGGGTCCAGTGGTCGTAAGCGGTGCGGAGCGGCACGCCCACATCGAGGACCTCGATGATGTTCATGACCTTTCCGCCGCTCGCCTTACGTTTGCCCTGGCCTCCCCCGAAGGTCTCCTTGGCCTTCTCCACGACGTTGTCCTTGACGCCTTTGGCCTTCTCCGAGACGAAAGCCTTCACCGGGGAGTCGCCCTGGAGGATGCGAGAGCCGATGGCCGGCAACGAACCGCCGTTCTCCGCGGCATCGTTCAGCTGTCCTGTGACATCGGTCAGCTTGTCCCCCGCCTTCTCCGCGAGCTTCTCCACCTGCGTGCTGAGAAAGCTGGACAGCTCACCGCGGAGTTTGTCCATCCCGGACTCTTCGGTCTCTTCAGACTCTTCCGACTCGGGCTCTGCTTTTTCCGTCCTGGCCATGACTCGCTACCTCCGACCGCTGGAGCGCTTGGATGCGGCTCGCTTGGACGATGACTTGCCTGCAGCCGTCTTCTTCGCCGGGGCGGACTTCTTGGCCGCGGTCTTCTTCGCCGGGGCGGACTTCTTGGCGGCCGTCTTCTTCGCCGGGGCGGACTTCTTGGCGGCCGTCTTCTTCGCCGGGGCGGACTTCTTGGCGGCGGTCTTCTTCGCCGAACCGCCGGAGTTCTTGGCCGCCGCCTTCTTCGCCGGGGCGGACTTCTTGGCCGGGGCGGTCTTCTTGGCCGGGGTCTTCTTCGCCGTGCCCGACGACGTCCGGCGGGACGCGCGCTTTTTCGGCTGCTTCTCCTCCGGCTCCTCCTCGGGCTCTTGCTCTTCCTCTTCTTCGTCTTCGTCTTCGTCTTCGTCTGCCAGCGGCTGCTCGTCCTCTTCGTCGCCCTCCTCCGGCTCGTCCTCGTACTCTTCGTCCTCGTACTCTTCGTCCTCGTACTCGTCGCTCTCCGCTGCGGGTTCCTCTTCGTCCTCGTCCTCGTAGTCGTCCTCGTACTCGTCTTCCTCGTCGCCCTCGGCGCTCGGCGGTTCGAGGAGCCGAGCCGTGCGCTCACTGATCGAGCCGGCCAACGTGCTCATGCTTCGATTGGCGGCAGCGGTCATGGCCTTACGGCCCGCGTCAAGAACCTCGCCCCTGAGCTGCTCCTGAAGTTCAGCGACCTGAGGGACTTCGCCGAGCCGGCGCATGCCTTCTGCGGCGAGTTGGCGGGGCTCCAGACCGAAGCGTCTGCCTGCGAGATACGTGGCGACGCTGAGAGCCAGTCGCCCCTTCTTGGTCCGGCCCAGCACGTAGCCGCCGACTACTGCGACAGCGAGGGTCAACTTCGTCTGGTCTTCCATCAGCACGTCACCTTCGATCACTCTGTGCCGGGCCGCCCCTTGCGGCGTGCAGCCGGTCAAGCAAGCGTTCCTCTTCGCGTTCGAACTCCTCCAGGCTGATGTCTCCGGATTCCAGTTCCTGATTGAGTACAGCCAACTGCGTACGCAGCACGGCGGGGTCGTGCAGCTCGCGCTCGGCAGCGTCGTTGAGCTTCTCCGCCACCCAGACCACGCCACGCACCGGCGCGATCGGCAGCGTGAGCAAACCGGTGATCAGCCCCATGTCACTTCCCGCCCACGAGCACGGACCGGGCCTCCGCCGAAACGAAGCTGTAGCAGGGAAGCGGGCCGGCGGGCCGGATCTCCGCATGCTCCCGAAAAGACGCCCCGAGGCTCTGGGCCTGCAAGAGGAAAGCTTCACTCTCGGCCCTGTCGACGAGAAAGGACTGGTTCAGCACGCAGCCCGGGACCTCCGGTCCCGGGACGGCCGCCCTGGCCGTAGACGCGAGTTCGCGAAGGATCCGCTGCCCTGCGGCGGCTGCCCGCCTGGTCAGAGCACCGGAGATGGCTTCGCCCAGCCGGACGCTGGCCTCGTAACCCGGGCTCCTGCGAGCTGCCGCACGCAGTTTCTGCACGCTCTTGTCCTCGGCCACCAGTGCCTCCAGCGCGTTCTGCGCGGGAAGGACCTTGATGTTGATCTCGATGCGGCCCGCGAGCCGGTCCAGGGTGGCGGCGTACGCGGATTCCTCGGCGGCCAGTTGCGCGAGGACCGACTGTTCGTCCGCCGCGACCATTCCGAACCGCATGGGGAGCACCGGACCCTCGTCAGCCAGACGCATCAGGAGATTCTGGTGTGCCAGCAGATCGCGCCGTCGGGCGCGGAGCTGTGGCGGCGCGTCGCTGACGACCGCCGCGAGCGGGCCCTGGCTGATACTCCGCAGAACCGCGGGCGGCGATCCGACGCCGGTCCCGTCCTTCGGGAGCGCCGTCGCGGCCCTCAGGACCGCGTAGACGTAGACGCCGTCGTGTGCCGCGCTCACGCTCATGCCTCCACGCGCCGTCGTCGGCTCTCGCTGCTGCGGGCAGGTGCGCGTCGCTTCTTCGGCCGCTCATGCGGCTCGTCCTCCTCCTCGGACGAGTCGTCGCCGCCACCGACTGCTTTGCGTACGGTGTCGCCAACGGACTCGGCAGCGCTGCGCACCTTGCGCTTCCCCACGGACTTAGCCACACCGCCGCTGAGAAGCTCGGGAACGGTGGTGCTTCCGGAATCACGCTCGAGGTCCAGCCGGTTGCACGCCTCCGCGAAGCGGAGATACGTGTCCACACTCGCGACAACGATGCGCGCGTCGATCTTCAGGATCTCGATGCCGACCAGAGAAACCCGGATGAATACGTCGATGACCATGCCACGGTCAAGAATGAGCTCCAGTACGTCGTACAACGTTCCGGCGCGGGGCGGGCAGGCCACTACCTCGTCCGAATAGGTGGTCGCGGTCATGGAGAGTCCTTCCAACAGGGAGCGAAAGGCGGGTCACTCGTCGGCTGCGCCACGCCGGTATCGCCGAACCCTGCGGTATTGCAGGAGTTCGCCGTCCCGGTCGAGCTGCACCTCGTAAGAGGCGAGAAGGCTTGTGGTGTCGGGGATTCGCGGCACTTCGAGAACGTCCACCACCACGCACCAGCCGTCGTCCTCGCGCCGCACGGCGGAGACCCCCTCCGTGGGATGGCTGATCAGACCTTCCAGACTCTTACTGGCAGCACGAGCCGCATGCTCCGGTCCTCGTGCCGGCCGTCGGGCGCGGGAGGAGGTCGCCGTCTTCGAACTCCCGGCGTGTGTGCGACGTTGTTCTGCCATAAGGCCAGTCTGGCCACTGCCGTCCGTCGCGCATCTTGAGCGGCTCCATCGGAGTGCGTGGCGTGCAGGCATAACGCTTGCCACTCAAGGGCTTCCCGGTCATCAAAGCGTTCGCCGACCATGCCCGTGGCGCTGGCAGCTATCGTTGCTCTTCCGCGTACGTGAGCGCCTCTCGATGCTCGTCGAGGCCCTTTCGCCCGCTGCCTGCCCTCAAACGCAGGTCCGAGCACAGTTTCCGCGCCATCTCCCGCGCGTCATCCCGCGGCGCTGCCCCCTCGACGTACTCGAGAATTCTCATCACCGCCTGCAGCTCACCGCTCCGCAAGGCAACCTCGACGATCTCCTGCTTCTCCGCGGTCAGGGCGCTCACCGCACGCTTGTGACACGCGTCCGCCCGCAAGGCGGCGAGCCGGCCGTCGTAATCCCATGATTCCGCACTTCCCCTGTCGGCGTCGAAGACGGCGAGCCGCTGAAGAAGTCCTTTCGGGTCCGTGTGCGGAGCGCGGTAGAAGGGCCGCTCGTCGCTTCCCGAGAATGCGGAATCGAGCTGGATCTCGGAGAGGAACGCGGCCACTCGGCCGGGGTCGGGCGTCAGCCCGCCCCCCATCCACCGGGCGGACTCCATCAGCGTCCGACCGGCCCCCTCAGGTATGGAGAAGAAGCACCACCCCGAAACTCCGCACCAGAGAAGCCCCGCGTCCCGGCCCTCACCGAACACCTTTCGCCGGAAGGAACGGGTGAACTCCACGCTTCCTTCCACGTCCGCCCCGAACGCGTCCTGGCCGGGGTCGTCATAGGCTCCGTACGAGGAAATGGAGGAGACGGGGAGGTCTTCGTCGAGAAGCCTGCCGGCGACCGCCACCATGTAGTCGCCGATGGCGGCTTCGAGGTCGTCCCTCATCTGCTGCGCACGGTCTTCCTCGTACACCACGGTTCTCCTGATTCCGGCGCCGACTGCGGCTCCTGCTTCCACGCCATTTCCCGGAAAACCGCAGTTCACACCGGGTGCGGCACCCATGCGTCGGATGCCGGCCCCCCGCACACGGTTCTCGGTCGGGGTGCGCCCATCTGCCGGCCACCACCCGGGCCGGGTCGCATCGCCGGCCCGATTCCGGGTCGAGGCGGAGTCCTCGCGGACCGGGCGGACGGCACCCCGGGGAAGGGGCTCGCGTCGAGGGCCTCGCGTCCTGTCCGGCCAGGACGCCCGGTTCACGCCGGCACGGCCTCCACGTCCTGACAGCCGCCGCCTCGTTTCCCACCGAATGAATTCCGAAAGCTTTCGAAGCTCGAAACTTTTCGACATCGCCGGATCGGTGAGATACCACCCTCCTTCCCTCAACGCTTTACCCATACTCGCATTGACCAGCGAAGAAGAGATCAACCATCTCGTTCAACTTTCGGAAACATTACGGAAACCGTTGACAACTCCCTTGCCAGGCCCGACTGTTGTGTCGCCCCCGGCCGTGCACGGGATGCACACGGCCGGGCTGTGTCACCTCATCGATGAACGCCGACATGTGCTCGGCGTGCCCTTTGGTCACAGACCGCGCCATTCGCGAGGAGGAAACAACATATGAGCGACACCTCCCACAACTCCGAACCACGTCATGTCAGCCGCAGGAAGCTCGTCTTCGGCGGTGCCGGAGCCCTGGTGGCTGCCGGGACGGCAGGGCTGCTCCTGCCCGGCACCGCGCGCGCCGCAACGGTCCTCACCAGCAACGCGACCGGTACGCACAACGGCTACTACTACTCCTTCTGGACCGACACCCCGGGTTCCGTCAGCATGACGCTGTCGGACACGGCCGGTTCGTACAGCAGCCAGTGGAGCAACGCGAACAACTGGGTCGGCGGACTCGGCTGGAGCAACGGCAGCCGCCGGGCCGTCACCTACTCCGGATCGTTCAACCCGGGCAGCAACGGCTACCTCGCGCTGTACGGGTGGACGGCCAACCCGCTGGTCGAGTACTACATCGTGGAGAACTTCGGCCCGTACAACCCCGGTTCCGCCGGCACGAGGCGCGGCACGGTCACCGACGGCGGCGGTACGTACGACATCTACGAGTCCACCCGGACCAACCAGCCCTCCGTGGAAGGCACCAAGACCTTCCAGCAGTACTGGAGCATCCGGCAGAGCAAGCGCAGCAGCGGCACCATCAACACCGGCGCGCACTTCGACGCCTGGCAGGCGGCCGGGATGCCGATGGGTGCGTTCAACTACTACATGATCATGGCCACGGAGGGCTACCAGAGCACCGGCAGCTCCAGCGTCAGCCTGGGTGGCGGCGGGACCACGCCCACCACTCCGCCCACAGGCGGGGAAACCACTCCTCCTGCCGGGACGGGCGCCTGCACCGCGACCTACCGCACCACCAGCTCATGGAGCGACGGCTTCAACGGCGAAGTGACCATCAAGGCGGGCAGCGGCGGCATCACCGACTGGAAGGTGCCGGTGACACTGGCCGGCGGCCAGACGGTCACCTCCCTCTGGAACGGGACCTCGAGCCGGAGCGGAAACGTTCTGACCGTGACCCCGGTCGGATACAACCGCACTCTGAGCGCGGGGCAGTCGACGTCGTTCGGCTTCACCGTCAGCGGCCCCAGCAGCCCGTCCCCGTCGGTCGGCAGCTGCAGCGCCGGCTGACCCCGGCGTGCCGCGTACCCACACGCTACGGCGCGGTGCCCCGTCGGGCACCGCGCCGTTCGGCTTCGGGCCGTCCGGGCCACGCACCCCTTGGGCAACCCATACGAAATTTGTTGATATGGGGGCAAACCTTCACGCCGACGGCCTCGAATGCCTGGTAGAGAGCGTCCACGTACGGCTCCCATCGAGCCCCATTCGACGTGGCACGCGCCCTCCCGAGGGAGTTCCCCATGCCCGAAGCGCAGGTCACCGCCTTGTCCCCGTCTTCCGGGGGCGCCCCTGCCCGGCACGGCCCGTCCCCCGAGCCGGTCGCCCGTACCCAAGCGGCGTTCGCCGCGGTGCTGGCCGAAGTCATGCGACTCGATCATGTGGCGGCCGACAGTCACTTCTTCAAGGATCTGGGCGCCGACTCGCTGGTGATGGCCCATTTCTGCGCGCGGGTGCGGAAGAACACCGGCCTGCCGCCGGTGTCCATGCGGGACGTCTACGCGCACAGCACCGTCCGGGGCCTGGCCCTCGCGCTCACGGCGGCCGAGCCGCCGCGTCCGGCCCTCGCCCCGTCCACCCCGGCACCGGCGGCCCCTTCGGGCAGGCCGAGGTTCGTCCTGTGCGGGGCGTTGCAGTTGCTGACGTTCCTCGTCTACTCATGTCTCGTCGCGTTCGTCGGTGTCCGGGGCTACGCATGGATATCCGCCGGCTCCGGCGTGCTCGACGTGTATCTGCGCGCTGTCGTCTTCGGCGGCATGGTGTTCCTGGCGCTGTCCCTCACACCGATCCTCGCCAAGTGGGTCCTCGTGGGGCGCTGGAAGCACCGGCGGATCCGTATCTGGAGCCTGGCCTACTTCCGTCTCTGGGTCGTCAGGACACTCGTACGCTCGGATCCGCTCGTCCTCTTCGTCGGGTCGCCGCTCTACACGCTCTACCTCAGGGCGCTGGGCGCGCGGATCGGGCCGGGCGTCGCGGTCTTCTCCCGCCATGTGCCGCTCTGTACCGATCTGCTGTCCATCGGTGACTTCTCGGTCATCCGCAAGGACTGCTTCTTCACCGGCTATCGCGCCCGTGGCGGTCTCATCGAGACCGGGACCGTGACGCTCGGGAAGGACGTGCTCGTCGCCGAGGCCTCGGTGCTCGACATCGGGACGGCGCTCGACGACGGCGCCCGGCTGGCGCATGCGTCAGCTCTCCACAGCGGGCAGACGATACCCGCCGGTGAGTACTGGCACGGCTCGCCGGCCCGGTGCGCCGACGGGGAGTACCCGGTGGTGGAACCCGCGTCCTGCGGCCCCGTACGCAGGTCGGTTCACAGCGCCACGCAGTTGCTGAGCGCGCTGCTGGTGTACCTGCCGCTGGCCGTCGGAGGCCTCGGGATCCTGCTCGCCGAGGCCCCTCAGCTCTCCGCGGTGCTGGAACCGGGGCCCTCGGTCCTCACGACGTGGGTGTTCTACCGCGACGCCCTGGCTCTCTCGTTCGTACTGCTCTTCGTGATCATGCCGCTCGGCTTCCTCGCGCTCGCCGTCGTCCCCCGGCTGCTCTCCCGCACCCTCGTTCCGGGCAGGGTCTATCCGCTCTACGGCTTCCACTACGGGGTGCACCGCGCGATCACCCTGCTGACCAACAGGCCTTTCCTCACCCGTCTGTTCGGTGACAGTTCCGCCGTGGTCCCCTACCTTCGCCTGCTCGGGTACGACCTCTCCCGGGTGGAGCAGACGGGGTCGAACTTCGGGACCGAGGTGAAGCACGAGACGCCCTACCTGAGTACGGTCGGTACCGGCACGATGGTCGCCGACGGACTTTCGGTCAACAACGCCGAGTTCTCCAGCACATCCTTCCGCGTCTCCCGCACCGCCATCGGTCCGCGGAACTTCCTGGGCAACCGGATCGGCTACCCCGCCGGGGGCCGGACGGGCGCCAACTGCCTGCTGGCGACCAAGGTCATGGTCCCCGTGGACGGAAGGATCCGCGAGAACGTCGGCCTCCTGGGCTCGCCCAGCTTCGAGATTCCCCGGTCGGTACGGCGGGACAGCAGCTTCGACCTCATGAAGACCGGCGAGGACCTGCGTACCGGCCTGGCCGCCAAGAACAGGCACAACGCCGCCACCATGGGACTGTATCTGCTGGTCAGGTGGGTCTACGCGTTCCTGGTCACCCTGGTCGCCTCGGCTTCCGCCGAGCTCTACACCTCGGTCGGCGCCGCGGCCGTCGCGCTGGGCAACGTCCTGGTCCTGCTCGTCAGCGCCGCCTACTTCGTCCTCGTGGAACGCGCGGTCATCTCCTCGCACCCGCCGGGCCCGCTCTTCTGCTCGATCTACGACCTCCGCTTCTGGCGGCGCGAGCGCTTCTGGAAGGTGCCGTCGGAGCTGTTCCTCAAGACCTTCGACGGAACTCCCTTCAAGGGACTGATCTGGCGGCTGCTCGGTGTACGGATCGGACGCAGGGTCTTCGACGACGGCTGCTTCCTGACGGAACGCACGATGGTCACCATCGGGGACGGCTGCACGCTCAACACCGGCAGTGTCGTCCAGTGCCACTCGCAGGAGGACGGCACCTTCAAGTCGGACCGCTCAGCCATCGGTGCCGGCTGCACGCTCGGGGTCGGCGCCTTCGTCCACTACGGCGTCACGATCGGCGACCGAGCGGTGCTCGCACCGGACTCCTTCCTCATGAAGGGTGAATCGGTCCCGGAGAACGCCCTGTGGGGCGGAAACCCCGCTCACGAGATCGAGCGGGCAGCCGCCCGGGGCGAGGAGGCGACACGATGAACACGTCGGCACACACCGGTAGCACGATGAACACGTCGGCACACACCGGTAGGGAGTACTGGCGCGCTGTGCTCGTCGCCGGAGGAGCCACCTCACCGGCACGATGGACCCTCGACCCGGTACCCGGCACCTCGGTGGTCGAGGCAGCCGTTCCGGAAGCACTCGTCACCGGACTGGACCGTCTGACGGCGTCGATGGGGGTCCGCCCCACCTCTCCGATGCTGGCCGCCCATGCCAAGGTGCTGGCCGCGTTGACCGGGGAAACCACCGTCACCACCGGGTACGCGGCAGGCGTGGCCTCCGGTCCTCTGCCGTGCCGGCTGACAACCGGTGGCACCTCGTGGCGGAAGCTGGTGCTGCACGCCGACCGTACGGAGTCGGAGCTGCTGGCCCACAAGGACTTCCCCGTCGACGCCCTCCGCTCGGAGCTGGGTCTCCCCGCCACCACGCCCGCGGTGGTGTTCGATCCGGCCGGCGTCAGCGAACCCGTACGGGACGCGGTGCTCGAGGTGGCGGTCCTCCGCCGCAGCGGCGGGTTGGTGCTCCGGCTGCGGTACGCGACCGAGGTGCTCGACGAGGCATCCGCCACCAGAATCGCCGGCTACCACCTCACCGCGCTCAGGCTCATCGCGACCGGTCCCGACGCGGCGCACGGGCGGCAGAGCCTCTTGTCGCCCGAGGAGCTCCGCCATCAGACCGACGGGCTCGCCGGGCCCCGACGGGAACTCCCCGACCTGCGCTTTCATGAACTCTTCGCCCAGCAGGCGCGCGCCCACCCGGACGCTGTCGCGGCCGTTCACGGCGACAGGCAGTGCACCTACCAGGACCTCGACCGTCGCGCCAACCGGCTGGCACACGCCCTGCTGGACTCGGGCCTCGGCCGGCAGGACGTCGTCGCCGTGGTGACGGAACGGAACCTGGACTGGCTGGCCGCGGTCCTCGCCGTCCTCAAGGCCGGCGGCGTCTACCTGCCCGTCGAGCCGCACTTCCCCGCCGACCGCATCGCCACGATGCTCACCCGGGCCGGCTGCGCACGTGTGCTCACCGAACCCGGCAGCACGACCACTCTCGACCGTGCCCTGGACTCCCTGCCGGGGGTACGGACGGCGTTCATCGGCACACTCTGCGAGGAGGACCACCAGGAGTCCGACCCCTGCGTGCCGGTCGGCCCGGAGGATCTCGCGTACGTCATCTTCACCTCCGGATCCACCGGCGCACCCAAGGGCGCGATGGTGGAGCACGCGGGCATGCTCAACCACCTCTTCGCGAAGATCGACGACCTGCGGATCGGGGAGGACGATGTCGTCGCCCAGACCGCACCCCAGTGCTTCGACATTTCCCTGTGGCAGCTCCTCGCGGCCCTGCTGACCGGCGGACGCACGCTGCTGGTCGGCCAGGAGGCGGTCCTGGACGTCCGGCGGTTCGTCGACACCCTGGCCGACGGCCGGGCCGGCGTTCTGCAGGTTGTGCCGTCCTACCTCGACGCCGTCCTGGCCTTCCTGGAACGGCACCCGCGCGAACTGCCCCGGCTGCGCTGTGTGTCGGTCACCGGCGAAGCCCTGAAGAAGGGGCTCGTCCGGCGCTGGTTCGCCACCGTCCCCGGGACCGAGCTGGTCAACGCCTACGGGCTGACCGAGACGTCCGACGACACCAATCACGCGGTCATGGACCGGGTGCCGGAGACGGAAAGCGTGCCGCTCGGCCGTCCGGTCCGCAACGTACGTGTCTATCTCCTCGACGAACACCTCTCCCCGGTGCCGCTGGGCGCCCCGGGTGCCATTGCCTTCTCCGGCCTCTGTGTCGGCCGGGGATACATCAACGACCCGGACCGGACGCGCGCGGTCTTCCTGGCGGATCCGTTCCACCCGGGTGAGCGGCTCCATCTGGGAGGGGACTACGGCCGCTGGCTCCCCGACGGACAGTTGGAGTTCCTCGGCCGCCGGGACTCACAGGTCAAGATCCGCGGTTTCCGGATCGAGACCGGTGAGATCGAGAACGCCCTGCTGCGGGCACCCGGTGTGCGCGACGGCGCCGTGGTGGTCACCGAACGGGCCGGGCGGGGACGGCATCTGACCGCCTTCTACAGCGGCGCACGTCCACTGCGGGCCGATGTCCTGCGGGACCTGCTCGCCGCCACGCTGCCCGCGTACATGCTTCCGTCGGTCTTCCACTGGCAGGAGACCCTGCCGCTGACCGCCAACGGGAAGATCGACCGCCGGGAACTGACCGCGCGGGCAGCCGCGTCGGATCCCGTCGCGCATGAGGAAGGCGGCGAGCCGCCCCGTACGCCGACCGAGCGGCGTGTGGCATCGGTCTGGGCCGAGGTGCTCGGCGTTCCGGCGGACCGAGTGGGCCGACGGGACAACTTCTTCGACCGCGGGGGCACCTCGCTCTCGGCGGTCAGGGTGGCGATCTCCCTGGACCGGGAGGTCTCGCTCAAGGACCTGGTGCGCCACCCCGTACTCACCGACCTGGCCTCACTCGTCGACGAACGCTCCACCCCGTGAACCGATCACAACCCCGAGGAGATCACGATGACTTCCATGGAGATGACCGTCCCACCGCTCAATCCGGGGCGGGGGCCGGCCGGGCCCGCCATCCTGCGCGCGCCTGCGGTCGACGACCCCGCCCGCTGGGCGGCCG
>NZ_JAELVH010000165.1 GCF_019399235.1 Streptomyces poriferorum | reverse complement strand
CGCCGCGCCGCCCGGCTCACCCCGGACGTGGAGCGCCTGCGGGAGCGCCCGGCGCCGGCCAGCGTCGTCGTCGGTGACACCGACGACCGCGTCGAGCTCCAGTCCCTGGGCACCGGCCGGCGGGTCCGCGGCGCACTGGCCGTGGGCACCGGGGCGGCGCTCGGCACCGCGGAGCGCTACGCGGTGCACTCGGCGGTCGCCCTGCTCACCCTCACCACGGCGCGCTCCCGCTCGCTCCAGGGTGCCGAACAGCGGCTCGGCGCCGCGGTGCTGCGCATGCTCCTGGCCGGCCAGCCCGACCACGCGCGCGGCGTCGCCGGGGATCTGTACGGCGGGCTGCTCGACGCGCCCTTCCGGCTCCTCATTGCCGAGGCCGCCGAAGCGTCGACCACGGCGCAGCTCAGCGAGGCCATGGAGACCGCCGCCGCCCGCTCCGGCGAAACGCTGCTGATGGTGCCCGAGGGCGAACGCCTCGTCGTGCTGGCCGCCGACGGAGGTGCCGCGGTCGCCGCCTGCGCCGCGTACGCCGAGGCGCAGGAGGCCGCGCCCCCGCGCGAACCTGCGGCACCGGATGCGGAGGTGGTCGTCGGACTCTCCGCCCCCGCGGGGCCCATCGCCGTGTCCGCCGCGTACAAACAGGCGGAGCAGGCACTCTCGGTCGCCCGCCGCCGGGGCAGGGCGCTGGTCGAGCACGAGGAACTGGCCGCCGGGTCCGTCCTGCCGCTGCTCGCGGACGACGCGGTCAGGGCCTTCGCCGACGGAATGCTCCGCGCCCTGTACGAGCACGATGCCAAGGGCCGCGGCGACCTCGTGGCCTCCCTGCGGGCCTGGCTCTCGCACCACGGCCAGTGGGACGCGGCCGCGGCGGACCTGGGGGTGCACCGGCACACCCTGCGCTACCGCATGCGCCGGGTGGAAGAGATCCTCGGCCGTTCGCTGGACGACGCGGACGTACGGATGGAGCTGTGGCTCGCCCTCAAGGTCGCGAGCCCGCCGACGGCGTCGTAACCCCTCTTCCGCCTGCGACAAACCGGCGCACCGCGCCCCGCTTGTGCTCCACGCCGGACAAACGCCAGGCGGACACCACGGCCCTACGGTAGGGACGGAACACCCCACGCCATCGAAGGGCCGGAACCTCCATGACCTCCACCCACGCCTTCTGGCTGGCCGGCCGCGAGGCCACCGGCGAGGAAAGCTTCGCCGTCACCAACTCCTGGGACGGGCGTCTCGTCGGCACCGTCAGCGTGCCCACCGAGGCCCAGGTGGAGGAGGCCGTCGCCGCCGCGCACGCCGTGCGCGACGAGTTCGCCGCGACCCCGGCCCACGTCCGCGCCGCCGCGCTCGACCACGTGGCCCGGCGCCTGACGGAGCGCACCGAGGAGATCGCCCAGGTGATCTCCGCCGAGAACGGCAAGCCGATCAAGTGGGCGCGCGGCGAGGTCGGCCGCGCGGTCTCCGTGTTCCGCTTCGCCTCCGAGGAGGCCCGCCGCTTCAACAGCGGTGACGCCCAGCGCCTGGACACCGACGCCGGTGGCACCGGCCGGCTCGGCCTGACCCGCCGCTTCCCGCGCGGCACGGTCCTCGGTATCGCCCCGTTCAACTTCCCGCTGAACCTGAGCGCCCACAAGGTCGCCCCGGCCATCGCCGTCGGCGCCCCGATCATCCTGAAGCCCGCCCCCGCCACCCCGATCTCCTCGCTGATCCTGGGCGAGCTGCTGGCCGAGACCGACCTGCCCGCCGGTTCCTGGTCGGTGCTGACGGTCCCCAACGACCGCATGCCCGCCCTCGTCCAGGACGAGCGCCTCCCCGTGATCTCGTTCACCGGGTCCGCCCCGGTCGGCTACGCGATCATGGACTCGGTGCCGCGCAAGCACTGCACCCTGGAGCTCGGCGGCAACGGTGCCGCGGTGGTCCTCGGCGACTACGCCTCCGAGGCGGACCTGGACTGGGCCGCGACCCGGATCGCGACCTTCTCCAACTACCAGGGCGGCCAGTCCTGCATCTCGGTGCAGCGCGTCATCGCGGACGCCGCCGTCTATGACCGGCTCCTGCCGAAGATCGTCGCGGCCGTCGAGGCACAGGTCACCGGCGACCCGTCCGACGCCGCCACCGACGTCGGCCCGCTCGTCGACGAGAACGCCGCCAAGCGCGTCGAGTCCTGGGTCGACGAGGCCGTCGAGGCCGGCGCCCAGCTGCTCGCCGGCGGCAAGCGCGACGGGTCCACGTACGCGCCGACCGTCCTCGCCGAGCTCCCCGACGGTGTCACCCTCTCCCACGAGGAGGTCTTCGGACCGGTCCTCTCGGTCCAGAAGGTGGACGGCGAGGCCGAGGCGTTCGCCTCCGTGAACTCCTCCCAGTACGGCCTCCAGGCAGGCGTGTTCACCCACGACCTGCAGACCGCCTTCCGCGCCCACCGCGCGCTGGAGGTCGGCGGCGTGATCATCGGCGACGTCCCCTCGTACCGCGCCGACCAGATGCCGTACGGCGGCGCCAAGCAGTCCGGCGTGGGCCGCGAAGGCGTCCGTTACGCGATGGACGACTACACCTACGAGCGCGTCCTGGTCCTCACCGGCCTGGCCCTGTAACCACGGGCGAAGGAACGACGGCTGGGGCCCCACTGTGCGGGGGGCTCCAGCCGTTCCGGCATGCCGCACGCCGTAGCGGGCAGTGGAGTGGTGACCGACCCGATCGGCGCCCGAAGGCTGGTGGCGGTGGCAGGAATCGGGTACATACGGACGAGTAGAACCGATAGGTACGCAAGCGCGGACGGACCCCGGCCGCAGCGGACCTGTCGGGACCACCCACCCGACGAAGCGGCGAGGTGAGCTCCTCATGTCCGCACCATCCGCACAACGTCCGTCCGCACAACCGCACACGCCCAAGGTCACCGAACGCGAAGCGCGGCAGGTGGCCGAGGAAGCGCGCGAGCAGGACTGGCGCAAACCCAGTTTCGCCAAGGAACTCTTCCTGGGCCGCTTCCGGCTCGACCTGATCCATCCGCATCCGACGCCCGCCGCCGAGGACGTGCGGCGCGGCGAGGAGTTCCTCGCCCGGCTGCGCGACTTCTGCGAGACCCGGATCGACGGCGCCCTGATCGAGCGCGAGGCGAAGATCCCCGACGAGGTCGTGAACGGCCTCAAGGAACTCGGCGCGCTGGGCATGAAGATCGACGTGAAGTACGGCGGGCTCGGACTGACGCAGGTCTACTACAACAAGGCCCTCGCCCTGGCCGGCTCCGCCAGCCCCGCGATCGGCGCCCTGCTCTCGGCCCACCAGTCCATCGGCGTGCCGCAGCCCCTGAAGATCTTCGGCAGCCAGGAGCAGAAGGACACCTTCCTGCCCCGGCTGGCCCGTACCGACATCTCGGCGTTCCTCCTCACCGAACCGGACGTGGGCTCCGACCCCGCGCGGCTCGCCACCACAGCCGTCCGGGACGGGGACGACTACGTCCTCGACGGGGTGAAGCTGTGGACCACCAACGGCGTCGTCGCGGACCTGCTGGTCGTCATGGCGCGCGTACCGAAGTCGGAAGGCAGCAAGGGCGGCATCACCGCCTTCGTGGTCGAGGCCGACGCCCCCGGCATCACCGTGGAACACCGCAACGCCTTCATGGGGCTGCGCGGTCTGGAGAACGGCGTCACCCGCTTCCACCAGGTGCGGGTCCCCGCGGCGAACCGCATCGGTCCCGAGGGGGCGGGGCTCAAGATCGCCCTCACCACCCTCAACACGGGCCGGCTCTCCCTGCCCGCCATGTGCGTCGGCTCCGGGAAGTGGTGCCTGAAGATCGCCCGGGAATGGTCGGCCGTCCGTGAGCAGTGGGGCCGGCCCGTGGCCCGGCACGAGGCCGTGGGCGTCAAGATCTCCTTCATCGCCGCGACCACCTTCGCCCTCGAAGCCGTGGTCGACCTCTCCTCCCAGATGGCGGACGAGGACCGCAACGACATCCGGATCGAGGCGGCGCTCGCCAAGCTATACGGCTCCGAGATGGGCTGTCTCATGGCCGACGAACTGGTCCAGATCCGCGGCGGCCGGGGCTTCGAGACGGCGGACTCCCTCGCCGCCCGCGGTGAACGGGCCGTCCCCGCCGAGCAGATGCTCCGCGACATGCGGATCAACCGGATCTTCGAGGGCTCGACGGAGATCATGCACCTGCTGATCGCCCGCGAGGCGGTCGACGCCCACCTCAAGGTCGCGGGCGACATCATCGACCCCGACAAGCCGCTCTCCGCCAAGGCCCGGGCGGGCGCGAACGCCGCCGGGTTCTACGCGAAGTGGCTCCCGAAGCTCGTCGCCGGACCGGGACAGCTCCCGCGCACGTACGGGGACTTCCACCCCACCGGCCACGCCGACCTGTCCGGGCACCTGCGCTACGTCGAACGGGCCTCCCGCAAACTGGCCCGCTCCACCTTCTACGCCATGTCCCGCTGGCAGGGCCGGATGGAGACAAAACAGGGCTTCCTCGGCAGGATCGTCGACATCGGCGCGGAACTCTTCGCCATGAGCGCCGCCTGTGTCCGCGCCGAGCACCTGCGCGCCGAGAACGACCACGGCCGCGAGGCGTACCAGCTCGCCGACACCTTCTGCCGCCAGTCCCGCATCAGGATCGAGGAGCTCTTCACCCGGCTCTGGTCCAACACCGACGACCTCGACCGGAAGGTCGTCGACGGAGTCCTCGCGGGCACGTACACCTGGCTGGAGGAGGGCATCGTCGACCCCAGCGGCGAAGGCCCGTGGATCGCCGACGCCACCCCGGGCCCCTCGACCCGGGAGAACCAGCACCGGCCGATCCGCTGAGCCCGTGAAGCCGGAAGGGCGGGGCACGTCCACGCGCTGGACGTGCCCCGCCGCCGTGCGCCCGACACGGCAGGATGGGCGCCCGTGACCGTCATCCATGTCCCCGGTTCCAAGTCCGTCACCGCGCGCGCCCTCTTCCTGGCCGCCGCCGCGAACGGCACCAGCACTCTCGTACGTCCGCTGAGCTCGGACGACACCGAAGGCTTCGCGGAAGGACTCACCGCCCTCGGCTATGCCGTGGAGCCGGGCCCGGAGGCCTGGCGCATCACGGGCCGCCCCGCCGGTCCCGCCGCCACCGACGCCGACGTCTACTGCCGGGACGGCGCGACCACCGCCCGGTTCCTGCCGACCCTCGCGGCGGCCGGCGCCCGCGGCAGCTACCGCTTCGACGCCTCCGCCCAGATGCGCCGCCGCCCGCTCGCCCCGCTCACCGAGGCGCTGCGCACGCTCGGCGTCGACCTCCACCACGAGGCCGCCGAGGGCCACCACCCGCTGCGTATCGAGGCCGCCGGCATCAAGGGCGGCGAACTGACCCTGGACGCCGGGCAGTCCAGCCAGTACCTCACCGCGCTGCTGATGCTCGGGCCGCTGACGGCACAGGGGCTCACGATCACCGTCACCGATCTGGTGTCGGCGCCGTACATCGAGATCACCCTCGCGATGATGCGGAGCTTCGGCGTCGAGGTCACCCGAGGCGGCCCCGGCGACACCGTCTTCACGGTGCCGCCCGGCGGCTACCGGGCCACCACGTACGCCATCGAGCCCGACGCCTCCACCGCCAGCTACTTCTTCGCGGCGGCGGCGCTCACCGGCAGCGAGGTCACCGTCCCCGGCCTCGGACAGGGCGCCCTCCAGGGGGATCTGCGCTTCGTCGACGTGCTGCGCCGCATGGGCGCGGAGGTGCACATGACGACCGACGCCACGACGGTCCGCTCCACCGGAGGGCTCCGCGGTCTCACCGTCAACATGCGGGACATCTCCGACACCATGCCGACGCTCGCCGCGATCGCCCCCTTCGCCTCGGGGCCCGTCCGCATCGAGGACGTCGGCAACACCCGGGTCAAGGAGTGCGACCGGCTGGAGGCGTGCGCCGAGAACCTGCGGCGCATGGGCATCACGGTCACGACCGGTCCGGACTGGATCGAGATCCAGCCGGGCACCCCGCGTCCCACGGAGATCACGACCCACGGCGACCACCGCATCGTCATGTCCTTCGCCGTCGCCGCTCTTCGGACGCCCGGCATCACGTACGACGACCCCGGCTGCGTACGCAAGACGTTCCCGCGCTTCCACGAGGTCTTCGCCGGGTTCGCGGATCTCCTGAACGGATAGGGCCGCGGGCCGCGACGACCTCCGGACACGAGCCGGCGCGGGGCGGCTAGGCTGCGCGGCATGATGTCCGCCTCCGATGTACTGTCCGTCCTTCGCGTGGCGCGCGAGGCCGGTGCGGATGTGGTGATCGCCGGAGGCTGGGGTGTCGACGCGCTGCTCGGCGAGGAGACCCGCAGCCACAAGGATCTCGATCTGCTGCACCGCCGCGAGCAGGAGCCCGCTCTCGTCGCCGCCCTGACGGCGGCCGGATACGCTCAGACGCTCGACTGGCGCCCCGCACGGTTCGTCCTCAGCCACCCGTCCGGGCCGGAAATCGACCTGCATCCCTTGCGGTTCGCCCCCGACGGGTCGGCGGTCCAGTCCTCGCTCGATCCGGAGAAGCCGTTCCGCTACCCGGCGGAGTGCTTCGTCACCGGAACCATCGCGGGGACGCGGGTGCGCTGCATCTCGGTCGGGCAGCAGGTCGAGTTCCACCAGGGATACGAGCCCGGCGAGGCGGACCTGCACGACATGGACCGGCTCCGCAGGGAGTTCGGTGTGGCCACACATTTCTGAGCCGCCCGGCCGGTGACCTCGACCGACGGAATGCGGCACGATCGAGCACCGGCCCACGCGCACGACGAAGCACCAGGGAAAACGGGGACCAGGGAGATGGGGACAGGCATGCACGGGGTGAGGAACCTGCGGGGCCGACTGCGCCGGCCGGTGGTCGTGGGGATGGTGGCCGCGATGGCGCTGGGCATGTCCGCCTGCGGCAGTGACGACGACAGCCCGGCCGGCTCCGCCGGTGCGGAGAAGGACGGCAAGGCCTCGGCCGCGCCCGCGGCGCCCGACGAGGCACGCCTGAAGGCCGCGTCCTTCACCGACGGCGAGAAGGCCGGCACGTACACGGCGTCCGAATACGTCCTCGACGGCCCGCTCGGCGACGCGTACACCGCCGTCCCCGACGGCTGCCAGCCGCTGGTCAGCCTCTCCGGCGAGGTCAGCGACCCGGACCCGGCCGCCGAGGTCCAGCGCAAGGTCGACGTCCCGGACGAGATGCTCGGCGTCACCGTCGACGTCACCCTGCGCAGCTACGCGAGCGGCGGCGCCGCCACCGTCATGAAGGCCCTCGACAAGGCCGGCCGCGACTGCGCCGGCGGCTTCACCGAGCAGCGGGCCGTCGCGGCCGCGAAATACCTGAAGGCCGAGCCCGCCAAGGCCCCCGCCTTCGCGGCCGAGGCCGACGAGGCGAAGGCGTACCGCTTCACCATCCTCGACGTGAAGGGGCAGCAGAAGCTGTACGAGTACCTCACCGTCGTCCGCTCCGGCTCCACGACCCTCTCCTTCCGGGCGGAGATCACCTCCACCGAGGACATCGGCGGGGTGCCGCCCGAGGTGATGGCCGCCCAGTGGGCGAAGTTCCGCGCGGCGAAGGGCTGAGGGCTCGATGAGCGAGCAGCCACCACACGGCGCGAGGGACGCGCTGTCAGTGCGCACAGCCGATGCGGTGACAATGGGGGGCATGAGCGACAGCCCCGCCCCCCTCGCCGACCCGCACCTCGTCTTCGACGCCGTGGAAGGCCGCCGGGATCTCGTCATCCTCGGCTCCACCGGGTCCATCGGCACCCAGGCCATCGACCTGGTGCTGCGCAACCCCGACCGCTTCCGCGTCACCGCGCTCTCCGCGGCGGGCGGCCGGGTCGCCCTCCTCGCCGAGCAGGCGCGCCGGCTGAGGGTGCGCACGGTCGCCGTCGCCTCTCCCGACGCGGTACCGGCCCTGCGTGAGGCCCTGCGCAAGGAGTACGGAGCAGGGGAACAGCCTCCCGAGATCCTGGCCGGACCCGACGCCGCCACACAGCTGGCCGGCAGCGACTGCCACACCGTGCTGAACGGGATCACCGGCTCGATCGGGCTCGCCCCCACCCTGGCCGCGCTGAAGGCGGGCCGCACGCTGGCGCTCGCCAACAAGGAGTCGCTGATCGTCGGCGGCCCCCTCGTCAAGGCGCTCGCCGCCCCCGGCCAGATCATCCCGGTCGACTCCGAACACGCCGCGCTCTTCCAGGCGCTCGCGGCCGGCAAGCGCGCCGATGTCCGCAAGCTCGTCGTCACCGCGTCCGGCGGCCCGTTCCGGGGACGTACGAGGAGCGAGCTCGCCGACGTCACACGCGAGCAGGCACTCAACCACCCGACCTGGGCCATGGGCCCGGTCATCACGGTCAATTCGGCCACCCTGGTCAACAAGGGTCTCGAGGTCATCGAGGCGCACCTCCTCTACGACATCCCCTTCGACCGGATCGAGGTCGTGGTCCACCCCCAGTCGTACGTGCACTCCATGGTCGAGTTCACCGACGGCTCCACCCTCGCCCAGGCCACCCCGCCCGACATGGGCGGACCGATCGCCATCGGCCTCGGCTGGCCGCAGCGCGTACCCGACGCGGCGCCCGCCTTCGACTGGACGAAGGCGTCCACGTGGGAGTTCTTCCCGCTCGACACGGAGGCCTTCCCGTCCGTCGGACTCGCACGGCACGTGGGCACGCTCGGCGGCACCGCCCCGGCGGTGTTCAACGCGGCGAACGAGGAGTGCGTGGACGCGTTCCTCGACGGCCGGCTGGCGTTCAACGGCATCATGGACACGGTCACCGCGGTGGTGGAAGAACACGGAACGCCCGCGACGGGAACTTCCCTCACGGTCGCGGACGTCCTTGAAGCGGAGGCCTGGGCACGGACCCGGGCCCAGGAACTTTCGGCCAAGGCCACCGCGGAGGCGCGCGCATGAGTATGACGTCGATCCTGCTCACGATTCTCGGCATCGCCATCTTCGTCGTCGGCCTGCTGTTCTCCATCGCCTGGCACGAGCTGGGCCACCTGTCGACGGCGAAGCTCTTCGGTATCCGCGTCCCCCAGTACATGGTCGGCTTCGGCCCGACGATCTGGTCGCGGAAGAAGGGCGACACGGAGTACGGGATCAAGGCCATCCCGGCAGGCGGCTACATCCGCATGATCGGGATGTTCCCGCCCGGAGCCGACGGGAGGGTGGAGGCGCGGTCCACCTCGCCGTGGCGCAGCATGATCGAGGACGCCAGATCCGCCGCCTTCGAGGAGCTCGAAGAGGGCGACGAGAAGCGCCTCTTCTACACGCGCAAGCCGTGGAAGCGTGTCATCGTCATGTTCGCCGGCCCCTTCATGAACCTGATCCTGGCCGTGGCGATCTTCCTCGGCGTGGCCATGACCTTCGGCTTCCAGACGCAGACGACCGATGTCGCGGGCGTCCAGAAGTGTGTGATCTCCCAGAGCGAGAAGCGGGAGACCTGCAAGGAGTCCGACCCGGTCTCGCCCGCGCAGGCCGCCGGCCTGAAGGTGGGCGACAAGATCGTCGCGTTCAACGGCCAGAAGATCGACGAGTGGTCCGTCCTCTCCGACAGGATCCGCGACACGATCGGCCCCGCTACCATCACGGTCCAGCGCGACGGGCAGGAGAAGACGCTCCACGCGGTGCTCAAGAAGAACGCCGTGCTGAAGAAGGACTCCGACGGCGAGGTGATCCCGGGGAAGTACGTCTCCGCCGGCTACCTCGGCTTCGCGGCCCAGACGGAGATCGTCCCGCTCTCCTTCGGTGACTCCGTCGTCCGCATGGGCGACATGATCGAGAACGGCGTCGATTCGATCATCGCTCTGCCGTCCAAGATCCCGGCCCTGTGGGACGCGGCCTTCTCGGACGGCGAGCGCGCGGCCGACTCCCCGGTGGGCGTCGTCGGCGCGGCCAGGATCGGCGGCGAGGTGATGAACCTGGACGTGCCGGCACAGAACCAGGTCGCCATGATGCTGTTCGTCCTGGCCACCTTCAACCTCTCGCTGTTCCTCTTCAACATGCTGCCGCTGCTGCCGCTCGACGGCGGCCACATCGCGGGGGCCCTGTGGGAGGCGCTGCGGCGGAACGTGGCGCGGATCTTCAAGCGCCCCGACCCCGGCCCGTTCGACGTGGCCAAGCTGATGCCGGTCGCCTACGTGGTCGCCGGGGTGTTCATCTGCTTCACCCTGCTCGTCCTGGTCGCCGACGTCGTGAACCCGGTCAAGATCTCCTGACCGGGCCGTCCCGGGGGCGCCTGTACCCCGAGTGACGGCGGATGCGCACGGTGCGTCCGGGACCCCATATTTTGCCCGGGTTCCCGGACGCGGTGTGCTTCACGCCGTGCTCGGTGCCGTAACCTCGAAGGCCGGAGCCCGCCGACTTCGGGACCTCGATCCACACCTTGGGGATGCTCAGCGCATGACTGCGATTTCTCTCGGAATGCCCACCGTTCCGACCCAGCTCGCCGTACGGCGGGTCAGCCGCAAGATCCAGGTCGGGTCGGTGGCGGTCGGTGGGGACGCGCCGGTTTCGGTGCAGTCGATGACGACGACGCGTACGTCGGACATCGGTGCCACGCTCCAGCAGATCGCGGAGCTGACCGCCTCGGGCTGTCAGATCGTCCGCGTGGCGTGCCCGACCCAGGACGACGCGGACGCACTCGCGACGATCGCCTCGAAGTCGCAGATCCCGGTGATCGCCGACATCCACTTCCAGCCGAAGTACGTCTTCGCCGCGATCGACGCGGGATGCGCCGCGGTCCGGGTGAACCCCGGGAACATCAAGCAGTTCGACGACAAGGTCAAGGAGATCGCGCGGGCGGCGAACGACGCCGGCACGCCGATCCGGATCGGCGTGAACGCCGGTTCGCTGGACGCGCGACTGCTGAAGAAGTACGGCAAGGCCACGCCCGAGGCGCTGGTGGAGTCGGCGCTGTGGGAGGCGTCCCTCTTCGAGGAGCACGGCTTCCGGGACATCAAGATCTCCGTCAAGCACAACGACCCCGTCGTGATGGTCAACGCCTACCGGCAGCTCGCCGCCCAGTGCGACTACCCGCTGCACCTCGGCGTGACCGAGGCCGGCCCGGCGTTCCAGGGCACCATCAAGTCGGCCGTCGCCTTCGGCGCCCTGCTGAGCGAGGGCATCGGCGACACGATCCGCGTCTCGCTGTCGGCGCCACCGGCCGAGGAGGTCAAGGTCGGGCTCCAGATCCTGGAGTCGCTGAACCTGAAGCAGCGGCGGCTGGAGATCGTGTCCTGCCCGTCGTGCGGCCGTGCGCAGGTCGACGTCTACAAGCTGGCCGACCAGGTGAGCGCCGGTCTCGAGGGCATGGAGGTCCCGCTGCGCGTCGCCGTGATGGGCTGTGTCGTCAACGGCCCCGGCGAGGCACGCGAGGCAGACCTGGGCGTCGCCTCGGGCAACGGCAAGGGTCAGATCTTCGTCAAGGGCGAGATCATCAAGACCGTGCCCGAGTCGAAGATCGTCGAGACCCTCATCGAGGAAGCCCTCAAGATCGCCGAGCAGATGGAGAAGGACGGCATCGCCTCGGGCGAGCCCGAGGTCTCCATCAGCTGACCCCATGCCTTCCACGACAGCGCCCCGCCGGAGCAACCCTCCGCGCGGGGCGCTGTCCGTGAGCGACGTCACCGGGGGTCGCGGAGGCTGTTCACGGCCACAAGCGGCGTGCCACAGCCTCTTTGGGTACAGTGCGGAAATCAGCAGACCGCATGGTGAGGCCCCCTCGTGTTGACGCAGACCACCACCCGGGTCCTCGAACCCAGCGACCTCGGCGCCGCCCTCGCGGTGCTGGAGAGCGAACCCGTAGCCAACGCCTTCGTGACCTCCCGGGTCCAGATCGCAGGCCTCGACCCCTGGCGCCTGGGCGGCGAGATGTGGGGCTGGTACGCCAACGGCCACCTGCGGTCGCTCTGTTACTCAGGAGCCAACCTCGTCCCCATCTGCGCCACCCCCGAGGCCGTCCGCGCCTTCGCCGACCGTGCCCGCAGGGCCGGCCGCCGCTGCTCCTCGATCGTGGGTCCGGCCGGGCCCACCGCACAGCTGTGGCGGCTCCTCGAACCGGGCTGGGGCCCCGCCCGCGAGGTCCGGGCCAACCAGCCGCTCATGGTCACCGAGAGCCCGTCCGCCGATGTGGCACCCGACCCCCTGGTCCGCCGCGTCCGCAAGGACGAGATGGACGTCCTCATGCCGGCCTGCGTCGCCATGTTCACCGAAGAGGTCGGCATCTCCCCGCTCGCCGGTGACGGCGGACTCCTCTACCAGGCCCGCGTCGCCGAGCTCATCGGCGCCGGCCGCTCCTTCGCCCGGATCGACGACGGCAAGGTCGTCTTCAAGGCGGAGATCGGCGCCACCACCGCACAGGCCTGCCAGATCCAGGGAGTCTGGGTCGCCCCCGAGTACCGCGGCCGGGGCCACTCCGAGACCGGCATGGCAGCCGTCCTGCGGTACGCGCTGGCCGACGTCGCACCGATCGTCAGCCTGTACGTGAACGACTACAACACCCCCGCGCGCAAGGCGTACCGGCGCATCGGCTTCCGCGAGACCGGCGCGTTCATGAGCGTCCTGTTCTGATCCTTCCGCCGGTCCGCCCCGGCCCGTACCACGCACCCCGCCACGGACAGTAGGGTCTGCTCATGGCAGCAGCTTCCGGGGGAGGACCCCACACCACCGGCGTCCGGATCGGGCCGATCGATCTCGCCGCACGCGTGGACGAGGCGCTCGCCGTGCAGGCCGTCGCCTTCGGACTCGGCCCCGAAGAGATCGAGGTACGACGCCACATCGTCCTCAGACACCTCGACCACCCCTTCGCCCGCGCGCTCGGCGCCCTGACTCCGGACGGCGGCCTCGTCGGGTTCGTCTACGGCATGCCCAACGAGCGCGGCCACTGGTGGTCCACCGTCGTCGAGCCCCACCTGCGGGCCACCGGCTCGGCAGGCTGGCTCGACGACTCCTTCGTGATCACCGAACTCCACGTCCACCCGGAGTTCCAGAACCGGGGCGTCGGCCGCGGCCTCATCACCACCATCACGGACGCCGTCGACCAGCCCCGCTCGATCCTCTCCGCCATCGACACGGAGAGTCCCGCACGCGGTCTGTACCGGTCGCTCGGCTACCGGGACCTCGCCCGGCAGGTGCATTTCCCCAGTGCTCCCATGCCGTACGCGGTCATGGGAGCACCCCTTCCGCTGCTCCGCCCCGGGCGTCCCTGACTCAATCGATTTCCGCCCGCCGGTGCCGCCCGGCTAACCTCCTGCACATCACCCTTCCGAGCAGGAGTTCATCATGGCCCAGGTCCAGCGCATGTCCCGATTGATGATCAAGACACTGCGCGACGACCCGGCGGACGCCGAGACGCTCAACCACAAGCTCCTCGTCCGCGCCGGATACGTACGCCGCACGGCGGCCGGCATCTGGTCCTGGCTGCCGCTCGGCAAGAAGGTCCTGGAGAACATCACCCGCGTCGTTCGCGAGGAGATGGACGCCATCGGCGGCCAGGAGGTCCTGCTCCCCGCGCTCCTCCCCAAGGAGGCGTACGAGGCGAGCGGCCGGTACGACGAGTACGGCGACCTGCTGTTCCGGCTCCAGGACCGCAAGGGCGCCGACTACCTCCTCGGCCCGACGCACGAAGAGGTCTTCACCCAGGTCGTCAAGGACATGTGCTCGTCCTACAAGGACCTGCCCGTGATCCTGTACCAGATCCAGACCAAGTACCGCGACGAGGCCCGCCCCCGCGCCGGCGTGCTGCGCGGCCGCGAGTTCCAGATGAAGGACTCGTACTCCTTCGACACCACCGACGAGGGTCTCGCCGAGGCGTACCAGCTGCACCGCGGCGCCTACATCCGGATCTTCGAGCGGCTCGGCCTCGACCACCGCATCGTCTCCGCGGTCTCCGGCGCCATGGGCGGCTCCGCCTCCGAGGAGTTCCTCGCCCCCGCGCCCGCTGGTGAGGACACCTTCGTCGACTGTCCGAACTGCGACTACGCCGCCAACACCGAGGCCGTGACGTTCAACGCCACCCCGGTCGACGGCTCGGCGACCGGTCCCGTCGAGGAGCTGGACACCCCCGACACCCCGACCATCGAGACCCTCGCCGCCCACCTCGGCGTCCCGGCCTCCGCCACCCTGAAGAACCTCCTGGTCAAGGTCGACGGCGAGATCGTGGCCGTGGGCGTGCCCGGCGACCGCGAGGTCGACCTCGGCAAGCTCGGCGAGCACCTCACCCCGGCCGTCGTCGAGCTCGTCACGGCCGAGGACTTCGTGGGCCGCCCCGACCTCGTCCGCGGCTACGTCGGACCGCAGGGTCTGGAGAAGGTCCGCTACATCGCCGACCCGCGCGTCGCCGCCGGCACCGCCTGGATCACGGGTGCCAACAAGGAGGGCAAGCACGCGAGGAACGTCGTCGCCGGCCGTGACTTCGAGGTCGACGACTACCTTGACGTCGTCGTCGTCGAGGCGGGCGACCCCTGCCCCAAGTGCGGCGCCGGCCTCCAGGTGGACCGCGCCATCGAGATCGGCCACATCTTCCAGCTCGGCCGCAAGTACGCCGACATCTTCTCCCTCGACGTGCTCGGCCAGCAGGGCAAGCCCGTCCGCGTCACGATGGGCTCGTACGGCATCGGCGTCTCCCGCGCGGTGGCCGCGCTCGCCGAGCAGACCGCCGACGACAAGGGCCTGTGCTGGCCCCGCGAGATCGCCCCGGCCGACGTGCACGTCGTCGCCGCGGGCAAGGCGCTCCAGACGGAGCTCGCCCTCGACGTCTCCGAGAAGCTGAACGCCGCCGGCCTGCGCGTCCTGGTCGACGACCGCCCGGGCATCTCGCCCGGCGTCAAGTTCACCGACTCCGAGCTCATCGGCGTCCCGAAGATCCTGGTCGCGGGACGCCGTTCGGCCGAGGGCGTCCTCGAGCTGAAGGACCGCCGCACCGGCGAGCGCGAGGAGCTCACGGTCGACGAGGCGATCGCCCGCCTCACCGAGCAGGGCTGACCGCCCGGCCACATGCCGAAGGGCCCCGCACGGAGATCCGTGCGGGGCCCTTCGGCATGCGCGGCGGCTACAGCCAGCCGGCGAACTCCAGTGTCACTTCGCCCTCCTCGCGGCGCCCCGCCGCCAGCGCCCGGGTGCCCGACTCCACCGCGCGGAACAGCGTCCAGCCGTGCAGCCGCTCCCGGTCCACGTCCAGGGCGTCCGCGAGCTTCTTGATCCTGCGCCGGGCGGTCATCGCACCGCCGGGCGAGGCGATCAGGTCCTCGACCCGGTCCCGCACCAGCCGCGCCAGATCGTAGGCCCGCTCGCCGACCACCGGCTCCGGACCGACCGTCAGCCAGGGCGCACGTTCGCCCGAGAGCACCTTGCTCTGCCGGAAGTTGCCGTGCAGCAACAGGGTCTCGGGGGAGTGGGCGACCAGTTCCTCGCGTGCCGCCAGGGCAGCCGAGACCAGGGGCTCCAGGGCGGGATCGTCCGCCGCCGAGGCCCGCATCGCGTCGATACGGAGTCCCGTCCGCCCGGTGACCGTCTCGAAAGAGTGTTCCGGGGGAGGTTCGACCCAGAGCCGCCGCACCGTTCCGGCCGCCTCCAGGAGCGCCTTCGCCTCCGGAAGCGAGCGCAGCGACACCTCGGGATGCAGCCGTTCCAGCAGCAGCGAACCGCCCGCGGTCTCCGGCTCCGCCGCCTTGTCGGGGGCGGCGATCAGCTGGACCGCGCCCCAGCCGTTCCAGTGCGCCAGCGCGGCCCGTTCGAGCTCCGGGGCCGCCCCGGCGGGGGCGAGCTTCAGCGCTGCGGGGGTGCCGTCGGTGTCCCGTACCAGCAGGACCAGGCTGCTACGCCCGCCCGGCGCGGCGACCCGTTCGACGGTCGTCCCCCGCCCGGTCGCGGCCAGTGCCTGCTCGGTCAGCCCGGGTAGCCCCGCGAGCCAGTCCCCGGCGGCCGTATCCCCGTACGACTCGCCGAGCGCTCGCACCAGACGCTGCGGCGGTTCAAAACCCATACGTGCCGTGTTCCCTTTCAGAGCCTGCTTCAGTGCGTCGTGCCGGTTGTGGCCTGCGCGTCGGACCCGGCCTTCGCGCGGGCCCCGGTCGTCTCGTCCTTCGCGCCGGTCCCGTCGGTACGGGACCCGTCCGCGGCACGCTCGACGAGCCCGGGAAAGGGTACGCCGCTGCCGCGCCAGCGGACCGCGCGCACCGCGGCCTCCCGCAGCGCGTCCGCCGCCGAGCGGCGCAACGGCCCCTCGGAGGCCCGTACGAGGTCGGAGTAGACATCCGCGACCCGGTCCTCCAGCACGGCGGCCAGGCGCACCGCCGCGGCGGCGTCCGGTACCGCGAACGGCAGAGCGTACGCGGGCCCCGCGGCCACCGGGGCACCGCCCAGGTCGCGCACCGTGCGCACCAGCGCGTCGCGCCGGGCGCGGTGGGCGTGGTGGGCGGCGGTCGCCTCGGCGCGGCGGTCCGCGGCGACCCGGCCGCCCGCCACCCCGTACCCGTACACGGCCGCGTGTTCGGCGGCCAGTGCCGCCTGCGCGGCCTCCAGCGTCCCGTCCTCGCTCATGCCTTCGTCTCCTTGGCCAGTTCGGTCAGCAGGTAGGCGTGGGCCGAGGCAGCCGCCGCGACCGACGCGAGCAGCCGGGCCAGTTCCGGCGGGGCCTTCATCAGTGCCTGGGTGTGCGAGGCGGCGGCACGGCGTTCCGCGGCGGCCAGCTCCCGGACCGCCGCCCGGGCGTCACCGGTGCCGGGCCGGGTCCGGACGAGGCCGAGCGCGTCGCCGGGGCCCAGGGCCGTGATGTGGGCGCGGACGGCGTCCCGCAGCGGGGTGAGCCCGGCCGCGGTCGCCGGATGGGCCCGGACGACGGTCTCGTACTGGGCGAACAGCGAGGTGCTCACGCCGCGGGCCGCTGCCCGCAGCGAGGTCTCCGCCCGGCCGGCCGAGGAGCGGTCGGCCGCGGTCCGCGCGCCGGCCTGTGCGGACCCCTTGCGTCCGGCGCTCTCGTCGTCCCCGCCGCTGCCACAGCCGGCCAGCACCGCCCCCATGGCGATCGCTCCCGTCGCGGTCAGCGCTCCCCTGCGCGTCGTCCCCGTGCGCCGCACTTGTTCTCCTTCGGGCCTGGACCTGTCTTGACTGGATCTGTCCGGAAGTGATCACGCGTTGGCGAGCGTACCCGCGCCCGGGGGGCCGGCGGACAGCAACACCCCTTGGGACCGGATACCCTTTGACCAGACACGCGACGATCCCCACAACAGCACACGCGGCCGAGGAGTCACCCGGATGAGCACCACCCAGAGCGAGAGGCTGCGCGGGCTGGTCGAACCGCTCGTCAGCGCCGAGCAGCTGGATCTGGAAGAGATCGAAGTGTCCCGGGCCGGCCGTCGCCGGGTGCTGCGGATCATCGTGGACTCCGAGGAGGGCGTGGAGCTCGACGCCTGTGCGGATCTGAGCCGCGCGATCTCCGCCAAGCTCGACGAGACCGACGCGATGGGCGAGGACGAGTACGTCCTGGAGGTCAGCTCTCCCGGTGCCGACCGCCCGCTGACGGAGCACCGCCACTACGTACGTGCCACGGGCCGTCTGGCCCGGCTGACGCTCAACGAGGGCGGCGAGCTGGTGGCCCGCATCCTCGCGGTCGACGAAGAGGGCCTCGATCTCGAGGTGCCGGGCGTCAAGGGCCGCAAGCCCACGTCCCGCCGGATCGCGTTCGACGAGATCGCCAGGGCGCGCGTGGAGCTGGAATTCAACCGCAAGGACAAGAAGGAAGAGGAGGCGTAGCCGTGGACATCGATGTGAAGCTTCTGAAGGGCTTGGCGCAGGACAAGGAGATCCCGTTCGACGTGCTCGTCGAGGCGATCGAGTCGGCCCTCCTCATCGCGTACCACCGTACGGACGGCAGTCACCGCAGGGCGCGTGTGGAGCTGGACGAGCGCGGCCACGTGACCGTGTGGGCCAAGGAGGACCCGGCCGACCTCGAAGAGGGCCAGGAGCCCAAGGAGTTCGACGACACCCCGTCGGGCTTCGGCCGGATCGCCGCGACCACCGCCAAGCAGGTCATCCTGCAGCGTCTGCGCGACGCCGAGGACGACCGGACGTTCGGTGAGTACGCGGGCCACGAGGGCGACGTCGTGACCGGCGTCGTCCAGCAGGGCAAGGACCCGAAGAACGTCCTCGTCGACATCGGCAAGCTGGAAGCCATCCTGCCGGTGCAGGAGCAGGTGCCGGGCGAGGAGTACACCCATGGCCTGCGGCTGCGCACCTACGTCGTCCGGGTCGCCAAGGGTGTCCGCGGTCCGTCCGTGACGCTGTCGCGGACCCACCCCAACCTCGTGAAGAAGCTCTTCGCGCTGGAGGTCCCGGAGATCGCCGACGGTTCCGTCGAGATCTGCGCGATCGCCCGCGAGGCCGGCCACCGTTCCAAGATCGCCGTACGGTCCACCCGCTCGGGCCTGAACGCCAAGGGTGCCTGCATCGGCCCGATGGGCGGACGTGTGCGCAATGTCATGGCCGAGCTGCACGGCGAGAAGATCGACATCGTGGACTGGTCGGACGACCCGGCCGAGATGGTCGCCAACGCACTGTCGCCCGCACGGGTGAGTGAGGTCGAGGTCGTTGACCTCGGCGCACGTTCGGCCCGGGTCACCGTGCCCGATTACCAGCTGTCGCTGGCGATCGGCAAGGAGGGGCAGAACGCCCGTCTCGCCGCCCGTCTGACGGGCTGGCGCATCGACATCCGCCCGGACACCGAGACCGACGCCGAGCGCGACGTCGCGGACCGTGAGCGGGCCGAGCGGGCCCGGGAGCGCTCCGAGCGGCGCTGACCCGACGGCGATCCCGAAGGTCCGGACGGGCCCCCGTCCGGACCGGGTCCGACAGGACGACAAGGAATAGATCCCGGCGCCACGCCGCTGAGATCACGACAACATCCGTTCGATTCTTGCCCCAAAGGGGTGAGGTCGGTACGGGGAGGTAGACTTAAACGTGTCTGGCCGGACGCACGCTCGCGCTTGCCCCGAACGAACCTGTGTGGGATGCCGGGAGCGAGCGGCCAAGAGCGAGCTGCTGCGCATCGTGGTGGACGGGGACGCATGCGTCCCTGATCCTCGCGGTACGCTGCCCGGCCGGGGTGCATATGTACACCCCGTCTCTGTCTGTCTGGACCTGGCGGTTCGCCGCCGGGCCTTCCCCCGGGCCTTCAAGGCCAAGGGGCCGTTCGACTCCGCTGCGGTGCAGCGGTTCGTCGAGCGGGTGACACCGTAAGAAATTGAACGGCACGGGTCCCCGTGCGGTCAGGTACCTCGCGAGTTGGAAGTAGGTCGAGATTGCGATGAGCACTCGATGAGTACGCGATGAGTACGCCCATGAAGTAGCGACGGTCCGGCGGTAACCCGGACCTAAAAGGAGCGAAGTGGCTAAGGTCCGGGTATACGAACTCGCCAAGGAGTTCGGGGTTGAGAGCAAGGTCGTCATGGCCAAGCTCCAAGAACTCGGTGAATTCGTACGTTCGGCGTCCTCGACGATCGAGGCGCCGGTTGTACGCAAGTTGACTGACGCACTGCAGGGGCCCGGCGGCAACGCCGGCAAGTCCGCTGCAAAGCCTGGCGCGCCCCGTAAGGCCGCCCCTGTGAAGCCCGCAGCGCCCTCCCCGGCAGCTGCGGCACGTCCCGGTGCCCCGAAGCCCGGCGCACCGGCTCCCAAGCCGGCCGCTGCCGAAGCCCCGGCGAGCACCACCCCCGCTGCGCCTTCCGCGCCGTCGGCGGGCCCGCGTCCGGGTCCCAAGCCCGCGCCGAAGGCCGCCCCGGTCACCCCGGTGCCCGCAGCCGAGTTCTCGGCTCCGGCTCCGGCCCAGCCGGCAGCACCTCAGCAGCAGCAGGCCCCGCGTCCCGCGGGTGCCACCCCGGGTCCCCGTCCCGCCGCTTCCCGTCCGGCTCCGGCCGGCGGTCAGCGTGACGGCGGCCGAGACGGTGGCCAGCGTGACGGCGGCCGCGGTGGAGAGCGTGGCGCCGAGCGCCCCGCACGCCCCGCAGGCCAGGGCGCCCCGCGCCCCGGCGGCGCCCGTCCGGCCGGTCCCCGTCCGGGCAACAACCCCTTCACCTCCGGTGGCTCGACGGGCATGGCCCGTCCGCAGTCGCCCCGTCCCGGCGGCGCCCCGCGTCCCGGTGGCGGCTCGGAGCGCCCCGGCGCCCCGCGTCCGCAGGGCGGCCCCGGCGGCGCCCCGCGCCCGCAGGGCCAGGGTGGAGCACGTCCGTCTCCGGGCGGCATGCCGCGCCCGCAGGCTCCTCGTCCCGGCGGCGCCCCCGGCGCCGGCGGTAACCGTCCGAACCCGGGCATGATGCCGCAGCGTCCCGCTGCCGGCCCGCGTCCCGGTGGTGGCCCCGGCGGTGGCCGTGGTCCCGGTGGCGGCGGCGGTCGTCCCGGCGGCGGTGGCGGCGCAGGCCGTCCCGGTGGTGGCGGCGGCTTCGCAGGCCGTCCGGCCGGTCCCGGTGGCGGTGGCGGCGGTTTCGCCGGTCGTCCCGGTGGCGGCGGTGGCGGTGGCGGCGCAGGCCGTCCCGGTGGTGGCGGCGGCTTCGGCGGTCGTCCCGGCTTCGGTGGACGTCCCGGCGGCCCCGGTGGCCGTGGTGGCACACAGGGCGCCTTCGGCCGCCCCGGTGGTCCCGCGCGTCGTGGTCGCAAGTCGAAGCGGCAGAGGCGCCAGGAGTACGAGGCCATGCAGGCCCCGTCGGTGGGCGGCGTCATGCTGCCTCGCGGCAACGGACAGGCCGTCCGGCTGTCGCGCGGTGCCTCCCTCACCGATTTCGCCGAGAAGATCAACGCCAACCCGGCGTCGCTCGTCGGCGTGATGATGAACCTCGGCGAGATGGTCACTGCCACGCAGTCCGTCTCCGACGAGACGCTGAAGCTCCTCGCGGACGAGATGAACTTCGTCCTCGAGATCGTCAGCCCCGAGGAGGAGGACCGCGAGCTGCTCGAGTCCTTCGACATCGAGTTCGGCGAGGACGAGGGCGGCGAAGAGGCCCTGGTCTCCCGTCCTCCGGTCGTGACCGTCATGGGTCACGTCGACCACGGTAAGACCCGACTGCTGGACGCGATCCGCAAGACGAACGTCATCGCGGGCGAGGCCGGCGGCATCACGCAGCACATCGGTGCGTACCAGGTCGGTGCCGAGGTCAACGGCGAGGACCGCCGTATCACCTTCATCGACACCCCGGGTCACGAGGCGTTCACCGCCATGCGTGCACGTGGTGCGAAGTCCACCGACATCGCGATCCTCGTGGTGGCGGCGAACGACGGTGTGATGCCCCAGACGATCGAAGCGCTGAACCACGCCAAGGCGGCCGACGTGCCGATCGTGGTCGCGGTCAACAAGATCGACGTCGAGGGTGCGGACCCGACGAAGGTGCGCGGTCAGCTCACCGAGTTCGGTCTGGTGGCCGAGGAGTACGGCGGCGACACGATGTTCGTCGACATCTCCGCCAAGCAGGGCCTCAACATCGAGGCTCTTCTGGAGGCCGTCGTCCTCACCGCCGACGCCTCGCTCGACCTGCGGGCCAACCCGGAGCAGGACGCGCAGGGTATTGCGATCGAGTCCCACCTCGACCGCGGCCGCGGTGCCGTCGCGACCGTCCTGGTCCAGCGAGGCACGCTGCGGGTCGGCGACACGATGGTGGTCGGCGACGCGTACGGCCGAGTCCGCGCGATGCTCGACGACAAGGGCGAGAACGTCGAGGAAGCGGGTCCCTCGACCCCCGTCCTCGTGCTGGGTCTCACCAACGTCCCGGGTGCCGGCGACAACTTCCTGGTCGTCGACGAGGACCGTACGGCCCGTCAGATCGCCGAGAAGCGTGCCGCTCGTGAGCGCAACGCCAACTTCGCCCGCAAGGGTGTCCGGTTCTCCCTGGAGAACCTGGACGAGGCGCTCAAGGCCGGTCTGGTCCAGGAGCTCAACCTCATCATCAAGGGCGACGCGTCCGGTTCGGTGGAGGCTCTCGAGTCCTCGCTGCTCCAGCTCGACGTCGGTGAAGAGGTCGACATCCGGGTCCTGCACCGCGGTGTGGGTGCGGTCACCGAGTCGGACATCGACCTGGCGACCGGCTCCGACGCCATCGTGATCGGCTTCAACGTGCGCGCCGCAGGGCGTGCCGCGCAGATGGCCGACCGCGAAGGTGTGGACGTCCGGTACTACTCGGTCATCTACCAGGCGATCGAAGAGATCGAAGCGGCCCTCAAGGGCATGCTCAAGCCGGAGTACGAAGAGGTCGAGCTCGGTACGGCGGAGATCCGCGAGATCTTCCGCTCGTCCAAGCTGGGCAACATCGCCGGTGTGCTGGTCCGGTCCGGCGAGGTCAAGCGCAACACCAAGGCGCGCCTGCTGCGCGATGGCAAGGTCATCGCGGAGAACCTCAACATCTCCGGTCTGCGCCGCTTCAAGGACGACGTCACCGAGATCCGCGAAGGCTTCGAGGGCGGTATCAACCTCGGAAACTTCAACGACATCAAGATCGACGACGTCATCGCGACGTACGAGATGCGCGAGAAGCCGCGAGGCTGACCCGTACCTCAACAGTCGGGGCCGGTCGACGGGACGTATATCCGTCGATCGGCCCCGGCCGTTCCGTGTACGGTTCTTGTGTCCCTGCCAGTCAACGGTGGGGCGCGAACCCGAACCGGCGGGACATCCGGACACACATGTATGTGGGGACACTGTCCTTCGATCTGCTTCTCGGCGACGTACGGTCGCTGAAGGAGAAGCGCTCCATAGTCCGTCCGATCGTTGCCGAGCTCCAGCGCAAGTACGCGGTGAGCGTGGCGGAGACGGGCGGGCAGGACCTCCATCGCAGGGCCGAGATCGGCCTCGCCGTGGTCTCCGGGGAAACCGGACACCTCACAGACGTACTCGACCGGTGCGAGCGGTTGGTCGCCGGCCGGCCGGAGGTGGAGCTGCTGTCCGTACGGCGGCGGCTGCACAGCGACGAAGACGATTGAGCAGGACCGACCGGGAACCGGGGGAGTGGGTGACGCCGCCCCCGGACTGCCGGTCGTTCAAAGTGAGAAGGAGACGGACCAGTGGCCGACAACGCGCGGGCTAAGAAGCTGGCGGACCTCATCCAGGAGGTGGTCGCCGAGAAACTGCAGCGGGGAATCAAGGACCCGCGCCTGGGTACGCACGTGACCATCACGGACACCCGCGTCACCGGCGACCTGCGGGAGGCCACGGTCTTCTACACGGTCTACGGCGACGACGAGGACCGGGCGAGCGCGGCAGCCGGCCTGGAGAGCGCCAAGGGCATCCTGCGCTCCGCGGTCGGTTCGGCGGCGGGGACGAAGTTCACCCCCACGCTCTCCTTCGTGGCGGACGCGCTGCCGGAGAACGCCAAGGCGATCGAGGACCTCCTCGACCGCGTACGGGCCTCCGACGCCAAGGTGCGCGAGGCGTCCTCGGGCGCCACGTATGCGGGCGACGCGGACCCGTACCGCAAGCCGGAGGACGAGACCGACGAGGACACAGCCTCCGAATGACAGCGCAGAACAAAACGCCGGACGGACTTGTCATTGTCGACAAGCCGTCCGGCTTCACTTCGCACGACGTCGTCGCCAAGATGCGCGGCATCGCCCGGACCCGCCGGGTCGGCCATGCCGGCACGCTGGACCCGATGGCGACCGGCGTACTCGTGCTCGGCGTCGAGAAGGCCACCAAGCTCCTCGGCCATCTCGCGCTGACCGAGAAGGAGTACCTCGGTACGATCCGGCTCGGCCAGGACACCGTCACGGACGACGCGGAGGGCGAGATCATCTCGTCCACCGACGCCTCCGGTGTGACCCGCGAGGGCATCGACGCGGGGGTCGCCGCCCTGACCGGCGCCATCATGCAGGTGCCGTCCAAGGTCAGCGCCATCAAGATCGACGGCAAGCGGTCCTACGCACGGGTCCGCGGCGGCGAGGAGTTCGAGATCCCGGCCCGTCCGGTGACCATCTCGTCCTTCCACGTCTACGACGTACGCGAGGCGGTGGCCGAGGACGGCACCCCGGTGGTCGACCTGGTCGTCTCGGTGGTCTGCTCCTCGGGTACGTACATCCGGGCCATCGCCCGCGACCTCGGCGCCGGGCTCGGTGTGGGCGGGCATCTGACCGCCCTGCGGCGCACCCGCGTCGGTCCGTACGGTCTCGACGCCGCGCGGACGCTCGACCAGCACCAGGAGGAGCTCGTCGTGATGCCGGTGGCCGAGGCCGCCGACTCGGCGTTCCCCCGCTGGGACGTCGACGAGAGGCGGGCCAAGCTGCTGCTCAACGGCGTACGGCTCGACATGCCCGCGTATCCGCCTGGCCCGGTCGCGGTCTTCGGGCCCGACGGGACGTTCCTGGTCCTCGTCGAGGAACAGAAGGGCAAGGCCAAGAGCCTCGCCGTCTTCGCCTGACACCCGGGGCCCCGTCGTGGCCCCCCGTGGAGCGGGCAGGACCCCTTTGCCCGCTCCACGACCCCCCACCGGATTCTGTCCGGCGAACGCCCCTGATTCACCCCAACGGGCAGGCGCTCGGAGTGAATCGGGGGTGCAAACGGGGCGCTTTTACCCTGATTGCTCTTCGTGCCGATCACTGTCGCCCTACCGTCGGATCATGGGATGCGGGGACCGGGCGACGCTGGTACGACTGTGCGATCCGGCGGGCCGGCCGCGGGGGACGGGCTTCGTCGCGGACGGCCGGGGAACGGTGGTGACCAGTCACGAAGCGGTCGACGGCCTCCCGCACCTCCTGCTGCACGGCGCGGACGGCCGCAGCTGCCGCGTCGAGGCCCACGACATCACCGCACTGCCGGAACTCGACCTCGCGCTCCTGCCCACCGGCGGACCGGACGCGCTCGGTGTGCCGCCCCTGCCGATCGCCCCGCAGGAGCGGATCGACGCCGGCGCCTATGTGAGGATCGCCGCGCACGGCGTCCGCGAGGCACGCGTCCTCGGCGCGACCGCGGCGACGTACACCGCGGGCGGCCGTACCCACACGATCGGCCGGGCCCTGGAACTGGCCCTCGGTACGGACGGCAGCGATGCGCTCCGGCTCCGCGGCGCGGCCGTCGGCGGGCCCGTGTTCGACCCGGACAGCGGCGCCGTCATCGCGGTCCTGGGCACCGCCCTGCGCACCGGGCACGCCGCCGCCGGCTGCGCGGTGCCGCTGGCAGGCCCGGACCGCGACGGCCCGCTGGGCGTGCTGCTGCGGCGCAACGCGACGGAGGTACCCGGATACGGAACCGGTCTGAACGTGGCGGGAGCGCTCCAGCTCACCGCCATGTCGGTCGGCTCCGCGGGCGGCCCGAGTGCCTGGCCCGACCCGGTGGAACGGCCCGACGCCCTCGCGGAGTTCAACGACTTCGCGGCGGTGGGCCGCGGCGGGGACGGGGAGGAACCCGCGGTGGTTCTCGGCCTGGTCGGGGCGCCGGGCACCGGCCGCACCACGGAACTCGCCGCGCTCGCCGCCCGGCGGACCCGGGGCCCGGTGCCCGCGCCCACCCTGTGGCTGCGCGGCGCCGACCTGCTGGCCGACGACACCTCCGTGGCCGACGCGATCGCCCGCACGCTCCGGCAGGCCGGGCGCATCGTCGCCGCCGCCGGAGCCACGGGAGACATGGCGGCCGCCACCCCCGAGCGGGTCGCCGGGCTGGCCGCGGACGCCGGCAGCCCGCTGCTCGTCCTGCTGGACGGCCCCGAGGAGATGCCGCCCGTCCTGGCGCACCGGCTGGCCCGGTGGACGGCGGGCTCGGTCGACTGGCTGCGCGCACACGGGGCGCGCCTGGTCGTCGCCTGCCGGCCCGAGCACTGGGAGACCGCGGGTGCGCTCTGGCCGCCGGACGCGCTGCACCGCCCGGCCCGCCCTGCCAGGCGGCTGCCCTCGGCGGTCCGCATCGGCGACCTCACCGTGGGCCAGGCCGAACGGGCCAGAGAGGGGTACGGCCTTCCGCCCGACGCGCTCGCCGTCGGCCACGACCGGCATCCGCTCACGCTGCGGCTGCTCGCCGAGGTGCGCGGGGCCCTCCCGGCGGGCGCCCCCGGGCGCCCCGACACGGAAGAGGTCTTCGGCGCCCACCTGGACCTCATGTGCCTGCGCATCGCGGTCCGGATCGCCTCCCAATGGCGTCCCGCACCGCATGGCACGGCGGTGCGGCGGCTGGCGGCGCGGGTGGCGGGCCAGGTCCACGAGGCGGCCCGGCGCTGCCTGGGGCCCGGGCAGGGGGAGCTGGACCGGGCCGCGTTCGAGGAGGTCTTCCCGTGGCGCACGGGCTGGGCGTCGGCGGTGCTGGCGGAGGGCCTGCTGGTTCCGGCGGGAGCGGGCTACCGGTTCGCCCACGAGGAGCTGGGCGACTGGGTCCAGGGTGCGCATCTGGACCTGGACGCGGCGCTGCGGGCACTGGTGCACCGGTGGCACGCGGACGCGGCCGCGGGGGAGGGCGCGGACCGGGTACCGCATCCGCGCCGGCCGGGCGGGCAGGCCGCACCCCGGGCGCCCGAGCCGGAGCAGCCGCACACACTTCCCGTGCCGCGCCACCGGATCGGCCCGGTGATCCAGGCACTCCTCCTCCTGGGCCGCCGACAGGGCCCGGCCGCGCTGGCCCACCGGCTGGCCGACCTGATCGAGGCGCTGGACCGGCTGTCGGCGGGGGAGACCGGGCAGGCCGCGGAGGCCGTGGCGGGCGACACCGGCGTGCCCTTCCCCGACGCGCGCTGGTGGGCCGGACATCTGCTGGCCGAGACGCTGTTGCGGGTTCCCGACGCCCGGCCGCACCTCGGGGTGCTCCGGCTGCTCGCCGGGCGGATCGTCCGCAGCTCCGCCGATGCGGGGGGCTCCGGTGCGCGGGGCGCGTACGCCGAGTTCGGGCCGTGGTTCTGGCGGCGGCTGCGGCTGCCCGAGGCGGACCGGATGGACCTGTTCCGGCGGCTCGTTCCCGCCGACGGGCCACCGGGCACCGAAACCGAGGGCGACGGCGACGGCGAACGGTTCCTGGACGCCGTGGCCCGCCGGCTCGCCGCCCATCCGCGTACGCTCCAGCCGCTCCTGTGTGCCTGGTTCACCGACGAGCGCCCGCTCGCGGCCGATGCGGACGTCGTCCCGCGGCCCACCGTCGCGGCCGCCGCGCAGGCACTCCTCCACGCCCGCCGGGACCTCGCCGTGGACGACCTGGCCGACGCGCTCGTCTCCTGCGGCCACCCCCGCGCCGACGAACTGCTCGCCGCGCTGGCCGAGGACGAACCGGCGGCGCTCTGCCGGGCCGTCGAACGGTGGTCGCGCGACGACGACCGCCGGGCCCGCCGGATCGCCGCGGCTTGGTGCGGAGCGCTCGTCGCCCCGCATCTGACACAGGACGCGGACCGCGCCCTGCTGCGCCGATCCGCGACGGCCCTGCTGGCCCGCCCGTCCGACACCGAGCTGCACGGCCCCGTGCTCGCCCTGCTCGTGGCCGATCCGCAGACGCGGGAGCGCTATCTGCCGCAAGCCCTCCGGGCCTTCGTCGCGGACGGGCCGAAGGTGAGCGCCGCCGCGCTCGCCGTCGCGCTGCCCACACATCCCGAGCCCGTGCTGGCCGCGTACCGGGAGCGGCTCGTGCGGCCCGGGGGCGGAGCGGGCGAAGCGCTCCGCGCGCTCGCCGGGATCGACGCCCCCGCGCTGGCGCTGCACACCGCGGGGCTCGTCCGCGCCTATGTCGACAGCCACCCCGGGGACACCTCGCACACCGCCGCGTACCTCGACCGCAGGCTGGAGCAGGGGCCCGCCGCGCGGGCACTGCTGCTTCCCCTGCTGACCGGACTGCTCCGGGACCGTCCGGCGCCCCCGCCGGTCCGTGGCGCGCTCGCCGGGGTTCTCGCCTCGCCCGGCAGCCCTGCCTCCCAGCCGTCGCGGGACACCCTGCTGGAGGTGCTGCTGGACTTCGAGCAGGGCGGCGGCCACCGGGACCCGATCGTGCTGGAGGCCCTGCTGCGGGCCGCCGCGACCGGCTGCGGGGGGCGGCCACCGGTCCGCACCCGGGCGCTGGTGCACCGCACCGGGATGCTGCTGCTCCGTACCCCGGAGGGGGCCGGTCTGTTCGACCGGCTGCTGGTCGCACTCGCCCGGGACGTACCCGGGTTCGGTGCACTGGTCGTCGAGTGGCTGGCCGACGCCCCGCAGGAGTGGGCGGCGGTCATCGGCCCGAGCGCGCGGCGCACGGTGGAGGGGTTCGAGGGCGTACCGGGATCCCCGATGACCATGCCGATGCAGGCCGCAGGGCGTGAGCATGGCAGTCTTAGACCTGCGTAAGAGACAAACCCACGTACACAGGTTCGGGCGAGGAGCGGTCAGAGTGCAGCGCTGGCGTGGCTTGGAGGACATCCCCCAGGACTGGGGACGCAGCGTCGTCACCATCGGGTCCTACGACGGGGTGCACCGCGGACACCAGCTGATCATCGGCCGGGCCGTCGAGCGGGCGCGCGAGCTGGGGGTGCCGTCCGTCGTGGTGACGTTCGACCCGCATCCCAGCGAGGTCGTCCGCCCCGGCAGCCATCCGCCGCTGCTCGCCCCGCACCACCGCCGTGCGGAACTGATGGCCGAGCTCGGCGTGGACGCGGTGCTGATCCTTCCGTTCACCACCGAGTTCTCGAAGCTCGCTCCGGCCGACTTCATCGTGAAGGTGCTCGTCGACAAGCTGCACGCCAAGCTGGTCATCGAGGGCCCCAACTTCCGGTTCGGTCACAAGGCCGCCGGGAACGTGCAGTTGCTCACCGAGCTCGGTGACACCTACGACTACCGCGTCGAGGTCATCGACCTGCGGGTGCGCGGCGAGGCCGGCGGCGGCGAGCCGTTCTCCTCGACCCTGACCCGGCGCCTGGTCGCCGAGGGGGACGTGGCCGGCGCCGCGGAGATCCTCGGCCGTCCGCACCGCGTCGAGGGCATCGTCGTCCGCGGTGCGCAGCGGGGACGTGAACTCGGCTTCCCCACCGCGAATGTGGAGACCCTGCCGCACACCGCGATCCCTGCCGACGGCGTGTACGCGGGCTGGCTGCATGTGGACGGCGAGGCCATGCCCGCCGCGATCTCGGTCGGCACCAACCCGCAGTTCGACGGCACCGAGCGGACGGTGGAGGCGTACGCGATCGACCGCGTCGGCCTCGACCTGTACGGCCTGCACGTCGCCGTGGACTTCCTCGCGTATGTGCGCGGCATGCTGAAGTTCGACTCGATCGACGATCTGCTCGTGGCGATGGCCGCCGATGTGAAGCGGTGCAGCGAGCTGATCTCCGCGTACGACCGGGGCTGAGAGCCTCTCCCGCCCTACGGCTCCGGCCGGGACCGCGTGACAGCGGTCCCGGCCGGAGCCGTATCGGCAGGAGTCAGCTGTTGAGTTCCTCCAGCGTCTTGCCCTTGGTCTCCACGGCGAACAGCGCGATCACCGCGCCCACCGCCGCCACGCAGCCCAGCTGGGTGAAGACCATGGTGAGACCGGCGCCGGAGCTGATGATCGCGCCGACCACGATCGGTCCCAGGATGACTCCGAGCCGGTTCCACACTCCGCCGAACGACGCTCCGCGTGCCCGGCTGCGGGTCGGGTAGAGCTCGGGCGTGTAGAGGTAGAGGCTCACGTTGGTGGCGAAGACGAAGAGCGTCGTGACCGAGGCCCACACCGCTACCTGGCCGCCGGACGAGGCGCCGGAGACGGCCAGCGAGAACAGGGCGACGGCCGCCCCTCCGAGACCGACCGTCAGGGACACCCGGCGTCCCACCCGGTCGATGACGAGCGCGACCAGGAGACAGCCGATCAGACCGGTCACATTGCTCAGCAGCGCGTAGTTGAGCGCGGTACGCAGATCGAGGCCGAACTCCTTGGTGTAGAGCGAGGGCAGCCAGGTGGCGATGCCGTGGTTGACGTAGTACGCGACGAACCACAGTGCCGACACCACGGCCGTGCGCCGCAGATAGCGGCCCGTGAAGAGATCCCGCAGCCCGCCCCGGGACGTCTCGACGGCCGTCGCCGGGCCTGGTTCGGGCAGCGGGGCGCCGGTCGACTTCGCCACGTCCTTCTCGATCCGGGCGATGACCTGTTCGGCCTCCGTGACCCGGCCCCGGGAGAGCAGCCAGCGGGGCGACTCCGGGACCTGGCGGCGCAGGACGACGACGAGGAGGACGGGCAGGGCGCCGATCACGAACATCACCCGCCAGCCGAAGCTGGGCACCACCCAGCTCGCGACGAGCGTGGCCGTGGCGAGGCCGGCGGGGAAGATGAGTTCGTAGAGCAGCACGAAGCGGCCCCGGTGATCCGCCCGGGCGATCTCGTTGATGTACGTGGCGGCGACCGGCACCACACCGCCGATGCCGAGGCCCTGAACGAACCGGAAGAGCGTGAAGAGGGCGAAGCCGGGGGAGAACGCGACGGCGAGGCTGGCCAGTGCGGTCACGGCGACACCCAGCGCGACGGTGTTCACCCGGCCGATCCGGTCGCCGAGCCAGCCGGCGACGAGCGCCCCGAGCAGCATCCCGACGGAACCGCTGGTGACGATCATCGTGCCCTGGCCGGTGCTCAGCTTCCACTGTTCGGTCAGGACGGGCAGCGCGGAGGCGGTCAGCAGCTGGTCGAACGCCTCGAAGAACGTGACGGTTCCGATCAGTGTGCGGACCTTGATGTGCCAGCGAGAGCTCGGCAGGCGTTCGAGTCTGGCCGAGACGGAGCTCACGGCGGGGCCGTTGGCCACGATTGACATGTGGATCCTTCCGCGAACAGGAGTTGCGGTGACCCTAGGAAGAAGTGTCTTAGTGGTCAATAACTAAGTGCTTAAATGTTACGAGGGGTTCCCGGGACCCGGAGTCCGGGAACGGGCGCCGGTTGTATCGTGTACACCTCACCGCTGCGCCGGGCGTGGTGTGTCCGGAAGGAGGCGCGGGGGCGCGGCATGGCACCGTCCTCCCATCGCACATGACTCGTAGAGCATCCGGCCGCCCCGACGCGGTCGACCTCGTCCTTGAGCAGTGGAAGCGTGAACTCCCCGCCCTGGACGCCTCGCCGATGGAGGTGCTCGGCCGGCTCCACCGCAGCTTTCTGCGGTACCAGGGGCTGCTGTCCGAACTCTTCGAATGCTTCGACCTGAACATGGCCGCCTTCGACGTACTGGCAGCTCTGCGCAGGTCAGGGCCCCCGTACCGGCAGACAGCCGGTCAGCTCGCGGACATCGCCCTGGTCACCACGGGTGGCATCACGCTGCGGCTGGACCGGCTGGAGAAGGCCGGTCTGGTGACCAGGGAGCGTGACGCGAAGGACCGCAGGGTCGTGTACGCGTGCCTCACCGAGCGCGGTGCCGAGGTCGCGGAGACGGTCGCCGTCGCACACTTCGCCAACGAGGAACGGATGCTCGCCGAACTCTCCGACGCCGAACGGCGCCGGCTGGGCGAGCTGCTCGGCAAGCTCGAACGCTCGCTCGAGACGGCGGAGCGGACGCCGCCGGACCGTGCCGCGCTGATGGCGTCCGCGCGGCGGGATCCGATGCATAATCCATAGCACTCACTGTCTGAGTGCTCAGGCTTCACCCCAGGGGGACGTGCCGGAGGCCGGTGTACCGGCCCGGAGGAGGTTCGTACCGTGCGTGAGCTGCTGTCGGAACTGCGCGCCTGGGACGAGGCCGGAACGCCCTTCGCGCTGGCGACCGTCGTCTCCGTCCGCGGCAGTGCTCCACGGGCGCCCGGCGCCATGATGGCCGTTACCGCCGACGGCACGGTGGCGGGCAGCGTCTCCGGGGGCTGTGTCGAGGGAGCGGTGTACGAGGTGGCGGGCGAGGTGCTCGCCACGGGCGCGCCACAGCTGCAGTCGTACGGGATCACCGACGACGAGGCCTTCGGTGTGGGCCTGACCTGCGGCGGAACCATCGACGTCCTCGTCGCCCCCTACACCGCGCCGGCCGACCGCTCCTGGCTCCGGGACGTGGGGGAGACCGTCGCACGCGGCGAACCCGTCGCCGTGGCCACCGCCCTTCCGGACGGCACCGGTGCGAGCGCGCGGCGGGTGGTCGGTGCGGACCGGGCCGAAGGGTCGTTGGGCGACGAGGGCCTCGACGCGGCCGTCACCGACGACGCCCGGGGCCTCCTCGCCCAGGGTGCGACCGGGCGGCAGTGGTACGGGATCCACGGCGAGCGCCGGATGCAGGACGTGTCCGTCTTCATCCAGACGTACGCGCCACCGCCCCGCATGATCGTCTTCGGCGCCATCGACCACGCGGCGGCCACCGCCCGCATCGGGTCCTTCCTCGGCTACCGGGTCACCGTGTGCGACGCCCGTCCGGCCTTCGCGACCCGCGAGCGCTTCCCCACCGCCGACGAGGTCGTCCGCGCCTGGCCGCACACCTATCTGTCGGACACGGACGTCGACCAGCGCACCGTCCTGTGCGTGCTCACGCACGACCCGAAGTTCGACGTGCCTCTGCTGGTCGCCGCCCTGCGCACACCGGCGGCCTACATCGGGGTGATGGGCAGCCGGCGCACCCATCACGACCGGATGGCACGGCTCCGGGACGAGGGCGTGGGCGAGGCCGACCTCGCCCGGCTGGCCTCGCCCGTCGGGCTCGACCTCGGAGCCCGTACACCGGAGGAGACGGCCGTCTCGATCGCCGCCGAGATCATCCAGCACCGCTGGGGCGGCACGGGACGCCCGCTCGGCGAACTCTCCGGCGCGATCCACCACCACGGCCGGCGGTAGCGGGCAGGTCCCGGGCCGAGGGTCCGCCCGCCCTCCCTGGGAGTGGCCGCAACGTGTCGTCGTCTGCCCGGAGGGCGCGTCCTGCGGCGCCGGTGCGTGCCGGCGCCGCAGGACGGACGAGGCTGTGCGGACACGGCCTAAGGCCGGGCCACCGCCGCCGCACTCGCCCAGTGGCACGCCACCTGCGTCTCGCCGCCGCCCGCGAGCACCGGCAGGTCCTTCGTGCGGCAGGCGTCCGCGACACCCGCCCGCTCCGCCTCGCCCGAGGCCAGGACCTGGCAGCGCAGATGGAAGCGGCAGCCCGACGGCACCTTGGACGGGTCCGGCGGCTCGCCGGTCAGCACCACCGGTTCGCCCTCGGCCTCCGGCAGCACCGACAACAGCGCCTGGGTGTACGGATGCTGCGGAGCCGTGAGGATCTGCTCCACGTCCCCCGTCTCCACGATCCGGCCGAGATACATCACCGCCACCCGGTCCGCGATGTTCCACGCGAGACCGAGGTCGTGCGTGACGACCAGCGCGGACAGGCCCAGTTCGTCCCGCAGGCGCAGCAGCAGCGCCAGGATCTCGCCGCGCACCGACGCGTCCAGCGAGGCCACCGGCTCGTCCGCCACGATGAGTTCGGGCTCCAGGACCAGCGCGCCCGCGATCACGACCCGCTGACGCTGACCGCCCGACAGCTCGTGCGGGTACCGGAGGAAGAACCGCTCCGGAGGCCGCAGCCCCGCCCGGGAGAGGGCGTTCGTCACCGCCTCCCGCTCGTCGCCGCCGTACCGGTGGATCCGCAGGCCCTCGGCCACCGCGTCGTACACCGTGTGCCGCGGGTTCAGCGAACCGCTGGGGTCCTGCAGCACCAGCTGGACCCGCTTGCGGTACGCCTTCAGGGCCCGGCTGCCGTAGTCGAGCGGCTTCCCGTCGAAGGTGACCTGCCCGCCCGTCGGCGGGACGAGGCCGAGCAGCGAGCGGGCCAGCGTCGTCTTGCCGCATCCCGACTCGCCGACCAGCGCGACGATCTCGCCCGGCCTGATGTCCAGGTCGACCCCGTCCACGGCACGGGCCTGGCCGGCGCCGTGCCTGCCGGGGAACGAGACCCGCAGATCCCGCGCACTGAGCAGGTCCGTGGTGGTGCTGGTCATGATGTGCTCCTTGCTTCCTCGGCGCCCTGCGGGGCCGAGACCCCGTCCGGCCCCACCAGCACGCAGGCGGCCTCCCGCCCGGGCCCCGCCACCCGCAGCTCCGGGTCCTGCGTGGTGCAGGAGTCCAGCGCCACCGTGCAGCGCGGATGGAACGTGCAGCCGGCCGGGAGCGCCGACGGGTCGGGCGGGTCGCCCGGCAGCCCACGGGGCGCGAACCGCGAGGCCGGGTCCCCGATCCGCGGGAAGGCGCCCGACAGGGCCTTGCTGTACGGGTGGTGCGCCCGCTCGTAGACCTCGGCTGCCGGACCCTGTTCCACGACCCGTCCCGCGTACATCACCGCGAGCCGGTCGCAGGTGTCCGACAGCACCGCGAGGTCATGGCTGATCATGATCAGTCCGAGGTCCTGCTCGGAGACCAACTGCTCGATCAGCCGCAGGATCTGGGCCTGGATCATCACGTCGAGGGCCGTCGTCGGCTCGTCGGCGATGATCAGGCCCGGATCGCAGGCGAGCGCCATCGCGATCATCACGCGCTGCCGCTGCCCGCCGGAGAGCTCGTGCGGATAGGCGTCCGCCCGGGCGGCGGGCAGACCCACCTGCTCCAGCAGCTCACCGGCACGCTTGCGTGCCGCGGCCTGCGTGGTCTTCCTGTGCAGGACGATCGGCTCGGCGATCTGGTCCCCGATGCGGTGCACCGCGTTCAGCGAGTGCATCGCGCCCTGGAAGACGATCGAGGCGCCCGCCCAGCGCACGGCCCTGACCTGACCCCACTTCATGGCGAGGACGTCCTCGCCGTTCAGCAGGATCTCGCCGGTGACCTTCGTGCCCGCGGGCAGCAGCCGCAGCAGTGCGAGCGCCAGCGTGGACTTCCCGCACCCCGACTCCCCGGCGATGCCGAGCTTCCTGCCCGCGTCGACCTCCAGGTTCACCCCGCGGACCGCCCGGGCCCCGCCGGCGTACGTCACCGTCAGATCGCGTACCTCGAGAAGAGGCGTCTTACGGATGCTCGTCGTGCTCAACGGGCCACCCCCAGCTTGGGATTGAGGACGGTCTCGATGGCGCGCCCGCACAGCGTGAACGCCAGGGCCACCAAGGCGATGGCGATGCCGGGCGGCGCCAGGTACCACCAGTCGCCCGCGCTCACCGCACCGGCTTCGCGCGCGTCCTGGAGCATGCCGCCCCAGGAGGTGATGGTCGGGTCGCCGAGGCCGAGGAAGGCCAGCGTGGCCTCCGTCAGGATCGCGCTGGAGATGACCAGCGTGGTCTGGGCGAGCACCAGCGGCATCACGTTCGGCAGGACGTGCCGCAGCATGATGTGTCCGTGCCCGCCGCCCAGCGCGCGGGCGCGCTCGATGTAGGGACGGGACTCCACGGCGAGGGTCTGCGCCCGCACCAGGCGGGCGGTCGTCGGCCAGGTCGTGACGCCGATCGCGATGATGACCGTCCACAGGGAGCGGTCCATCACGGTGGCGAGCGCGATGGCCAGGACCAGCGTCGGCATCACCAGGAACCAGTCGGTGACCCGCATGAGGACCGTCGAGTACCAGCCGCGGAAGTGCCCCGCGACGATCCCGACGACCGTACCGATCGCCACACAGAGGAAGGCCGCGAGCAGCCCCACGGTCAGCGAGACGCGCGCGCCCCAGATCAGCAGGGCGAGGACGCTGCGTCCGAACTGGTCGGTGCCGAGCGGGAACTCGGCGCTCGGGGACTCCAGGGCGCCACCCGGAGCCTCGGTGACGCTCTGCGCGTTCGCACCGGTCAGCACGGGCGCGCACAGGGCGATCAGCGCGATCAGGATCAGCCCGGCAAGTCCCCACAGGCCACCCCGGTGGCTGCGGTACTCCCGCCAGAACCGGGCCACGGAACGCCGCTTGCGGGCCCGGGCCAGCGCGCCCGCGCTCTTGGCCTCCTCGGGCCCGGACTCCTCGGGCGCGGGCACCTCGGCGCCCGGTGTGGACGCGGGCATGGATTCGGTCGTCATCGGCCCACCCGGGGATCGAGCAGCGGATACAGCAGATCGGCCAGGGTGTTCGCCAGGATCACCGCGGTGGCGAAGACGAAGAACAGTGCCTGGACGAGCGGAAGGTCGGGGACGCTCAGCCCTTGGTAGAAGAGTCCGCCGAGACCCGGCCAGGAGAACACGGTCTCCACCAGGATCTGCCCCGCGACCACATGGCCGAGGTTGACGAACATCAGCGTGAAGGTCGGGAGCATCGCGTTGGGCACGGCGTGCTTGCGCCGGACCGTGTCGTCGCGCAGCCCCTTGGCGCGCGCCGTCGTCAGGTAGTCGCTGCCCATCTCGTCGAGGAGCGAGGAGCGCATCACCAGGAGCGTCTGCGCGTAGCCGACCGCGACCAGGGTGATCACGGGGAGCACCATGTGGTGCGCGACGTCGAGCACGTACGCGAAGCCCGACTCGTTGCCCGACTCCAGCCCGCCGGTCGGGAACATGCCCGGAATCGGTCCGACGCCCACCGCGAAGACGATGATGAGAAGAAGGCCGAGCCAGAACGAGGGCACGGAGTAGAGCGTGAGCGCGAGCGCGGTGTTGAACCGGTCGCTCTTCGATCCGTTGCGCCAGGCGGTACGGGTGCCGAGCCAGATGCCCAGCGCGCTGTAGAGGACGTACGCCGTGCCGGTGAGCAGCAGCGTCGCAGGAAGCGCCTCGGTGATCTTGTCGACGACCGGGGCGTGGTATTGGAACGAGGTGCCGAAGTCGCCGGTGAGCGCGTCACCCACGTAACTGGTGAACTGCTGCCACATCGGCTGGTCGAGCCCCAGCTGCCGGCGCAGGGAATCGAGTTGCTCCGCGGATACGGGCCGCCCGCCGGTCATCTGCTTCACCGGGTCGCTGGGAATCAGCCGGAAGAGGAAGAAGCTCGTGACCAGAACGGCGAACAGCGAGACGGCCGCGCCGAAGATCTTGGCGGCCACGTACTTCAGATAGGCCTGGGTGTTGCGCGCCCGTGGGCCGCGGACGGCCGGAGAGCCGGCCGGAGCCGGACCTTCCGCGTCCGCCTGCTTCACGAGCGCCGGAGTGCTGTCAGCTGTCATAGGAACTCTCGTTACTCGTGCTGCACTTGGAGGGATCGGCGGGCGGGGCCCCGATGCCAGGGCCCCGCCGGCCTTCGCTCTCATCCCGTCCGCGGGAACGACCCGCGGTCCGCGGAGCTACTCGCGCTCGTCCGCGGTGGTGCGGCGGCGCCGGGAGAGGAGGAACCCGCCGCCGGCGAGGACCACGACGGCAACGACGATGCCGATGACGATCCCGGTCGAGCTCGAACCGGAGTCGCTGTCACCGCTCGCGCCGTCACTGTCGGCCGGAACGGCCGACCACCAGCTCCAGTACCCGTCCTGGCCGTAAATGTTGCCGGCCGCCTCGGGCATGGTCGTGATCGACTTGATCTGGTCGGTGCGGTAGGCCTCGACCGCGTTCGGGTACGCGATGACGCTCATGTACCCGGAGTCGTACAGCCACGACTGCATCTGTCCGACGAGGTCCGCACGCTTGGTGGTGTCGTACTCGGCGAGCTGCTTCTTGTAGAGCTCGTCGTACTTCTTGTCGCAGATGAAGTTGTCCGTGGCCGCGCTCGCCTTGGCCTTGAGCGGCAGGGCGGCGCAGGTGTGGATGCCGAGGACGAAGTCCGGGTCCGGGTTGACGGACCAGCCGTCGAAGGCGAGGTCGTACTCACCGGCGTACCAGGGCACGGAGACGTCGTCGAGGCACTCGACCTTGAGGCCGACGCCGAGCTTGCCCCACCACTCCTTGAGGTACTTGCCGATCGCCTTGTCGTTCGGGTCCGTCGCGTGGCACAGGATGCGCAGGTCGAGCGCCTTGCCGTCCTTGCCGACGCGCTTGCCGTCCTTGAGGGCGTAGCCCGCCTGGTCCAGGAGCTTTCCGGCCTTGGCGGGGTCGTAGGCGAGGCTCTGGCCCGACGACGGCTGCCAGGCGTACTCGGAGAAGCGCGGCGGGATGTAGCCCTGGCCCTCCACCGCGTGGCCCTGGAAGACCTTGTCGATGATCGTCTTGCGGTCGATCGACAGGAACAGTGCCTGGCGGACCTTCTGGTCGAGCAGCGCCTCGTTGCCGTTACCGAACTTCTTGCCGTCCTTGGTCTGCGCGCCCGGGTTGGTCGCCAGCGCGAAGAAGCGACGTCCAGGGCCCTCGTTGACCTTGATGTTCGCGTCACCCTTGAGCGACGCGGCCTGGGCGGGCGTCAGCGCGGGCGAGCCGGCGACGAAGGAGACCTCACCCTTGCGGAGCGCGGCGACCGCGGCGTCCTGGTCCTTGTACGTCTTGAAGACCAGCTCGTCGAACTTGGGCTTGCCGCGCCAGAAGTCCTTGTTGGCCTTGAGCTTCACGTACTGGTCGACCTTGTAGTCGCTCAGTACGAACGGCCCGTTGCCCACTACGGGGAAGTCCTTGTCGTTGTTGAACTTCGAGAAGTCCTTGACCTTCTCCCAGACGTGCTTGGGGACGATCGGCACATCGAGCGCGGCCATCGTGGCCTGCGGCTCCTTGAGCTCGATGACCAGCTGCGTCGGGCTGGGAGCCGTCACCTTCTTGAAGTTGGTGACGAAGCTGCCGTTCGCCTGGGCGGCGGCCTCGTCCGTCATCATCTTGTTGAACGTCCAGGCCGCGTCCTCGGCGGTGGCCTGTTCGCCGTCCGACCACTTCGAATTACTCCGAATGGTGTAGGTCCACGTCAGCTTGTCGGCCGAAGGCTCCCACTTGGTGGCGAGACCCGGGACGGCGTGATTGTCCTTCGGGTCATAGTTCGTCAGGAAGTCGTACATGAGCCGGGAGACGCTGGTGCTCAGCAGCTTCTGGGCGAGGAACGGGCTCAGGGAGTCGATGCTCTGCGCGACCGCGACGGTCAGCGTCTTGCCGCTGTCGGCGGCCTGCGCCTGCTGGGGCGCGGCCCCGAGGGGCACGCCCGGTACGACGGCCCCGGCTGTGAGAGCAAGGGCGGCCGCGCCGGAGGCCAGGAGGATACGCAGACGTGAGCGTGGCTGGGCTGAGGGCGGTGGAACTCTTTCGACCATGGTCAGGGACCTCGCGTCATGACTCGCACGGAGAAGGCGGGTTGATCTGTGGTTCGCCAGCTGGTGAAGCGAAGGTTTATCAGCGGTGGTCGAGCCACGTCAACGGTCATCGAAACGGCGTGTGGTCTGCGGGAATGCAATGAGGGTCCACATCGTGGAAGCGATGTGGACCCTCATTGGTTCAGACCTCTGACGCCTTACTGCTGAGGCGCTGGCGGCGGCTGTGGAGGCTGCTGCTGCCACCCCGCGGGCGGGACGGGGCCCTGGAGTTCGGGGTGCGCGGGCTGCCCCGGCTGACCAGGCTGTCCTTCGTGCTGCTGCGGCGGTGGCGGACCGGTCTGACCGGCCGTCGACTGCGCCTGGGAGGGCAGTGACTGCTGCCAGTTCTGCCCGGCGCCGGGCGCCTGCTGCGGCGGGTACGGCTGCTGCGGCGGGTACGGCTGCTGCGGCGGGTACGGCTGCTGCTGCGGGTACGGCTGCTGGGGTGCGTACGGCTGCTGCCCGGGTGCCGGCATCTGCTGTCCGGGCATCTGCTGTCCAGGCATCGGAGGGGCGTACTGCGGCGGCGGGTTGCTGCCGCTCGACGTCCAGAGCCCCTGCTGCTGCTGGGCGCGCGCGAAGTCCTCGGCGACCAGGGCGGAGAGGTGGAAGTACGCGTCCCGGGTCTTCGGGCGCATCATGTCGAGGTCGACCTCGGCACCGGCCGACAGGTGTTCGTCGAACGGGACGACGACCACGCCACGGCAGCGCGTCTCGAAGTGCTGGACGATGTCGTCGACCTTGATCATCTTTCCGGTCTCGCGGACCCCGGAGATGACGGTCAGGGACCGCTGGACCAGTTCCGCGTACCCGTGCGCCGACAGCCAGTCCAGCGTGGTGGAGGCGCTCGACGCGCCGTCGACCGACGGGGTCGAGATGATGATCAACTGGTCGGCGAGGTCCAGCACACCGCGCATCGCGCTGTAGAGCAGCCCGGTGCCCGAGTCCGTGAGGATGATCGGGTACTGCTTGCCCAGCACCTCGATCGCGCGCCGGTAGTCCTCGTCGTTGAACGTGGTCGAGACCGCCGGGTCCACGTCGTTGGCGATGATCTCCAGACCGGAGGGCGCCTGCGAGGTGAACCGCCGGATGTCCATGTACGAGTTGAGGTGCGGGATCGCGTGGACCAGGTCACGGATTGTGGCCCCGGTCTCGCGGCGGACCCGGCGGCCCAGCGTGCCGGCGTCGGGGTTGGCGTCGATGGCGAGGATCTTGTCCTGCCGCTCGGTGGCCAGGGTCGCGCCCAGAGCGGTGGTCGTCGTGGTCTTGCCCACGCCGCCCTTGAGGCTGATCACCGCGATCCGGTAGCAGGAGAGCACCGGGGTGCGGATCAGCTCGAGCTTGCGCTGCCGCTCGATCTCCTCCTTCTTGCCGCCCAGCTTGAAGCGGGACGCGCCGGACGGGTTGCGGCTGCTCTTCGCCTTCTGCTTGCCCCGGACGAGCCGGTCGGAGGAGAGCTCGACCGCGGCCGTGTAGCCGAGGGGTGCGCCCGGCACGGAACGCTCGCGCTGGTCGTGGGTGACCGGCGTCGGCCATGCGCTTCCGGCGCGGGGGTCGGCGGGCGGTCCCTGCGGCGGGCCCTGGGGCGCTCCCTGGGGAGGGAGTTGCTGGGGGTGCTGCTGCGCGTGGTGCGGCTGCTGCGGGGGAATCTGCGCGGGCAGATTCGGGGTGGCCTGGGCCGGCGGCTGGGCGCCCTGGGGGAATCCGTAACCGCTCGGCGGCTGCTGCGGTCCCTGCGACAACTGAGGCAACTGGGGTGCCTGGGGTGCCGGCGCGGGAACTGCCGCACCCTGCTGCTGCCCGGGCCACTGGTGCGCCTGAGGCGGCTGGGGCGCGGGAGCCGCGGGCGGCGGGAGCTGCGCCGGAAGTGCCGCCCCCGGCCGGTCCTGCTGGTGCTGCGGCGGCTGGGGCTGGGG
>NZ_JAELVH010000164.1 GCF_019399235.1 Streptomyces poriferorum | reverse complement strand
CCCCGGCCCCCGCCCCGTCCTCCGACGCCGAGATGACCCAGGTGGTCCGACCGTGAACAAGCCCCTGCGCCGGATCGCGATCTTCTGCGGCGTCCTCATCTTCGCCCTGCTCGCACGGACGAACTACCTCCAGTACGTGAAGGCCGACGAGCTCAACACCCGCGACGAGAACCGCCGCGTCCGCATCGAGCGGTACGCACACGAGCGCGGAAACATCATCGTCGACGGTGGCGCCGAGATCACCGGGTCCGCCGAGACCAAGGACAGCGACTTCAAGTACAAGCGGGTCTGGAAGAACGGGCCCATGTGGGCGCCCGTCACCGGTTACTCCTCGCAGGCCTTCGGCGCCACGCAGCTCGAAAGCATCGAGGACGGCATCCTCACCGGCAACGACGACCAGCTCTTCTTCGACAACACGATGTCGATGTTCACCGGCGACGAGAAGCAGGGCGGCAACGTCGTCACCACGCTCAACAGCGCCGCCCAGAAGGCCGCCTTCGAGGGCCTCGGGAACAAGAAGGGCGCCGTCGCCGCCCTCGACCCGCAGACCGGTGCCATCCTGGCGCTCGCCAGCACCCCTTCGTACGACCCCTCGACCTTCGCGGGCAACTCCGACAAGGACTCCAAGGCCTGGCAGAAGCTCCAGAAGGACAAGGACAAGCCGATGCTCAACCGGGCATTGCGCGAGACCTACCCGCCCGGCTCGACCTTCAAGGTCGTCACGGCGGCCGCCGCTCTGGAGAACGGGCTCTACACCGACATCGACGCGGCCACGAAGTCGCCGCTGCCCTGGCGGCTTCCGCTGACCACCGGACAGCCCCTGGCCAACGAGGGCAACATCCCGTGCGAGAACGCCTCGCTCCGGGAGGCCCTGCGGATGTCCTGCAACACCGTCTTCGGCAAGATCAGCGATGACCTGGGCAACCAGAAGATGATCGACCAGGCCGACAAGTTCGGTTTCAACAAGGAGATCTTCACTCCGGTCCGCTCCGCCGCGAGCATCTACCCCAAGGACAACCGTCCGCAGAACGCCATGGCCGGCATCGGCCAGGCGTCCAACCGGACCACCCCGCTCCAGATGGCCATGGTGGCCTCGGCGGTCGCCAACGACGGCAAGCTGATGCAGCCGTACATGGTCGCCAAGCGGCAGTCGCCCAGCCTGGACGACATCTACACCCACGAGACGGAGCAGCTCAGCCAGCCCATCTCGGGTGAGAACGCCCAGAAGCTCCAGCAGATGATGGAGACCGTCGTCAACTCCGGCACGGGAACGAACGCCAAGATCGACGGCGCCACCGTCGGCGGCAAGACGGGCACCGCCCAGCACGGCCTCAACAACAGCGAGAAGCCGTACGCCTGGTTCATCTCCTACGCCAAGACCGATGACGGCTCCCCCGTCGCCGTCGCCGTGGTCGTCGAGGACGGCGAGGCCAACCGTGACGACATCTCCGGTGGCGGCCTGGCCGCTCCCATCGCGAAGGCGGTCATGAAGGCAGTCATCGACGGCAAGAAGTGACACCGCTCACACCTGGCCTCAAATCCGCGCCCGCGGATACCGGTCGGATATCAGGTATTGCCTGCGGGCCGATCAGCTGATGCGCGGCCGGTAGCGTATGCGCGAACAGCACACCGCCGGACCGCACACCGGTGCGGTCAGGACTGACGGAGAGGGCTGGAACAGTTATGGAAGAGCCGCGTCGCCTCGGCGGCCGGTACGAGCTGGGCTCGGTGCTCGGCCGTGGTGGCATGGCCGAGGTCTACCTCGCTCACGACACCCGGCTCGGCCGCACCGTAGCTGTGAAGACGCTCCGGGCTGACCTCGCCCGCGACCCGTCCTTCCAGGCCCGGTTCCGCCGTGAGGCCCAGTCCGCCGCCTCGCTCAACCACCCGGCGATCGTCGCGGTCTACGACACCGGTGAGGACTACGTCGACGGGGTCTCGATCCCGTACATCGTCATGGAGTACGTCGACGGGTCGACGCTCAGGGAACTGCTCCACTCCGGCCGCAGGCTGCTGCCCGAGCGCACCCTCGAGATGACCGTCGGGATCCTTCAGGCGCTGGAGTACTCGCACCGCGCCCAGATCGTGCACCGCGACATCAAGCCGGCGAACGTCATGCTGACGCGTACCGGCCAGGTCAAGGTCATGGACTTCGGCATCGCCCGCGCCATGGGCGACTCCGGCATGACGATGACCCAGACCGCGGCCGTCATCGGCACCGCCCAGTACCTCTCCCCGGAGCAGGCCAAGGGCGAACAGGTGGACGCGCGCTCCGACCTGTACTCCACCGGCTGCCTGCTCTACGAGCTGCTGGCCGTCAGGCCGCCCTTCGTCGGGGACTCACCCGTCGCGGTGGCCTACCAGCACGTGCGGGAAGAGCCTCAGCCGCCGAGCAACTTCGACCCCGAGATCACGCCCGAGATGGACGCGATCGTGCTGAAGGCCCTCACCAAGGACCCCGACTACCGCTACCAGTCGGCCGACGAGATGCGCGCCGACATCGAGGCCTGCCTCGACGGCCAGCCGGTCGCGGCAGCGGCGGGGATGGGCGCGGCCGGGTACGGCGGCTACGGCGGTTACGACAACGACCAGCCGACCACCGCCCTGCGGGCCACGGACCACAACGGTCCTCAGACGTCGATGCTGCCGCCGGTCAACCCGGACGACGGCGGCTACGGCTACGACGACCGCCCCGACCGCCGCCGGCAGAAGAAGGGCAACACCTCGACGATCCTGCTGGTCGTCGCGGGCATCCTGGTGCTGATCGGCGCGATCCTCATCGGCAGGTCCGTCTTCGGCGGCGACGGTGACAGCGGCGACGGCACGTTCGCCGCGCCGAACATGGTCGGTTCGACGGTCCAGGAAGCGAAGCTGCTCGCGGACAACACGAACACCGTCCTCAAGCAGGGCCCGAAGGAGGAGTGCGAGCAGCAGCCCGCGGGCAAGATCTGCCGGCAGACGCCCGCGAAGGGCGCGCAGGTCGAGGAGAACGACACCATCACGGTCTTCGTCTCCAGCGGTGCGCCGAAGGTCGAGGTGCCGGACGTCACGGAGAAGTCCAAGGACAATGCCCGCCAAATCCTTGAGGAAAAGGGCTTCACGGTCACGGTCAACTCCGTCGAGTCATCCGCCGCCGACGCGGGCACGGTCCTGGACCAGACGCCGAAGGGCAACTCCAAGGCTGAGAAGAACTCCGAGGTGAAGCTCTCGGTCGCCACGGAGAAGCTGATCTCGGTGCCTTCGGTGACCGACCGTACGTGGGACCAGGCGGTGGCCCAGCTGACCCAGCTCGGCTTCACCAACATCGGCAAGTCCGAGGTCGACAACGAGAAGCCCGCGGGCACCGTGGTCGAACAGAACCCGGTGGCCGACGAGAAGGTGGGCAAGGACACCTCGATCATCCTCAAGGTGTCCAAGGGTCCGCCGCAGCCTGCGACGGTCCCCGTGCCGGACGTCAGGATGAAGCCGGTGTCCCAGGCCAAGCAGGAACTCGCCGCGGCCGGCTTCACCAACATCCAGTTCGCGGAAGGCAACTCGGGTGACGACAACGCCATCGTGACCGGCAGCGACCCGCAGCCGAACACGCAGGCCGACCCGGCCGCCACCACCATCACGCTCACCACCATGGGCGGGAACGGCAACGGGAACGGCCTCCTGGGCGGCGGGAACGGCCGGTAGGTCGCACCACGATTCAGCAGCGCAGGGCCACGGTCACCTCAACGGTGAGGGTTAACTAATCCGGGGCCAGGGCTGATGGGTTCTCACTCGGTGACATGAGCTGATCGCGTGCTCATGCTCCGCAGCAACCCGACTGACGACGCGAACGCGATCCCCGATGGTCAAGGTTCTCGAATCCTTTGATCACGAACAGGGGTCGCGTTCGCGTGTCACCCACCCTGATAGACGTCCTGCAGCGCCACTGCCAGCATGGCGGCCTGCTGTGCCCGCCCAGGCAACCCACCTCCAATTCGCGCTCAGGCATAACCTCGCTCCAGCAGCGCAAACACCCTTGCTGGAGCCCTGCCCGACTGGCCGCTTTCAGCGACGCGCCGGACGACCGCCGTCATGTCCTCACGGACACGTCCCGCCACCAACGCGGCATCGCCCGCAGCCGCAGGGCGGCTTCCTGAACCGGCGACAGATGTCTCGCCAGATCACTCACGCCCATGCAAGGACCCCGAACCCGAACCGTTTTAGATCAAATACGGAATGAACAAATACAACAACACCACATATCACACAAAAGCCCTCTATCTATTTAATCAAGAAATACATTTCCTCCAATCACCACCCCACAGGCCTTGACCACGCCAAGATCCTTACCTGTACGATAACCTCGAGAATCCAAAGGAGAAGACCGTGCGCAGAGTTGTCACATTCCTGACCGCATTCACTACAATACTTCTGGGAGCACTAACCCTTGCCCCGTCAGCGAGCGCCGCAGGATATGGGTGCAGCGGCTCGCAAATTGACTCGTACTCCGTCATAACTGGCTCAGCAAACGGGAGCGTAAATTACGGAAACGTATATCTGTACTACGATTCTTCTACAGGCTACAACTGTGCCGTCACCGTCGCCAATAGCGCCGGCGGGAACGGGGTAGCGAAGGAAATGTACATCAGCTTGATCAAGTGCACACAGACGACTTCTACCGGCACCTGCACCCTCACCAGCACACGCGATGAAGACAAGGGCAACTATCTCAATTATGCAGGGCCGGTGAAGATTCCGGCCGCCGGTCACTGCATCCAGATATCCGGAAGGATCGTGTACAAGGGCAAGTCGGCCGGAGCCTTCAGCATCGGTCACTGCGGATAATCTAGAGCGGCGAGTTCATCCCACCATAGTGCGGGATGAACTCGCCTTTTGCTGATTTTTTCAGAATGACTTGGCCAGGCAGTTGCGTACTGTGCAGATGCGACTTCGACTGGGCGGTTGAGAACGGGGCGAGTCGTGACGCAGTGGCAGTTCTTGCAGGGGAACGTCTTGCTCGGCGAGATCAGCGAGTACGGCTGTGACCAGCCGTTCTTCCTGGCGCGCTTCACTCCGCGGCCAGGCTGGGTGGGCGTGAGGGCCTTGTTCGAGGCAGAGGCGGCCCTCAGAGGCCCGGACCCAGACGGCAGTCGCGCCGTCGCCGTGATGAAGCCGCTGAGGGACCCTGAGCTCACGCTGGCACCGGTCGGCGGCGGGCAACCTTGCTGCAGGTATTCAAGAGCTGCACGCTGCGCATCGACGGGTCTGAGGCCCGCCTCCGCTACTGACCCGGCAAGCGGCGATTTTTGCTGTAATCTCCGCAGGCAAATCACGCTGCAGGCCAGTTCGAGAAGGCCCTGATGAAGGTCGGCTCGTAGCGGATGCGGAGCCGTTTGAACTGGTGCAGCCAGGCGGTTGAGTCGTGCACCACCGCCGTCTCGTCCGCGATTACGAGACCCACCCGCACCGCTCCGAAGCCATGATCCGCCTCGCGATGATCGGCCTGATGAGCCGCAGGCTCACCCGGGAGTCGACTCCGAACTGGAAGGATTCATAGCCCCCCGGGCCACACTGACCCGCGCGTCCTCATTTCTCATAGCCTGCGACCAGCGGTCGTTTGATGACACCCGCTAATTCCCGGCAGACACCATAGGCATTCTCTCGTTCTGACAGCCACCAGCGGTCAGACGGCGACAAGCCAGTTTCCCGGATCCCGCACAGTGTCCTGTCAAAGATGCCGAAGGCGTGAGAGACACCAGCGGGTAGGCCGTCCGCGACGGCTCTCTCCCAGAGCGTCTCCATGGGCAGGTACAGCGGTCGTGAGATCTCAAACCACGCGCCTCCCACGTGGGTGGCGGCATGGCACCAGGAACAGGAACAGATCTCCCCCCCCATTACCTTTTTGGTTGCCCCGCAATGGGGCTCCCGGCCTCTGGGCCCGGCATGACTTCCCCCCCCTTGTTAACCATGATCCGGGGGGTGGTGGTGTCACCGGGCCCGGAGGCACTGACTGACCGCTGACTAGGGGCATGACCGCCGGCCTGCCCAGCAGGCCGGGAGGCTCTTCGTAATGTGGATGTGGCGATCGGTGCCGTGGACGAGGCTGGGCAGAAGCACGAACGGAGGACGCACGTGATCGACACCGGCGACATCGACGTCTTCCTCGGCCTGGACGTCGGCAAGGGCGAACACCACGCCACCGCCGTCACCCCGGCCGGGAAGAAGGCGTTCGACAAACGCCTGCCCAACACCGAGCCCAAGCTGCGGGAACTGTTCGTGAAGTTGCAGGCCAAGCACGCGACGGTGCTGGTCGTCGTCGACCAGCCAGCCTCCATCGGAGCCCTGCCGCTGGCGGTCGCCCGGGATATGGGCTAACCCCGTCGCCTACCTGCCAGGGCTGACGATGCGACGGATCGCCGACCTCTACCCCGGCGAGACCAAGACCGACGCGAGGGACGCATTCATCATCGCCGACGCCGCCCGCGCGATGCCTCATACCCTGCGCTCGGTTGACCTCGAAGACGAGACGATCGCCGAGCTGGAGATGATCGCCGGCTTCGACGACGACCTGACGGGCGAGGCCACACGGGTCGCGAACCGGCTCCACGGCCTGCTCACCCAGATCCACCCGTCCCTGGAACGGGTCCTGGGCCCACAGCTGCAGCACCCAGCCGTTCTCACCCTGCTGGAACGGTTCGGTTCCCCGGCCCACATCCGCAAGGCAGGCCGCCGGCGGCTGGTCACGCTGCTGCGGCCGAAGGCGCCGCGCATGGCTGAGCGCCTGGTCGAGGACATATTCACCGCGCTGGACGAGCAGACCGTAGTGGTCCCCGGCACCGAGGCGGCCGCACTCATCGTCCCGAGCCTGGCCGCCTCGCTCACCGCCGTCCTCGACCAGCGCAAGCTCCTGGCCGGGCGGATCGAGGAACTGCTGGAGGCCCACCCTCTTTCCAAAGTCCTGATCTCGATGCCGGGCGTCGGGATCAGGACCAGAGCCAGGATCCTCATCGAGGCCGGCGACAGCAGCAGCTTCCCCTCCCCGCCCACCTCGCCGCCTACGCCGGACTCGCCCCGGCAACCCGCAACTCAGGCTCCTCGATCCGCGGCGAACAGCCCTCCAAGAGGGGAAACAAGCAGCTCAAACGGGCCATCTTCCTCTCCGCGTTCGCCGCCCTCGGCGACCCGGCATCGCGGGCCTGCTACGACAAGAAGATCGCCCAGGGCAAGCACCCACACCCAGGCCCTGCTCTGCCTCGCCCGTCGCAGAGCCGACGTCCTCTTCGCAATGCTCCGCGAAGGCACCTTCTACGAACACCGTCCAACCGCAGCGGTCATCTGACCATCGGCCTCGCCAACAGATCCACCTGATCGCTCTCGACATCGAACCCGAGGACCGGATGGTTGGGAGCGCCGCCCTCGCCATACATCACCACCGGCTTGCCCAACCGCCGCCCGATCACGGCGAGGAAGCCGCAGAGCACGTCGAGTCGCTCCTGGCCCTGGAGTTCCCGCAGATCAACATCGAAGTCGATCTCCTCAACCGAATAGAAACGGAAGATCGCCAATACATCGGCAGTCGGCCAGACCCGCAGTTCCGCGCACTCCGCGTCAGCCGGGCGAGACAGCACTGCTTCCGCGCGAGGCACCGGATGCACCGTCTCGCCTTCGGAGTACTTGCACATCCAGTCGCTCACCCCGCCGAGATCGAGGACCGCCTGCCAGTCCTCCACCGAGGTCTCGGGGACAACCACGTCCGGCAACGACCCCATCAAGTCAGGGTCGAAGAAGCTCTTGACGTCATCCCACAGCAGATCAGCCACGCCGCCATCCTGCCCGCCGCACGCCGGTACTCAGCGCGGCTGGCCTGATGGTGGTCGAGGTCAACACCCCTGACCGTGGCACCCGCCACGCCCGCGGAGTATCTGACCCAATCGACGCCTATGCCGTCGCCCGCGCAGCAGCCTCAGGACGCGCTACGGCGATCCCCAAGTCCCACACCGGCACGGTAGAAGCCCTTGCGGGTAACCGCACCCGAACCTCTGCGCGCGTCACTCACGGGGCTCACCAGGAAGGCCATGGTCAAGTGCTGCCTTCGGCTGCGGCCGGGAGCTGATCTCAGCTGTCCTGCCAACGCCGCCCGCTATGCGCTGCGGCAACTGACACGTCGCATCCACATGCTCACCGAGGAGATCGACGAGGTCTCCGACCATCTGACCACGCTCACCGCGTCCGCCGGGCCCGATCTCGTCGCATTGTTCGGCGTGGTAAACGAGACCGCGAGCGAGACCGCGGGACAGCTTTTGGTCACAGGTGGCGATACCTCGGAACGCCTGCGCACGGAGGCCGCATTCGCCACACTTTGCGGCGCCGCTCCAGTTCCGGGCTCCTCAGGGCGCACCGACCGGCATCGCCTCACCGGCCCAGCTCCGCCGGCTTCGTACGGTCGTGGTCGACCTTCTCCGTACGCACTAGCTCGCCCCACACGATGTAGCGGTACTTCGACGTGAAGACGGGGGTGCACGTCGTCAGTGTGATGTAGCGGCCGGCCTTCTTGGCGCCCGAGCCCTTCGGCACGGCCTGGAGCACGTCGACGTTGTACTTCGACGTCTCGGGGAGCTCCCTGAAGACCTTGTAGACGTACCAGGTGTCCTTGGTCTCGAAGACGACCGCGTCCCCGGTCCGCACCTTGTCGATGTTGTGGAACTTCGCCCCGTGACCGTCGCGGTGGGCGGCCAGGGTGAAGTTGCCCTCCTTGTCGGACGGGAGCGCCGACTTCACCGGATCGGTGTAGTAGCCGGCGATGCCGTCGTTGAGGGTCTCGGTGTCGGTGCCCTTCTTGACGAGCACCTCGCCGTTCTTCATCGACGGGACGTGCAGGAACCCGATGCCGTCCTTGGTGTCCAGCGCGCCCGGGCCGTCGGCCCAGCGGTCGCGGACGGTGTGGCCCTGCTTGGAGGCCTCGCGGTCGGCCAGGACGTTCGTCCACCACAGCGAGTAGACGACGAAGAGGCCGAGCACCAGGCCCGCGGTGATCAGCAGTTCACCGAAGACGCTGACGGCGGTCGCGAAGGGATGGCGGCCCCTGGGCCGCACCGGGGGCGCGGACTCGCCGATCTGCTCTTCGTCCTCGGTCCTCGCTGCCACCGCACCGCCCCTGTCGTGATGTCGTTCGGCCCGCTCAGTCCAGGAGCGCGTCGGGCTTCCCCTTGCTGCGCGGCCGTTCGTCGACCATCTTGCCCCAGACGATCAAACGGTACGTACTCGTGAATTCGGGCGTACAGGTCGTCAGGGTGATGTAGCGGCCCGGCTTCTTGAACCCCGACTGCGGGGGCACCGCGCCAATGACCGACACGTTGGACGGCGAGGTCTGGGGAAGGACGCTCGTCATCTCGTACGTGTAGTAGGCATCCTGCGTCTCGACCACGATCGGGTCGCCGGGGCTCAGCCGGTTGACGTAGCGGAAGGGCTCTCCGTGGGTGTTGCGGTGGCCGGCCAGGGCGAAGTTGCCCTGCTTGTCCGAGGGCATCGCCGTGCGCAGCGGTTCCTCGCCGTAGTGCCCGACCATGCCGCGGTCGAGGACCTTCTCCTTGCTGATGCCTTCGGCGATCGGCGTAACCACGTCGAGTTTCGGGATGTGGATGATCGCGAAGCCCTCACCAGGCGCGAACACGCCGGGGCTGCGCTTGCCGTTGGCCCAGTCGTCCTGGATCTTGTGCGTCTCCTTGCCGGCTATCTGGTCGGCGCGCACGTTCGTCCACCACAGCTGGTACGTGACGAAGAGCAGCATCAGTACGCCCAGCGAGATGAACAGCTCGCCGACCACCCGGCTGACCACGACCGCGGGGCTGTCCTTCGCCGCCTTGGCCGCCCGCCGTGCCTCGACGCGCGACATCGGCTTCGGGGGCGTGTCGTCCGCCCCGCCGGCCCCCGCCGCGGCGGTCTCCGGCTGCCCGTCGCCGCGCCTTCGCCCGCGGCCCTTCGCCGCCCGGCGCCGCTCGGCCCGCCCGCCGGTGGCCGGAGCGGAGGCGTCCGGTTCCGCGTCGTCCCCGGAATCCCGCTCCGGTCCCGGACGGGGAACCGTCACCGGCAGGACCGCCGTGACCGCCTGGTCGGCCACGACTACGCGCCGGGGTTCCGCCTTCCGCAGCGCTACGGTCTCGTCCTGACGGGGCAGCTGCTCGGTGGGCGGGACGGGTGACGCGGGGACAGGAGCCTCCTGCGCGGGCCCCTGGCGGCCGTACCAGTCCCGTTCGTATCCCTCGGGGTCGTACCACTCACGCGGAGGGTCCTGGGCCGTCTGCGGCCCGTGTGACGCCTGCGGCGGCGCCGCTCCGGATCCGGGGCTTCCCGTCCCGCCGCTGTCCGCGACCGCCTGCCCGGCGGGGATGTCCTCCGTCCGGAACCACGGCGAGGCGTGCCGCGCGGGCAACGGGTCGTTCAACGGGTCCGCCAGGTGATCCACCGCCGCCTCGAACCCGCCCGGTTCGTACGGGCCGTCCTGTCCGGCGTCGGATCCATGGCGGGGTGGCGTCACGCGACGGCCTTGCCCACCACCGGCGCGAGTCCCGCCGACCTCTCGACGGCTCCGGCGTCACCGCACTGCGCCAGCCAGTTCGCCAGCATCAGATGGCCGTGCTCGGTGAGCACCGACTCCGGATGGAACTGCACCCCTTCGACCGCCAGCTTTCGGTGGCGCAGCCCCATGATGATGCCGTCGGCCGTCCGCGCGGTGACCTCCAGCTCCTCGGGGACCGTGTCCGGTTCGGCGGCGAGCGAGTGGTAGCGGGTCGCGATGAAGGGCGAGGGCAGACCGGCGAAGACGCCCCTGCCCTCGTGGATCACCGGAGACGTCTTGCCGTGCAGCAGCTCCGGGGCGCGGTCCACCACGCCGCCGTACGCCACCGCCATCGACTGCATGCCCAGGCAGACGCCGAAGACCGGGACGCCGGTCGCCGCGCAGTGCCGCACCATGTCGATGCAGACGCCCGCGTGCTCGGGGGTGCCGGGACCGGGCGAGAGCAGGACGCCGTCGAAGCCGTCCTGGGCGTGGCCCGTGGTCACCTCGTCGTTGCGGAGCACCTCGCACTCGGCGCCCAGCTGGTAGAGGTACTGGACGAGGTTGAAGACGAAGCTGTCGTAGTTGTCGACGACGAGGATGCGGGCGCTCATCGGCCGGCCCCCATCGCGCTCGTGCCGTCGCCGTCCACCGTCACATCGCCGAACGGGAGCAGCGGCTCCGCCCACGGGAAGACGTACTGGAACAGGACGTAGACGACCGCCAGGGCAAGCACGAGCGAAATGAACCCACGCACCCACGCGTTGCCCGGCAGATGCCGCCAGATCCAGCCGTACATGCTGACCCCTCCATTCGGTACGGGACCAGACTAAAGGGCCGGGGCATCGCCGTGGGTCAGCTGTGGAAAGCTGCGGGCTTCCCGTCGGTGACGGGCTGGGTCGCGTCCAGGTGCGCCCAGGCGATCAGCCGGTGACTGCTGCCCCACTCGGGCTCGCAGGTGGTCAGCGTCAGATACCGGCCGGGTCCGTCGAAGCCGGATTTACGGGGGACCGGGTCGATGACACCGACATCGCTCGGCACGGTCCGGTACGGCTTCTTGTCGATGCGGTACGTGAACCACGTCGTCCCGTCCGTCACGATCACCGCGTCACCGGGCCGCAGCTTCGGGAAGTCCTTGAACGGATCGCCGTAGGTGCGCCGGTGCCCGGCCACCGCGAAGTTGCCGGTCGCGCCTGCCGCCGCGGTGCCCCGGTAGTGCCCCAGACCCTTCTGCAGGGTCTTGACCTTCGTGTTCTCCAGGACGGGCCACTCCCAGTCCTTCCCGAAGCGGGGAACGTAGAGCATCGCGAACGGCTTCCCGTCCCGGTACGCCTTCGGGGCCGGTGCCGGGGCGGACGGCTTCGGGTCCGACGGCGGGGGCGAGGCGGACGGCAGGGGCACGGGTGCGGTCACCGCGCCGTGCGCCCACTGGTTCTGCAGGTCGTCGATCTGTCCCTCGGTCGCGCCCGCTGCCTTCACCCCGGTCCAGAAGAGGACGTAGACCACAAAGAGGATGATCAGGGCGCCGACGGTGATACACAGCTCGCTGAACGTCCTGACGATCAGTCGCACCGACACCGGTCGGCCTCCCCGCAGCTGCTCGCTACTTCACCGGCTCCGCATAGTGGAGATCCACTGTGCCCGAGTAGCCGGGAAGAGTCACCGCCTCGCGCTCGTCGACTTTCCAGCCGAGCCCGTACGCCTTCACGTACAGCAGGTAGTTCTGGATCGCCGGGGAGGCGTCGAGCGCCTGCTCCAGCTCTGCGGGATCACCGACAGCGGTGATCTTGTACGGCGGCGAGTAGACCCGGCCCTGGAGGATCAGGGTGTTGCCGACGCAGCGCACCGCGCTGGTGGAGATCAGCCGCTGGTCCATGACCTTGATCCCGCGGGCGCCGCCCTGCCACAGGGCGTTGACGACGGCCTGGAGGTCCTGCTGGTGGATGACCAGGTCATTGGGTTGCGGATCGGGGTAGCCGGGGCTCGCCGTGGCGTTCTGCGGGGCGTCGTTCAGCGTGACGGAGACGGCGCGGCCGGAGAGCTTCGCGGTGCCGGCCGCGCGCTCCAGCGCCTTGAGCCTGGCCTCCTCCGCCTCGGTGCTGCCGCCGTCGCGCCGGGCGAGGGTGTCGATGTCGTCGCGCACGGAGGCCACGGACTCGTCCAGGGAGGCGTTCTTCTCACTGCGTTGCTGAATGAGATCGGAGAGTTTCAGCAGCGAGGAGTCCGTACGGATATTGGTGCCCTTGGCGGTATTCGCGCTGGTGACGAAGATGAGGCCCGCCAGGGCGAAAACGGCAGCCGTGAGCACTTTGGCCGGGTGCCGGAAGGTGCGCCGGACCGGGCCTGGGGGAGAGTCGGCAGAATTGCTCAACGTACCCTTATCTCCTTCGGCGCCACGGAAGCACTACGCTAACGGACGCCCGGGGGAGGCAGCATTCCCCCTCGCGCCCAGCCCCGGCGCCAGCCACAGTTCCCTGCGCGGTCACGCAGCGCATCGACAGGAGAGTTCCTCGTGCCGAAGTCACGTATCCGCAAGAAGGCCGACTTCACGCCGCCTCCGGCGAAGCAGGCAACCAACATAAAGCTGACCAATCGCAGTTGGGTCGCGCCGGTGATGCTGGCGCTGTTCCTGATCGGACTGGCCTGGATCGTCGTTTTCTACGTGACCGACGGCGACCTGCCGATCGACTCGCTGGGGAACTGGAACATCGTCGTCGGTTTCGGCTTCATCGCCGGCGGCTTCGGCGTCTCGACCCAGTGGAAGTAGCTCCGCGGACCGCCTAGCACCACAGCGGACCCTGGTCCCGCAACCCTTGCCCTGAGTTACCCACAGCGTTATCCACAGGCGGGGGAAAAGGTCAGACGATCTGTGGATAACTCCTCGGTCGTTGACGCCGGTGTGACTGCAGCCACCCCTCGACGCGGGTGGCACGCCCCTTGTCCTGGCTGGAAAAACCCAGCTCAGCGACAAGGGGCACAGTTGTACCCGCATCATGCACAAGATCAGGTGCACACTGTGGACAACTTCGATCACAAACGGTCCATATCGGGCTGACCGTGCCTGCCTAAGTCAGCGCGGCCGTTCTCGCCACCACGATCAGGATCACCGCGACCAGCACCGCGGCACAGGTGCCGAACTGCACGAGGTTCCGCCGCTCCCGTGGCGCGTGCACCATGCCGATCCCGATCAGCACGCCCGCGACCAGGCCGCCCACATGCGCCTGCCAGGCGATTCCGCCCCAGGGGTTGAAGGTGATGACCAGGTTGAGCGCGAGGATCATGAACACCGGGCGCATGTCGTAGTTCAGCCGGCGCATCAGGACGACCGTGGCGCCCAGCAGGCCGAAGATGGCTCCCGAGGCGCCCAGCGAGGGCTGGTTCGGCGCGGCGAGCCAGTAGGTCAGGGCGCCGCCCGCGAGCCCGGAGATCAGATAGAGCGCCAGATAGCGGGCGCGGCCGAGCACCGCCTCCAGCGGTCCGCCCAGCCACCACAGCCCCAGCATGTTGAAGGCGAAGTGCCACACCGCCTCGTGCAGGAACATCGACGTGAACAGCCGGTACCACTGGCCCTCCGCGACTCCCTGGACCGGGCCGTACGGGTAGTACGGAGCCTGTCCCAGCAGCGTCAGGTCGTTGATCAGCGCGTCGTTGGCCAGCACGGCGAGGAACACTGCGGCGTTGATCCCCAGCAGGATCTTGGTGATCAGCCGGGGGTCGGCCGCGACCGCACCGCCGGCGATCGTCCGCGGCCGACCCCCGGCTGA
>NZ_JAELVH010000163.1 GCF_019399235.1 Streptomyces poriferorum | reverse complement strand
CCCCGCTCCTCAATCGCCGGAGGGGCTTGAGGAGCCGGGAGCCGCGTGCCCGGAGGGGCTTGAGGAGCCGGGAGCCGCGTGCCCGTACGGGCTTGGTTTCGCGCGGGCGGGCGCGCCCCGATCCAGCGCGCCGGCGGCAGATCCGGCCCCGCCGGCGTTTGAGGCGCGAGGTCCGGGGCGGAGCCCCGGGGCCCGGACCGGAGGTCACCGCCGGTCCCGTCGCGCCTCCCGTACCCGGCGCAGGCGGTTCACCGTCACCGGGTCCTCCTCCAGCGCCCGCCGGTCGTCCAGCAGGGCGTTCAGCAGCTGGTAGTAGCGGGTCGGGGAGATGCCGAGCTGTTCCCTGATCGCCCGCTCCTTCGCGCCCGGCCCCGCCCACGACCGACGCTCGACCGCGAGGACCGCGCGGTCCCGGTCGGAGAGTCCGGCAGGAGGGGCTGGCTCGTCGGGGCCGTTCGGGGGGAGGGCGGTCATATCAGCCAATATATTGCGCGGGCCGCGGACCGCTACTCCGCGTTCTCGGCCGCCGAGGACTCCTGCGCGATGTGCTGGAGCACGCTCTGCGGGTTCGCGCCCGGCTCGACCGCCTTGCCGATGTTCTCCTTGATCGACCCACTGGCCTGGGCCCAGGACGTCTTGCCGAAGGGGTAGAACTCCGCGTTCGTCAGCGTGGTCAGGAACTGGTGCAGCGGCTTGAACTTGGGGTCGTCCTCCATCGACGCCGACGCGCTGTCCGTGACCGGCAGCATGTCGTACTTGTCGGCGAACGCGATCACGTTCTCGTCGTTGAACATGAAGTCGAAGAACTTGCCCATCTCGACACGATGGCCGTTCTGCTTGAACCCCATGATCCAGTCGGCGACGCCCATCGACGTCTTGGTGGGCCCGTCCGCGCCGGGCAGCTGCACCATGCCGACGTTCACGCCCTGCTTCTCGGCCTCCTCCATCAGGGTCGGGTGGCCGTTGAGCATGCCGACATCGCCCCTGCTGAACGCCTCGAAGGCCTTGGCCCGGTTGAGCTTGCCGGGAGCGACGGGCCCGACGAGGCCCTTGTCGACGAGGTTCGACTTCAGCCAGTCGAACGTCCTGACGTTCTCCTCCGAGTCGATGTCGTACGAGCCGACGTCGTCGGTGTAGCCGCCGCCACCGCTGAGCATCCACATCATGGTCTCGGCCTGGGACTCCTCCTGACCCAGCGGCAGCGCGAACGGGTACGTCACCCCGCGCTGCTTGAGCGCCCCGGCGTCGGAGGCTATGTCGCCCCAGGTCCGCGGGGCCTTGAGGCCCGCCTGGGAGAAGAGGTCCTTGTTGTAGAAGAGCAGCCGGGTGCTGGCCACGAACGGCAGCCCGTACTGGATACGGCTGACCCGGCCGGCGTCCGCGAGCTTCGGCAGGAAGTTGGCCTGGGTCGGGATGCTGAGCATCTCGTCGGCGGAGTAGAGCTTGCCGGCCTTGGCGTAGTCCGCGTACGCGCCGATCTGCGCGATGTCGGGGGCCTTTCCGTCCTTCACCATCTCGGCGACCTTGCGGTCGACGTCCGTCCACGGATAGACGGTCACGTCCACCTTGATGCCGGGGTGGGACGCCTCGAAGCTCCGGGCGACCCCGTCCCAGTAGGTCTGCGACTTGTTGCCCTCGCCGGTGCCGTAGTCGGCCGCGACCAGTTTCAGCGTGACGTCGCCCGAGCTCCCGTCGCCTCCGCAGCCCGCCAGCGCGACCGTCATCCCCAGTGCGGCGACAGCCGCCGTCAGTCCCAAGTAACGCCGCTGCACAGCCCAGTCCGTCCTCATCGATTGCCCCACCCGCGGTACCCACGTCGGCATGGGCGCCCTCCGGATGAGCTGCGATTTTGCACCACGCCCGAGAAGGAGGTCTACACCACCGGGGTATCGCTTCCGCAACACAGCAGCATTGCACGGGACGCGGGGCGACTGCTAAGGAGGTCTCGGCCGGGCCCGACCCGGCCGCCGCCCAGGTGCAAGGAGCCGTCCAGCATGTCCCGTACCGCATCAGAAATTGCCACCCAGCCCAGCTGCTGGCGTCGTGCCGCGGAGGCGGGTGCGGCCTTCGACGGGCTGCCGCGTCCGGGCGAGCGGGTCGCCGTGACCGGGTGCGGCACGTCCTGGTTCATGGCCATCGCCTACGCGGCGCTGCGGGAGGCGGCGGGGCAGGGCGAGACGGACGCGTACGCCTCCTCGGAGTTCCCCGCCGGGCGGGCGTACGACCGGGTCGTGGCGATCACCCGATCCGGTACGACGAGCGAGGTGCTGGCGCTGCTGGGCGAGCTGCGCGGCAAGGTGGCCACCGTCGCGCTGACCGCCGACCCGAAGACGCCCGTCATGGACTCCGCCGACACGGTGGCCGTGCTGGACTGGGCGGACGAGGAGTCGGTCGTCCAGACCCGGTTCGCCACCACGGCGCTCGCGTTCCTGCGGGCCGGCCTGGAGGCGGCGGGCCCGCTGCCGGCCGGGGTGAAGACGGTCGCCGAGGCAGCCGTCGACGCGGAGCTGGCGGTGACCGAGCCGCTGGACGAGACGGTGGTCGCGGCCGAGCAGTGGACGTTCCTGGGGCGCGGCTGGACCTACGGGCTCGCCCAGGAGGCCGGGCTGAAGATGCGCGAGGCCGCGGGCGCCTGGACCGAGTCGTACCCCGCGATGGAGTACCGGCACGGCCCGATCGCGATCACCGGTCCGAACCGGGTGGCCTGGGTCTTCGGCCAGCTGCCCGAGGGTCTCGCCGGTGAGGTCGCGGCGGTCGGCGGGACGCTCGTCGCGCACCGGTCGGCGGACCCGATGGCCGACCTGATCCGGGCGCAGCGGCTCGCGGTCGTCCTCGCGGAGTCGAAGGGCTACGACCCGGACCATCCGCGCAACCTGTCGCGCAGCGTGATCCTTCCGGCGTAGGGCCCGGCCGGCCGGTTGCCGCCGGGTTGCGGCCGCGATTTTGTATGGATGCGCAACAAACAGCGATAGTGGACTAGACCTATTGGGGGTCGCCGGGCGAAACTGTTTCCCGTGAAACACGTCATCGCCCTCGATGTGGGCGGCACCGGAATGAAGGCCGCACTGGTCGGGGCCGACGGCACCCTGCTCTACGAGGCACGGCGCGCGACCGGCAGAGAGCGAGGTCCCGACGCCGTCGTGGAGTCGGTCCTCGCCTTCGCCGCGGATCTGCGCGCGTACGGCCAGGAGCACCTCGGCGAAAGCGCCCTCGCGGCCGGCGTCGCGGTGCCCGGCATCGTCGACGCCGAGAACGGGATCGCCGTCTACGCGGCGAACCTCGGCTGGCGCGACGTACCCATGCGCCGGCTCCTCGGCGAACGGCTCGGCGGCGTACCCGTGGCCCTCGGCCACGACGTCAGGACCGGTGGGCTGGCCGAGGGCCGGATCGGCGCGGGCAAGGACGCCGACCGCTTCCTGTTCGTACCGCTGGGCACCGGCATCGCCGGCGCCATCGGCATCGCCGGCACCATCGAGGCGGGCGCCCACGGCTACGCGGGCGAGATCGGCCACATCGTGATCCGGCCGGACGGCCCGGACTGCCCCTGCGGCCAGCGCGGCTGCCTGGAGACGCTGGCCTCCGCCGGCGCCGTCAGCCGGGCCTGGGCCGCCGCCTCCGGCGACCCGGAGGCGGACGCCGCCGACTGCGCCAAGGCCGTCGAGTCGGGCGACCCGAAGGCCGTCGCCGTATGGCTCAACGCCGTGGACGCGCTCGCCGCCGGACTCGTCACCGCCCTCACCCTGCTCGACCCCCGCACGCTCATCATCGGTGGCGGTCTCGCCGAGGCCGGGGAAACCTTGTTCACACCACTCCGTGCGGCCGTCGAGGAACGCGTCACGTTCCAGAAGCTGCCCCACATCGCCCCGGCGGCCCTCGGGGACACCGCCGGATGCCTGGGCGCAGGGCTGCTCGCCTGGGATCTTCTCTCCACGGAGGTATCCGCCTGATGGCCGGACGCGCAGACAGCACCGTTCTCGCAGGTGCCCGGGTGGTACTCCCCACCGGGACCGTCGAGAACGGCCGGGTGATCGTCGAGGGCACCCGCATCGCCGGCAGTTCGGCGGAGGGCGTCCCGACCGTCGACCTGTCCGGCCACTGGATCGTTCCCGGCTTCGTGGACATGCACAACCACGGAGGCGGCGGCGGCTCCTTCACCTCCGGCAGCGTGGACGACGTCCTGACCGGCGTCCGCACCCACCGCGAGCACGGCACCACCACCCTGGTCGCCTCCACCGTCACCGGCGAGATGGACTTCCTCGCCGAGCGCGCCGGCATCCTCTCCGAACTGGTCGAGCAGGGCGACCTGGCCGGCATCCACTTCGAGGGCCCGTTCATCTCCCCGTGCCGCAAGGGCGCCCACAGCGAGGGCCTGCTGCGCCACCCGGACCCGGCCGAGGTCCGCAAGCTCATGGACGCGGCGCGCGGCACCGCGAAGATGTTCACCCTCGCCACCGAACTGCCCGGCGGCATCGACTCCGTACGGCTGCTCGCCGAGCACGGCGTCATCGCCGCGATCGGGCACACGGACGCCACGTACGAGCAGACCGTCGAGGCCATCGACGCCGGCGCCACCGTCGCCACGCACCTCTACAACGCGATGCCGGGCCTCGGTCACCGCGCACCCGGCCCCATCGCCGCCCTCCTGGAGGACGAGCGGATCACCGTCGAGCTCATCAACGACGGGACGCATCTGCACCCCGCCGCCCTGGAGCTCGCCTACCACCACGCGGGCGCGCACCGCGTCGCGCTGATCACCGACGCCATGGACGCGGCCGGGTTCGGCGACGGCCAGTACCAGCTCGGCCCGCTCGCCGTCGAGGTCAAGGACGGTGTCGCCCGGCTCGTCGAGGGCGGCTCCATCGCGGGCTCCACCCTCACCCTGGACACCGCCTTCCACCGGGCCGTCACCATCGACCGGATCCCGGTCGGCGACGTGGTGCAGTCCATCTCCGCCAACCCGGCCCGGCTCCTCGGTGTGTACGACCGGGTCGGCTCCCTGGAGCCCGGCAAGGACGCCGACCTCGTCGTCCTGGACGAGGACTTCCGGCTCGAGGGCGTCATGCGCAAGGGCGAGTGGATCATTCAGCCGCAGGCGGTCCGGTCCGCCTGACCGGGCTGCCCTCCGCGTAACGAAGAGACGGCGGTTGGTCCCGACGTCTGGGCCGACCGCCGTCTCTTTGGCATGATCGCGAAGGAAACCAGCAGGGAAAGCGCGTTCTGGAAAGAGATCCGCGCTCCACGGATCGAGAGGGGCCGAGGGTGATCCTCACGGTCACGCTGAACACGGCACTCGACCTGACGTACGACGTCCCGGCACTCGTCCCGCACTCCAGCCACCGCGTCACCGCCCTCTCCGAGCGCCCCGGCGGCAAGGGCGTCAACGTCGCCCGGGTCCTCACCGCCCTCGGCCACGACAGCGTCGTCACCGGCTTCGCCGGAGGCGCCACCGGAGCCGTACTGCGCACCATGCTCGCCGCGCTCCCCACCGGCCCCGCGGCCGTCACCGACGCGCTCGTGCCCGTGGCCGGCGACACCCGCCGCACCCTGGCCGTCGTCGACCGCGCCACCGGGGACACCACCCAGTTCAACGAACCCGGACCGCACGTCACCGCCGACGAGTGGACCGCGTTCCTCGCCTCGTACGGCGAACTGCTCACCGCCGCCGACGCCGTCGCCCTGTGCGGCAGCCTGCCGCCCGGCATCCACGTCGGCGCCTACGCCGAACTGGTCCGGCTCGCCCGCACCGCCGGCGTCCCCGTCCTCCTGGACACCAGCGGCGAACCGCTGCGCCGCGGCATCGCCGCCCGCCCCGACCTGATCAAGCCGAACGCCGACGAGCTCGCCCAGCTCACCGGCTCCCGCGACCCCCTGCGCGGCGCCCGGGACGCCCGCCGGCGCGGCGCGCACGGGGTCATCGCCTCACTGGGGCCCGCCGGCATGCTGGCGGTCTCCCCCGACGGCACCTGGCAGGCGGCCCCGCCCGCACCCGTCCGGGGCAATCCGACCGGGGCCGGCGACTCCGCGGTGGCCGGGCTGCTGTCCGGCCTCGTGGAGGGCCTGGACTGGCCGGACCGGCTGCGACGGGCGGTGGCACTGTCGACGGCGACCGTGCTCTCCCCCACGGCCGGTGAATTCGACCGCGCGGCATACGAGGAGCTGCTGCCGCGCGTCGGTATCGAGGAACACGCAGACGCGGCCTGAACGCCGCGCCACCACCGGGCCCGCCCGCCGGGCCCGAGGAAACCACAGAGGTCAGCATGCCGCTCGTCAGCACCGGTGAACTCGTCTCCGCCGCTCAGGCCCGGGGACACGGAATCGCCGCCTTCAACGTCATCACGCTGGAGCACGCCGAGGCGATCGCCGCCGGGGCCGAGCGCGCCGGCGCGCCCGCCATCCTCCAGATCTCCGAGAACGCCGTGAAGTTCCACGGCGGCCGGCTCGCCCCCATCGCCGCCGCCGCCGCGGCCGTCGCCCGCACCTCCGCCGCGCCGCTCGCCCTCCACCTCGACCACGTCGAGTCCGTGGAGCTGCTGCACCAGGCGCACGAGACGGGCTTCGGCTCGGTGATGTTCGACGCGTCCAAGCTGAGCTACGAGGAGAACGTGCGGGCCACCGCCGCAGCGGTCGCCTGGGGCCACGAGCGCGGCGTCTGGATCGAGGCCGAGCTCGGCAAGGTCGGCGGCAAGGAGGGCGAGGCACCGCTCGACGCCCACGCCCCCGGGGTGCGCACCGACCCGGACGAGGCCGCCGCGTACGTCCGCGCCACCGGTGTCGACGCCCTGGCCGTCGCCGTGGGCTCCTCGCACGCCATGACCGAGCGCACCGCCGCCCTGGACCACGAGCTGATCGGCCGGCTGCGCGACGCCGTCCCCGTCCCGCTGGTGCTGCACGGCTCCAGCGGCGTCCCGGACGAGGAGATCCGCCGGGCCGTCACGGCCTCCGGCATGGTCAAGATCAACGTCGGTACGGCCCTGAACACCGCGTTCACCGGAGCCGTGCGCGCCCATCTGGCCGAGCACACCACGGGTGTGGACCCGCGCAAGTACATCGCTCCGGGCCGCGAGGCGATGACCGACGTGATCAGTCACTTCCTGGGTCTCGTGTCCGGCACCGCACGCTGATCCGGAACGGGCCCCGCCCCACGCACGCGGCGTGGGGCGGGGCCCGTGTCGTTTCCCGCCGTTCGTCACGCGCCCCGTAGAGGGGCGGGGACACGTCAGGAGACGTCAGCTCTTCTCGGAGGTCAGCTCCTCGCGGGGTCAGTTCCCCGCGGGGGTCAGCTCCTCGCGGAGATCAGCTCTTCGCGGGGGTGACCTCGACCCAGTCCAGGATCACGTCGCACTGGTTTCCGTCCTGGCACGAGATGCTGATCTCGTTCTCACCCTTGACCAGGTCGACGGGCGCCCAGGTGGTCTGCCAGTTCTTCTCCCAGTTCGGATCCGAGGACTGGATGAAGTCCTTGAGCCCGATCGGCTGCGAGTTCGGCTTGCCGTTGACCGTCAGCGTCGCGTTGGCGTCCTTGTCGGGGATCGCGTAGCGCACCGTCAGACGGTACGAACCGGCCTGCTCCATGGCGGCCCGCCACGTCACCGACGATCCGACGGCGTTGAAACCGGAGACGTAGGAACCGTCGGGACCCTCGGCCCCCTTGACGGTCTTGTCCACGGCCGCGGTCCCGCCGAGCTTCAGCGACGCCGCGTCCTGCTTCGGAAGCTCGACCGGGGCCTCGGAGCTCTTGGCCGGATCCGGCGTCGGGGACTGCTCGACCTCGCCGGCCGGACCGGAGGAGGACGTGGCCTCGTCCTTCTTCCCGCCCTTGTCGTCGTCCGTCATCAGCGCGACACCGATACCGATGAGCACGACCGCGACCACCGCGACCGCCCCGATCAGCAGGCCCTTGGTGTTCGGACCGCTCCGGCCGGGGCCGCCGCCACTGCCGCGGCCGCCCTGGTGCGGCACCTGCGCGGTCGTTCCACCGGAGTACGTCTCCGGGGCCGCGTACTGCGCGGCCGGCTGACCGTACTGTCCGTTCGGCTGGCCGTACTGCGCGTTCTGCTGGCCGTAGGGCGCCTGGGGCTGCCCGTACGCCTGCTGCGGCGGCACCTGCCCGTACTGGCGCTCGCCGACGGTCCGCACCTGGTTGTACGAGGTCCGGGGCACGCCCGGCTGCGCGGCGGGACCCGGGTAGCCGTAGCCGCCCTGTCCCGGCGGCTGCGCACCGGCCGCCTGTCCGTCCTCGTAGAGGTAGCCGAACGGATCGTCGTCCTCGGGTGTGCTCGCGCCGTTGTTCCCGGCCATCCCTGGGTCACTCCTCACCATGTCGCCAGCCGTCGCCGAACCTCGCCAGCCGTCGCCGACCGGCCGAGCCTACCCCGAACGGACCACACCAAGAATTGCCGGAGGCGGGACGGCGACCGGCGTGAGACAGCCCACGCGCCCCCGGAACGACGGGTCGGCAAACGTCATCCGGCCCTGCGGTGAACCTTGGACCGGGACCGCTTCTCGACGTACATCCGCTGGTCGGCGGAGCGCAGCACCTCTTCCGCCGTCATGCCGCACGCGGCCCAGCCGATACCGAAACTCGCCCCGACCCGCACCGCCCGGCCGTCGACCCGAATGGGCGGAATGATGGCGTTACGCAGGCGTACGGCCAGGTCCGCGGCGTCTGCGGACCCCAGCCCGTCCGCGAGAACGACGAATTCGTCACCCCCGAGCCGGGCGACGGTGTCCCCGTCGCGGACACACGTGGTCAGCCGCCGGGCGACCTCGATGAGAACCGCGTCACCCGTGTGATGCCCGAAGCGGTCGTTGATCGACTTGAAGCCGTCCAGGTCGCAGAAGAGCACCGCGAGGCCCTTCGACCCGTCGTCGTTCCCCGTGTCCGGTGCGACGGAATGCACATGGTGGTCGTACGGGCCGACGCCCCGGCCGACGTCGAACCCGTCGGCGGGGAACCCGTGCGCCCGCGCCTCGTCGACGTCGCCGTACGCCGCGTCCAGCGCCTCCACGTCCGTGGACACCACGGAGTGCGGGCGCTCGCACAGGCGCGCACTGAGCCGGGCCCGCAGCTCCGCGCTGTTGGGAAGCCCGGTCAGAGCGTCGTGCGAGGCGCGGTGCGCGAGGTTCAGCTCGTGCCGCTTGCGCTCCTCTATGTCCTCGACATGCGTGAGGAGGAAGCGCGGCCCGTCCGCGGTGTCCGCGACGACGGAGTTGCGCAGCGAGACCCACAGATACGTGCCGTCCCTGCGGCCCAGCCGCAACTCGGCGCGACCGCCCTCGGCGGAGGTGCGGAGCAGGGTGCCGATGTCCTCGGGGTGGACCAGGTCGGCGAAGGAGTACCGGCGCAGCACCGAGGCGGGACGGCCCAGGAGCCGGCACAGCGCGTCGTTGGTGCGCAGCAGCCTGCCGTGCTGGTCGCCGCCCATCTCCGCGATGGCCATGCCGCTGGGGGCGTACTCGAAGGCCTGGCGGAAGGATTCCTCGCTGGCCCGCAGCGCCTGCTGTTCACGCTCCAGGCGGACCAGGGCGCGCTGCATGTTGGCCCGGAGCCGGGCGTTGCTGATCGCGATGGCCGACTGGGAGGCGTACATCTGGAGTGCCTCGCGGCCCCAGGCGCCGGGCCGGCGGCCGTTGCGCGGGCGGTCGACGGATATGACGCCGAGGAGGTCGCTGCCGCCGCCCGAGGCGTACATCGGGGCGTAGAGCCGGTCCTGCGGGTGCCACTCGTCCTCGAAGCGGGGCTCGGGCCCCTCGGTGTGCCACTGCGGGACGTCGTCGTCGAGGAGGACCCAGCCGTCGGTGTGGGGTATGAAGCGGAGCTCGTCCCATATCTCGCCCATGGCCAGCCGGCGCTCCCAGGAGGTACGGGAGCCGACGCGGCCGGTGATCAGGGCCTCGGCGGCGCTGTTGCCGGCGAAGGCGGCGACGACGAGATCACCGTCGGGACGGACGAGGTTGACGCAGGCCAGCTCGTAGCCGAGACCGGCGACGATTCCGTCGGCGACGGTCTGCAGTGTGTCGGCCAGGCTCCGCGCCGTGTTGAGATCGGCCACGGCCTGGTGCAGCTGCCGCATCGTCGCAAGACGGACGTACGGCTCCGACTCGGCCTCCATTGCTCGCACTCCCCGAGACCTCGACAGCACTCCAGATTTCATATCGACGTACGTGACGTACTAACTGCAGTGTCACGGCCACTGAATCACAGTGAGCTGTGCACCCGGTACACAGGGTCAACAAATATTGCGCTCTGTGACTCAAGTCACAACAGATGGTGAAGGGTCCGCTGTGTCACCCGTCGGCGGTCCGTCCTCTTCTTGAACGCACCCCTCACATCCCTGGCATCGCGGGCCCGGAACGGGCAGGTCCTAGGACCTGGCTGGTCCCCTGGCCCGATGCGGGGGCCCACCGTACGCGGCTAGCGTTCCCGGTGTGTTGCAGACGAAGCCCCCCACCCCGCGTACCGAAGCCGTCCCCCATGCTGAGGGGGTGAGCAACGACGAGTTCCGCGGCGCCCTCGCCCGGCTGGCAGCCGGAGTGGTGCTGATCACCGCGCAGGAGCCACCGCTCGACGAGCACGGACGCGGCGAGGACGTGGGCATGACGGCGACCGCCTTCATGTCGGTGTCGCTCGATCCGCCGCTGGTCATGGTGAGCCTGCGCAACGACTCCCGGATGGACGACCTGCTGGCGGAGCAGCCGCTGTGGGCCGTCTCCGTACTGGCGGAGAGCCAGCGGCACATCGCGGGACGGTTCGCCATGAAGGGCCGGATCAGCGACCGGCTGCTGTTCGAGGACATCCCCTATGTACGCGGGGACGTCACCGGCGCCCCTCTGGTCGGGGGCGCGCTCGCGACGCTGGAGTGCCGCACCGAGCAGCGCATCACCGCGGGTGACCACACGTTGGTGATCGGCCGGGTGCTGGGTGCGCAGCTGCCGAGCGGGGACGGCGGCCCGCTGACGTACTTCCGCGGGCGCTACCGGCAGCTGGGCTGACGGCGGACGGGTTGCGGCAGCCAGGCCGACGGGGGTTGGGCTACGGGCGCCGGGCTGACGGCTGCTGGGCCAAGGCAGCCGGGCCGACGGGGCTGGGCTACAGGCGCCGGGCTGACGGCTGCTGGGCCAAGGCAGCCGGGCCGACGGGGGCTGGGCCAAGGCAACCGGGCCGGCGGTGGCGCGGAAGGCCGGTGCTACCAGTCGCGGCCGGAGCGGCCTCGTTTGGTGTCGCCGCGCTGCTTCTTCTCGCGCAGCCGGCGTTCGTTGATCCCGCGCGGGATCTTCCGTTTGACGCGCGGCTTGGGCGGCGGTGCCGTGGCCTCGGCCAGCAGGGCCGTGAGCCGCACGACGGCCGTCTCCCGGTTGCGCCACTGCGAGCGGTGCTCCGAGGAGCGGACGGACACGACGCCGTTGACCAGCCGGCTCGCCAGCCGTTCCAGCGCGCGCTCCTTCCACACCTCGGGCAGCGACTCGGTCGCCGCGAGGTCGAAGCGCAGCTCCACCTGGGAGTCACTGGTGTTGACGTGCTGCCCGCCGGGCCCGGAGGACCGCGAGAAACGCCACATGAGCTCGGCCTCCGGCAGGGAGACCGCACCGCGGATGAAATAGGGCCCGGACATGACACCCATGTTCCCCGCCCCACGCATGGTTCGTCACCTTCTTTTGCCCGCACCCCTTCCTCCGTCTGCCCGCACCCCGTCATCAGTTCGGTAAAGAAAGTAAAGGCGGAAGGAACCTCACGGTGCCCTGCCTGCGTTAGGAACTGTGACGGTAGCTTCGTGATGGCACGAAGCCCGCAGACGACAGATGAAAGGGACTTCCCATGGCAGTAAGCCTGTCCAAGGGCGGCAACGTCTCCCTCACCAAGGAGGCCCCCGGCCTCACCGCCGTCACGGTCGGCCTCGGCTGGGACGTCCGTACCACCACCGGCACCGACTTCGACCTCGACGCGTCCGCGATCGCGGTCAACACCGCGGGGAAGGTCTTCTCCGACGGGCACTTCGTCTTCTTCAACAACAAGGCGACGCCGGACCAGACCATCGTGCACACCGGTGACAACGTCACGGGCGAGGGCGAGGGCGACGACGAGCAGATCAACGTCAACCTGGCGGGCCTGCCGGCCGACATCGACAAGATCGTCTTCCCGGTGTCGATCTACGACGCCGAGACCCGCAGCCAGAACTTCGGCCAGGTGCGCAACGCCTACATCCGCATCCTCAACCAGGCCGGCGGCGCCGAGATCGCGCGCTACGACCTGAGCGAGGACGCCGCCACCGAGACCGCCATGGTCTTCGGTGAGCTGTACCGCAACGGCGCCGAGTGGAAGTTCCGCGCCGTGGGCCAGGGCTACGCCTCGGGTCTGCGCGGCATCGCGCAGGACTTCGGCGTCAACCTCTGACGCTCGGCGCAGCTCAGCACAACCGCCTCACGGGAGCCCCCGGCCGAACGTCCTGCGGCCGGGGGCTCCCGCGTGTCCGCACACCCGCGTGTCCGCACACCTCACGTGCCCGCGCACCGAGTGCGCGCATATCACCGAACGCGCTCAACGGGGCCGGCGACACGCGATGTTGTCCCATCGATGGGAGTCCGCCGGATAGCGGACACAGACGCATCCCAGTCGGACAAGAAACGGTCAAAGAATTGTGAGGTAATTGTTGGTACACCGTCAAAATTGGTCATTCGGTGGCACGCTCTCCGCTCGTAACCCCCCACGGAACGAGCAACGGAGAACGCATGACCCCCCACATGAACACCCGTCGCGCCGCAGCCCTGGCCGCCGTGGCCGCAATGGTCGTCGTCGGAGTGCAGACCGGTGCGGCGAACGCCACCCCGGGCGCCTCCGACGGCGGTTCCTCCGCCTCTCCCCGCACCGCCTCCCCCGCCTTCAACAGCGCCTCCGCACGCACGAACGCCATCAAGTCGGCCCAGACCGACGCCTCTTCGGCCGCCACCACCCTCGGGCTCGGCGCCCAGGAGAAACTGATCGTCCGTGACGTGATCAAGGACGCCAACGGCACCGTCCACACCCGCTACGAGCGCACCTACGCCGGACTGCCCGTCCTCGGCGGCGACCTCGTCACCCACACCGCGAGCAACGGCGACTCCAAGGGCGTCACCAAGGCGACGAAGGCCCGGATATCCGTGCCGTCCACGACGGCGAAGATCAAGACGGCGGCAAGCGCCCGCAAGGTGATCTGGGCGCGCGGCACCACGCCCGTCCTCGCCTTCGAGACCGTGAAGACCGGCGTGCAGAAGGACGGCACCCCGAGCCGGCTCCACATCATCACGGACGCCGTCACAGGCAAGAAGCTGCACAGCTACGAGGCCATCGAGACGGCCGGCGTCGGCAACAGCCAGTACAGCGGCAAGGTCGACCTCTCCACCACCGCCTCCGGCTCCGGCTTCGAACTGACCGACGGCGACCGCGGCGGTCACAAGACGTACGACCTGGGCCAGGGTGAGAGCGGCACCGGCGACCTCGTCACCGACGACGACGACACGTGGGGCGACGGCACCGGCAACGACCGCCAGACCGCCGCGGTCGACGCCCACTACGGCGCCGCGAAGACCTGGGACTTCTACAAGTCGGCCCTCGGCCGCGACGGCATCGCCGGTGACGGCAAGGCCGCCTACTCCCGGGTCCACTACGGCGACGCGTACGTCAACGCGTTCTGGGACGACAGCTGCTTCTGCATGACGTACGGCGACGGCGCCGACAACAAGAGCGCCCTCACCGGCCTCGACGTCGCCGGCCACGAGATGAGCCACGGCCTGACCGCCGCCACCGCCAACCTCGACTACGCCGGGGAGTCCGGCGGTCTCAACGAGGCGACCAGCGACATCTTCGGCACCTCCGTGGAGTTCTTCGCCGACAACGCCACCGACGTCGGCGACTACCTCATCGGCGAGAAGATCGACATCAACGGCGACGGCACCCCGCTGCGTTACATGGACCAGCCCAGCAAGGACGGCGGCTCGGCCGACTACTGGGACAGCAGCGTCGGTGACCAGGACGTGCACTACTCGTCCGGCGTCGCCAACCACTTCTTCTACCTGCTGGCCGAGGGCAGCGGCGCGAAGACGATCAACGGCGTCGACTACGACTCCCCGACCTCCGACGGCTCCACCGTCACCGGCATCGGCCGGGACAAGGCCGTCCAGATCTGGTACAAGGCCCTCTCCGAGTACATGACCTCCACCACCGACTACGCGGCCGCCCGCGTCGCGACCGAGAAGGCGGCGACCGACCTGTACGGGGCGGACAGCGCCGAGCTCGCCTCGGTCAGCGCCGCCTGGGCCGGCGTCAACGTGAAGTAGTTCTCACCGCGTTGCTCCAGGGAGCCGGCAACCGGTCATCCATCCGCGGCGGGCCGGTCCCTGCCGTACAGCCAGTCCTTCCACAGCTCCGACAGATCCTTGCCCGTCTCCTCCTCCACATACGCGGTGAAGTCCGCCGTCGAGGCGTTGCCGTGCCGGTGCGCCTTCGTCCAGCCGGCGAGCAGCGCGAAGAACTCCTCGTCGTCGTCGACCGCCTCACGGATCTTGTGGATCACCATGGCCCCGCGCCCGTACACCGGCTGCTCCGAGATGTCCGCGGCGCTCGGCGGATCGGCGGGCGGGAAGGCCCAGTTGTCCTCGTCCTCGTACGCCTCGTCGAACGACTCCTGGGCCGGGACGTCCTCCTTCTCCTCCTCCCAGAGCCACTCCGCGTACGTCGCCAGGCCCTCGTTGAGCCACATGTCGCGCCAGGTCGCGGGCGTCACAGAGTCGCCGAACCACTGGTGCGCCATCTCGTGGACGAGCAGGCCGATGCTGGGCGGGCCGGGGAAGAACGGCCGGTTCTGGGTCTCCAGCGCGTAGCCGGAGTCCCCCTTGCGGTCCACGATCGCGCCCGTCGCGGAGAACGGGTACGGGCCGAAGTGCTCGGCCTCCCACTTCACGACCTCGGGGATCCTGGCCAGCGTTCCCGCGCTCGCCTTCGCCGACTCCGGGTCCACGGCGGTGAACACCGTGATGCCGTCCGCCGTCGTCGACGTCTTCGTCGTGAAGCGGCCGACGGCCAGGGTCGCGAGATAGCTCGCCATCGGTTCGGCGGTGTGCCAGCGGTAGGTGGTGCGGTCCCCCGCCGTCGTCGGCGGCCCGGCCGGCACCCCGTTGGAGACCGCCGTCAGCCCCTTGGGGACGGTGACCGTCAGGTCGTACGAGGCCTTGTCGCTCGGGTGGTGGTTCCCGGGGAACCAGGCCATCGAGCCCGTCGGCTCCCCGAGGGCGAGCGCGCCGTCGTCGGTCGGCAGCCAGCCCTCCTCGGATTCGTCCGCATCGGTGATCGTGCGCGGGGAGCCGGAGTAGCGGACGACGGTACGGAACGTCTCGCCCCGCTGGAGCCGGTCCTCGACCTTCGCGTCCGAACGCAGCGTCAGCTCGTTGCCCGCCCGGTTGACGGCGGCCGGACGGCCCTCCACGGTCGCCGAGTCCACGGTCAGACCGGCGAGGTCGAGGTTGAACGAGCTCAGGTCCTGGGTCGCCCGGGCGGTGATCACGGCGGTCCCGCGCAGCGTCTGCCCGTCCGGGTCGACGTCGAGCGTGAGGTCGTAGTGCGTGACGTCGTATCCGCCGTTGCCGAGCTTGGGGAAGTACGGGTCGCGCAGGCCGGAGGCACCGGGCTTGCCCTCCACCCCGCCGCCGCCGGAGGTGCAGGCGGGGGCGAGGACGGCGAGGGCGAGGAGCAGGGCGGCGGAGCCGGCTGCCCCGCGGGGTGTGCGTGCCGTGCCGCGTCCGTTGCCGCGTGCCGTGCCGCGTAGCTCGTCGCGTGCCGTGCCGCGTACCTCGTCGCGTGCCGTGCCGCGTGCCTTGTCGCGTGCCGGAGGTCGGTGATCCACGCCGGTGATCCTATGTGCGGAATGTCGGGGTCAGGGGGCTGCCGGTCCGACCTCGTACCCCGCAGCCGTCAGAGCACCGCGATGCCCAGCGGCCGCTCGCCCGCCGCCAGCCGGACCGGGTCCTTCTTTCCGGCGAGGTCCACGACCGTGATGCCGTTCCAGTACCCGTCCCGGGTGAAGCCGCCGGTGACGTACGCCGTGCGGCCGTCCTCGGACACCGCCACGTCCTCGTGCGGGCCGTCCAGCCCGATGACGCGCTCGGATCCGTCCGGCTCGCGGACCGTCAGGGACGCGTCCTCGTCGTCGGAGGCGATCGGGCCGGTGCCGACGACGAGGAGCGTGCCGTCGGGGGTCGTCGTCGCGCCGTGCTGGTGCGTGTTCGCCGTCATCGGCTCGACCGCCACCTCGCCGGTACGCGGATCGAGGACCGCCAGCCGCTCGCCCTCGAACGGCAGCAGCAGCTTCCCGTCGCCGGGGCGGACGACCGCGTAGTGCGGCTTCAGCCAGGAGCCGAGACCGCCCTCGGTGCCGTACGGGGCCACCTCCATCCGCCGGGTCCTCAGGCTGTCCGTGCGCACGGACGTCACGTCGAAGGAGTCGTGCCCGGTGGCATACACCTCGTCGCCGTCGGGCGAGACGTCCACGTCGAAGGGGCGGCGGCCGACCGGGACGGTGCCGGTGACCTCGCGGGCCCCGGTGTCGATCACCTCCAGGACCCCTTCCGCATCCGGGACGTTGACGCCGACGTAGACGTGCCGGCCGTCGGGCGCGAGGGCGATTCCCATGCCGCCGCCGCGGTACTCGCCCGTGGTGACGGGTCCGGTCTCCGTCCCGTACGGGATACGGGCCAGCCGGGTACGGGTCCGCGTGTCGACGACCGCGACGCCCTCGGCGGTGGCCACCCAGGCCCGGCCGTCCGCCCCGACCACCAGCCCGTACGGAGCGGTGCCGACCTCGACCCGGTCGACCGCACCGCGTTCCGGATCGACGAACGTCACCGTGTCACCGCCGAAGTCGGCGACCAGGAGCGTGCCGTCCGGGGTGCTCCCGGCCGGGGCCCGTACCGAAGAGCTCGCCGCCGGACTCTTCGCGGCCGGGGCGTCCGGCGTACCCGTGGCCTCCCCGGCGCAGCCGGCGAGCACGGCCGCGGCGGCCATCAGAAGCACCGCGCGGCGGGCGCTCACCGGGGATCCCGGCCGCCCGAGGCGCCCCGCAGCAGCGCCGCGATCTCCGCGAAGCCGCGGCGTTCCGCGTGCGCCAGGGCCGTGACGCCGTCGCCGTCCGGCAGCCCGGGCGTCGCCCCGGCGGCCAGCAGCAGCTCGACGATCTCCTGGTGCGCGCGGCCTCCGTCGCCGAGGATCACCGCCTCCAGCAGAGCCGTCCAGCCCAGCCGGTTGACGTGGTCGACGTCGATGTCGGTGATCCGGAGCAGCTCCCGTACGTACGCGACGTGGCCCCGCTCGCTCGCCGGGATCAGCGCGATGCCGCCGAACCGGTTGCGGAGCTTCAGGTCCGGTCCGGCCGGCAGCAGGACGTGGAGCATCGCGACGCTGCCCGTCACACCGGTGGCCAGCCAGGGGCTCTCCTCGCGGCTGTCCTGCGCGTCGGGGTCGGCACCCGCGTCGACGAGCAGCCGGGCGGTCTCCACATGGCCGCCGTGGACGGCCAGGAGCAGCGGGGTGCGCAGTTCCTCGTCGCGGGCGTCCACCCGGGCGCCGCCCTCGACCGCGGTCCGCACGGCATCGGTGTCGCCGGCGCGCGCGGCGTCGAGCAGCTGCTGATCGAGGGCGTTCATATCCGTCTCCCGTGGGTGGTTACGACCGTGCGTGGTGGGACTACTTGGCGAGGGCGGCGACGCCGGCCCGGGCGAACTTCTCGTCGAGGTCGCCGCTGGGCGCCCCCGCCACGCCGATGCCCGCCACCGGAGCGCCCTTGACCTGCACCGGTGCGCCGCCCGCGAGGAACAGGGTGCCAGGGATGTCCTTCAGGTTCGGGGCCTGGGCCAGGCGCCCGGCCAGCTCCGAGGTCGGGGCGTTCCAGGACACGGCGGTGTACGCCTTCTTCTCGGCGGACTCGTACGCCTGCGGGCCCGAACCGTCGCCGCGCAGCGTCAGGATGGTGTTGCCGTTGCGGTCGACGACGGAGACGGCGACCCGCTGGTTCTCCTTCTCCGCGGCGTCGAGGGCGGCCTGCGCGGCCTGCGACGCGGCGTCCACGGTCAGGTGCGTGGACTGCTGGAGGTTGCGGTTCGCGGTGTCCGCCTTGACGGTGGTGGCGGGCGCGGCGGCCGGAGCGGAGGCGTTCGCGGACATGGCGCCGAAGGTGCCGGCCCCGAGGGCGGCGGCGGCGACGGCACCGGTCAGGACACGGGTGCGCAGCGACATCTTCTTCATGGTGGGCTCCTCAGCAAGGTGGTGCGTGGCTTCTGCGTTCTGTGTTCCATCCTTGGGCCGGTTCCGGGGCCGTACGGTCGTCGTACCGGCTCGACGCCGCGCGCGGGACGGCTGACGGCCCCATCGGCCGATCGGTTGATGCGGGGACGCCCGTTCGGGGTGACGATGAAGGTCCGCGCAGGTCAGGAGCAGGGGTACGGGGTGGAGCAGGGGTACGAGGTGAAGCGGCGGGGCTCGTCGCCGCGCGGCACCGCGCAGGTCGGCGACCCCGGCACCCGCGGGCTCGCGCTGCTCATGCACGCCGCGTTCTTCCTGCTGCTGGGCGCCTCGCTGACCCGGTTCCTGCTGCGGCACCCCGGTGAGACGCGCACCCCGTGGATCATCGGCCTGTCCGTGGCCCTCGCCGTCCTGTACGTGCTCGGCCCCGTCCTCGGCTCCCGCCCGACGCCGCGCCGCCTCGTCTGGCTCGGGGTGCTCGTCGCCGTGTGGATGGTGCTCGTCGTCCTCGCGCCGAGCTTCGCCTGGTGCGCGGTCCCGCTCTTCTACACCGGGCTGCGCATCCTGCCACCGCGTGCCGCGCTCGCCCTCGTCGCGCTGCTGACCCTGTTCGTCGTCGCCGCGCAACTGCGGCTGGCCGACGGCTTCGACCCGAACCTGGTCCTCGCCCCGCCCGCCGTCGCGGCCGTCGCCACCGCCGTCTTCATCCACATGCGGCGCCAGGCCGCCACGCAGGCGGAGCTCATCGACGACCTGCTCCGCACCCGTCGCGAACTGGCCGCCACCGAACGGCGCGAAGGCACCCTCGCCGAACGCCAGCGGCTCTCCATGGAGATCCACGACACCCTCGCGCAGGGGCTGTCCAGCCAGCAGATGCTGCTCCAGGCCGCCGACCGCACCTGGGACGCCGACCCGGCGACCGCCCGCCGCCACGTCCGTACCGCCACCGGCATCGCGGAACGCAACCTGGCCGAGGCCCGCCGCTTCGTCCACGACCTGGCCCCCGCCGATCTCGCCGAGGGCGGCGGCCTGGAGGCGGCGCTGCACGCGCTCGCCACCCGCGAGACCGCGCAGTCGCAGGGCCGGCTCACCGTCCGCTGCCACGTCGAGGGCACACCCCACACCGCCCTGCCCGACCGCGTGCAGTCCGCCCTGCTGCGGATCGCCCAGGGCGCCCTGGCCAACGTCACCGAGCACGCGGGCGCCACCGAGGCCGCCCTGACCCTCACCCACCTCGACGACCGGACCGTCCTCGACATCGCCGACAACGGCCACGGCTTCACGCCCGCCCCGCGCCCCGGAACCCCGGACGGGGTGCGCGGACACGGGCTGCCCGCGATGCGCGCCCGGCTTCAGCAGCTCGGCGGCACCCTGGCCATCGAGTCCGCACCCGGCGAAGGCACCGTGGTGACCGCCGCCGTCCCCCTCACCGGCGAACCGCCCACCGCCACCGCCACCGGCCCTCAGGACTCCCCATGACCACTTCGCACCCGCCCGTCCGGATCCTGCTCTGCGACGACCACGCCGTCGTACGCGCCGGACTCCTCGCCCTCCTCGGCAGCGAGCCCGACATCGAGGTCGTCGGCGAGGCCGGCAGCGGCGAGGAGGCCGTCGCCCTGACCGCCAGGCTCACCCCCGACGTCGTCCTGATGGACCTCCAGCTGGGCGAGGGCATCGACGGCGTCGAGACGACCCGCCGCATCGTGGCCGGCACCGCGGGCGCCCACGTCCTGGTCCTGACCACGTACGACACCGACGCCGACATCACCCGCGCCATCGAGGCGGGCGCCACCGGCTACCTGCTGAAGGCCGAGCGCCCCGAGGAACTCTTCGCCGCGATCCGCTCCGCCGCCCAGGGCCGCACCACCCTGTCCCCGCCCGTCGCCAGCCGCGTCATGGCCCGGATGCGCGCCCCCCTGCCCACCCTCACCGACCGCGAACGCGACATCCTGGGCCAGCTCTCCCAGGGCCTCGGCAACCGCGACATCGCCCGCGCCCTGTTCATCAGCGAGGCCACCGTCAAAACCCACCTGGGCCGCATCTACGACAAACTCGGCGTCGACACCCGGGCCGGCGCGGTCTCCGTCGCCAAGGAACAACGCCTGCTGCCCTGAGCCAACCGGCCCCCGCCTCCACTGATGCGGGAACGGCACGCCGGGCATGACACCATCGAACCGTGCTCGACATCGGCTACTCCCTCTCCCGACGCTTCCCCGATCCCCCGCAGACCGACTACCGCCGAGCGGACGTCCACGCGCTGCGCCACGATCTGTTCTCCGGGGACGTCTACCTCGCGGACACCAAAGAGGACCGCGAAGTATCCACAGCCTGGGGATGGGTACCGGTGCTCGACTTCGCCTGGGCGCTGTGCGACATCGTCGAACAGATCGACCAGGACCCCCGCGGCAACCGCTCCCATCGCCGCCAGTTCGCCGAACTCGACTTCACCGAGTCCTCCGACCGCATGCTCTTCGAGCGCCGCTTCGGCTGGGTCGACGTCGAGGCCGACTGGATGCCCGCCGAGGAAGCCCCCCTCACCTTCAGCCACTCCCTGCTGCGCCGCGAGGCCCGCGACTTCCTGCACGACCTGATCGCCGACCTCGCTGACATGCACGAAGGCCTCGCCGACAACCCCACCGTCTGGGACCTCCAGGCCCGCTTCCCCCGCCTCTGACCGGGCCGCGGGGCGGGCTCCGTCACGCCTCCACCCGCACCCCGATCTGCGCCGCGAACGCCGGAGCCAGCTCCATCAGCTGCGACGGACTGATCACCGCACCGGCCAGCCGCTCCACACCCCGCGCGATGTCCAGCTCCGCGACCGTCCGCAGATCCACCGAATCCATCCGCACCGCGCTGAAGTCGGCCCGCTTCAGCACACAGTCCCGGAACTCCACCCGGGTCAGCTGCGCCTCCCCGAAATCCGGCTCCGACAGGACACACCCCTCGAACACCACGTCCTTCAGCCGGGCCTTCCGCAGATTCAGGTAATCGATCTTCCCGCCCCTGATCAGGACCCGCTCCAGCACCGCACCGTGCATCTGCACCCCGCCCAGACGCGCGTCCACGATCTCCACATCCCGCAGCGCCACCCCCGCGAGATCGGTGC
>NZ_JAELVH010000162.1 GCF_019399235.1 Streptomyces poriferorum | reverse complement strand
CTCCGGGTCAATACACCTAGCCGGCCCCCGAGACGGTGAACAGGGCGCCGCCGGGATCGCGGATGATGTAGGTGTCCTTCGAGCAGCCGAGCGGGGGAGGGGCCGGTGAGGACTGCCCGCCGGCCGCATCGGCCGCCGCCGCGGCAGCCCGGCTGTCCTCCACCTGGAAGTCCACCACCCACCTCGGCCGCATCTTCGGGTCAGGGGCGGATTCGACGCCGCCGCCCCGCAGGGTGGCGACGGTGTGTCCGGCGACCTGGACCATGACGTGGTCCTGCGCGTACTCCACCGTGCAGCCCCCGCTCGGCTTCGCCCAGTCGAAGATCCCGGCGTAGAAGATGGCCGCCTCGAAGGCATGACGTGTCATGAGGTCCAGGTGCGCGGGAGCACTGCCCCGCCCCACGGTCCAGGCCAGGGCCGGGCCCTCCCAGAAGCCGAAGGCGGCCCCGTCCCGGTCTGCCGCGAGCGCGGCACGCCCATCGCCCAGCCGCGCGGGTCCGACGGCGAGTGTGGCCCCCCGTTCCCTGACCCGGTCCGCGGTCTCGTCGGCGTCCGTCACAGCGAAGTACGGAGTCCAGTTGGCGGCGAGGTCACGACCGTGGCAGTACCCCAGGCCCGCGACAGGCTCGCCGTCCGCCACGGCGAGCGAGAAGTCGCGTCCGAGGGAACTGTCGCGGAACTCCCACCCCATCACCCTCGCGTAGAACGACCGGGCCGCGTGCGGCGCGGGCGTCACCAGACTCACCCAGCAGGGTGCGCCGGTCACCGGCATCGTCGTTCCGAGGGCCGGCATCGAAGACTCCTTGCGTGGTGAGGGCGGCTGACAGCGGGTCCCGACTGCGACCCGTCGTCCGCTCGGTGGGGGCGCCGGAGGCGAAGGGGAAACGCCCACCGCCCTTCCGGCAGGCCGCCGTGGACCTCTCCGGCCGGTGCGGCCCTGCCGCCGGCTCTCCCCAGCAACTGTGCGCACGGCCGCAACCCCGCCGCACCCGGGCCGCGCCCCGTACACCGCGCATTCCTCGTACCGTGCACGCAGCCGCGCCGCTGTCGACGGGGCCGCCAGGCCGGGGAGGGTCACCCGAGCGGCCTGGTCCACAGGCGCACTCCTGCTCCGGATGTCATGTTTCGGAAATGAGCACACGGGGGCGTGCGAGGACCGGCGTGTCCCCCTCCCGGTCGTCGCGGAACCCCTCCGTCGCGGAACCCCTCCGTCGCCTCGTCGAGAAACGGCCCTGATGATGTCTGCCCGCATTCCGCGCAACCCCGAGCCCGGCGGAGGGAACACCTCGCCCGGGGCAGCGCCTTCCGCAGCGCAGCCCCCCATCGACGAGCCCAGGGCCGCGTGGGCGGTCGGCACGGTCATGGCGGCGATTCCGTGCTCGGCGCGGGACGCCGGGCGGGTGCTCGGCGCGGCCGCGAGGGCGGCGGGTGTCACCTCGGCGGAGTTTGCCGCCGCCATGGCCGCCGACGCACGTGGCGTCGCGATGCCGGCGCGTGTCGAGCGGGCGCTGCACCGGGCGGTGGCGGCGGCTCGCGCCCTGCCGCCCCGGGCCGCGTACATCGGGCTGATGCCGAGCCGTGCCCGGACCGCCGAGGTCCTGGAGGAGTTCCGCGGCTGTCAGTCCCGGCTGACCGACGCCCCGTCCGACATGCGGGCGCGGCAGGCACTGGATGACGCCGCGTACACGCTGTGCGTACTGCTGGGCAGAACCGGAGTGCACGATGCGGTGCTGGCGGCGGAGGAGCACCTCACGACCGGAGCAGGCGGTGGAGCATCCCCGGCAGCTGACAGTGGCGGTGTCCGACGGTGAGCGGCTGTGGGCGTGCGTTTCCGTAACCATCTGGGTCAGGAACGTTCCCGATCCCGCACAGCTCCCGAATCCGGGCGATGGCTGGACCCCGCGGGGGTCAGTCCCGCGGTCAGGTGCCGGAGGGACCGGGGACGGCGAGCGCCGCGTCGATCTCCCGGATGAATGGCTCCAGATCGCCAGGGTTCCTTGAGGTGATGAGCGTCCAGCCGCCCGAATCGTCCGTGACGACCGGCAGATCTGCCCAGTCGCCGCCCGCGTTGCGGATGTCGGTCTGCAGTGAGGCGTAGGAGGTGAGCCGCTTGCCCGCGACTGCCCCCGCCTCCACCAGCACCCAGGGCCCGTGGCAGATGGCCGCGACGGGGCGGCCGGATCCCGTGAACGCGCGCACGATCCGGTCCGCGGAGCTCTGCGTGCGCAGCGTGTCGGCGTTCAGCGTCCCGCCCGGTACCAGGAGAAGGTCGTACGCCGCCGGATCGACGTCGTCCAGCGTGAGGTCGGGGTCCAGCGTCCTGCCGGGTTCCCTGTCGCCGACGAGGGTCTCGACGGGGCCCTTCGTCATCGCCGCGACATCGACCTGGGCGCCCCATCCACGCAGGTGGTCGACCGGAACGACGAGCTCGTCCTGCTCCACTCCGTAGTTGGTGACGATGGCCAGTACCTTCCGCCTGCTCACATCGTGCTCAGTCATCGGCCTCGTCCGTCCTGTCTGTGTCGGTGCGGAGTGCTTCGATCCCGCTTCTCCGGGACCGGAGCCTCCGGATTCCCCGCGTAGCGGCGGGTCATTCGCGCGCCCGCCCGGTCTCCGGCAGCCTGCGGCCGTGCCGGGGCGCCCGCAACCGCGCGCCGCTCGAACGGCGCAGCGAGGGAGCCCCGGAGGTGTCTCACGCCGTTGCGCGGGAAGCTTGAACGAAGCACGGGCGACGCGGGACGGCGTCGGGATGCGACGGCGCGCACGCGCGCGCCACGCGCACGGTACACAGGCGCATCACACGGTGCGGCCGACGGCGTCCGGCTGAGAGGACGCGATGGTGCGGACAGTGGGAGTGGAGGAGGAACTGCTGCTCGTCGACGCGCACAGCGGTGAGCCCCGGGCGCTGTCGACGGCGGCGCCGGCCCTCGCCGAGAAACGGGCGGCGGGCTACTCGGCCTTCGAGTCCGAACTCCATCTTCAGCAAATGGAGTTCGCCACCCAGCCGCGCAGCGACATGCGTGAACTCGCGGAGGAGATCCTGCGCCGGCGGGCCGAGGCCGCCGAGAGCGCCGCGCGGGTCGGTGCCGACGTGGCCGCCCTCGCGACCGGTCAGCCCCTCACCCAGCACGTCCGGCCCGAGGACATGGTGCGGTCGGTTCCCTGCGGGGACGACGTCGAGGAGTTCGTCGAAGCGGTACGCGCCTTCACCGATGCCGGGTTCACCGAGATCGCACTCGTGCAGATCGGCGGTGCGCACCAGCGGCCCTTCATCCGGTGGGCACGCGAAGAGCTCCTGCCCGCCCTGCGGGCCGTCGGCCGAGAGGGGCCGCAAGGCCGGTCACGGCCCTGTGGCCGGCGGGCGAGGCCCGGAGGTTCAGCGGCTGACCGCTTTGCGGAGCTGCTCCTTGTTCATCGTCGAGCGGCCCTCGATGTTCTTCCTTCTGGCCTCTTCGTACAACTGGTCCCTGGTACGTCCCTGGGCACCCTTGTGCGAGCGCTCCCCGCCGCGCTGGGAAGCGGACTTCGGGTCCTGTGTGGACGTCCTGCTCGACGTCTTCGCCTCACCCGAGCGGGCGCGTTCCTTGTTGACGGTGCGGGCGGCGATCTCCTTCGCGCGCTTCTCCGGCTCGCCGCGGTCCTTGGCGCTCTCCTTCACGTGCTCGTACTGACGCTCTCGCTTGCGGCTGGATCCTGCCGGCACGGCGTTCTCCTCCTGGTACTCGTCGGGTTCCCTGCCCAGTGGCACACGGTCCGCACCGGCGAGCAGATGCGGCGGCGCCGTACAACCGGGTTGCCACTGGCACACGTCCGAAACATGGCACCGCCGCCCTGCGAACGCCCATCGGGCCGTGCGCTCGGGTGACCCCGGGCGCACGGCCCGCACAAGGGGAAACCGGGTGCGCGCAACGGCCCGCCCGCACCCGGACGAGTAGAATGGGGGGCTGGTCGCCGGCCCGGCACACCAGTCGGCGCGGCGGCGAACAGCGACATGCGGTGGACGGCACGGGCCGAGCCGCACCATCGTGTGTCATGCGCGGGAGGTGCCCCATGTCCCCGCCGGCGAGAGTCGAGCGTCTGCTGGAGGAGTACGGGCGTACGTACGCCGAGGAAGCCGGAATCCGGCTCCGGAACACCCCCTCGCCGCTGTACCGGCTGCTGACACTCTGCTTGTTGCTGTCGGTGCGCATCAAGGCCGGCCTCGCGGTGTCCGCGGCCCGGGAGCTGTCCCACGCCGGGAGCCGCACACCGCGCGCGATGGCGGACGCCTCCTGGCACGACCGGGTGGACGCCCTGGGCCGCGCGCACTACCGCCGTTACGACGAGAGCACGGCCACCGCGCTCGGGGACGGGGCGCGACTCCTCCAGGACCGGTACCGCGGGGATCTGCGGCTGGTCCGGGTCGAACCGGCCGAGTGAGCCGCCGAAAGGACAGGAAGCCGGCCAGGAGGGCGGAGCCATGGCGCGCGTGCTGATCGAGGGCACGGACATCGTCGTAAGGCTGTCGTGGTGGGAGAAGGCGGTGGCCCGCCACCGCGATGTGCGGGTGCCCGGGGCCGCGCTGCGCCACGTGTACGTCGAGCCCGACTGGTGGCGCGCGCTGCGCGGTGAACGCGAAAGCGGCACCTGCGTTCCCGGCAGACTGTGCGCGGGCATCCGGAGGCACCGCGACGGCCAGGACTTCACACTCGTGCGGTCGGGTGGCCCGGTGCTGTGTGTGGAACTGCACCGCAGCTCACCGCTCAGCAGGCTGGCGGTCTCGGTCCCCGACGCCGAGGAGACGCGGCGTGTGCTCTCGCCGACGGGCGCGAGAGGCGGGTCGTGAGGCGGGTCTTGGGGCGGATCATGATGAGCGGTCCCGCCACTCGACGCCCTCGATCCGGCCCGCTCCGCAGCCGGTCGGGCCGGCCGAGCAGGGCGACCCGCGCCGTGCGAAGAGCGTGGCGGGCTCCCGGAGGAGCTCCGCCACGGCTCCGCTCGCGGCAGGTGCGGTCCGCGCTGGGGATTGCGTGACCCCGTGGGTCAGGGGCGGCTGGTCAGGTATCCGCCCATCGAGGTGAAGTACTCCGTCGCGGGCATCTCCCGGCCGTCCTCGGTGCGGACGCGTGTCACCGCCAGGCCGTGGTTGCGGCCCGTGCGGGCGTCCGCGCCGGCGACGATCACCACGCCGTCCCCCTCGCGGTAGAAGATGCGGCCGGGCGTTCCGCCGTAGCGGCCCTCGGACACCACGGCGGCGAGGATCTCCAGGCGCTTGCCCCGGTGGAAGGCGTAGGCGCTGGGGTACGGCTCGGACTGGGCGCGCACCAGGCGTTCGAGGTCCTGCGCCGGCCAGGTCCAGTCGATGCGGATGTCCTCGGCGGAGCGCTTGTGGAAGAAGCTGGCCCGGGAGCGGTCCTGCTTGGTGAACTCCGTCTGCCCGCCGGCGATGAGGTCGAGTGCGCCGGTGGTGACCGGGGCGATGAGGTCGACGGTCTTGTGGAAGAGATCGGTGGCGGTGTCCGCCGGTCCGACCACAACCGCCTCCTGCCGGACGATGTCGCCGGCGTCGAGCTCGTCGTTCATCATGTGCGCGGTGACGCCCACTTCGCGCTCGCCGTTGATCAGGGCCCAGATCAGGGGCGAGAAGCCGGCGTACTTCGGCAGCAGCGAGTCATGGATGTTCAGCGTGCCGCGGCGGGGGAGGGCGAAGATGCGCGGAGGGATCCAGGTCCGCCAGTTGTTGGCCACGATGATGTCCGGCTCGGCCTCCTTGAGGCGCTCGAACAGTTCGTCGTCGTCGGGGCGGTTGCGGATCAGCACCGGAACGCCGTGGTCCTCGGCGAGCTCGGCGACGGAGTCGCTCCAGATCTTCTCGTACGCATGCTCGCTCTTGGGGTGGGTCACGACCAGCACCACGTCGTGCTCGGAGTCCAGGAGGGCTTGCAGGGTGCGGTGCCCCCAGGTCTGGTAACCGAACATGACGACCCGCATAGGGGTTCCTCCTCAGCGTAGGGATGAAGCGACAGTCAGTAAAGCAAGCCTTACCTAATCTCGCAATGGGCGGGTACCGTGCACGAGTTGACCGGCCCGGTGGTGCCGGTTGGCCGGCTTCGCTCTATCGACAGCGTCGCAAGATTAGCTTAGGCTCACCTAAGTTTCACCGGGTCGCTCCCTCGGCGTGCCCGTCTATCGCACGTTCCCCACGCCTGACAGGCGGCTTCCCCGCACGATGGGAGTGACATGTCACAGGTTCGTCCTGGCGACGCACCACCGGTCCACGACCTCATTGGCATCGGCTTCGGGCCGTCCAATGTGGCCATGGCGATCGCGATCAGTGAGCACAACGCAAGGGGCGGTACCCAGGAGGCGTTCAGCGCTCATTTCTTCGAGCAGCAGCCACAGTTCGGCTGGCACCGCGGCATGCTCATCGATGACGCGACCATGCAGGTCTCCTTCCTCAAGGACCTGGTGACGCTCCGGAACCCGTCCAGCGAGTTCAGCTTTCTCTGCTATCTGCAGAGCAAGGGGCGGCTGGTCGACTTCATCAACCACAAGAACCTCTTCCCGCTGCGGGTGGAGTTCCACGACTACTTCGAGTGGGCCGCCGCGCAGGTCGACAGCATGGTCTCCTACGACCACGAGGTCGTCGGCGTCACGCCCGTCCTCGTCGGCGGTGCCGTGGAGTACATGGACGTGACGGTCCGGTCGGGCGAGGGGCTCACCGTGCACCGGGCCCGCAACCTCGTCATAGGCACCGGACTGCGCCCCCTCGTGCCGGAGGGGGTGGAACGCGGCGACCGTGTCTGGCACAACTCCGAACTGCTGGCGAAGGTCGACACGTTGGAGGGCACCTCGCCCTCACGGTTCGTGGTCGTCGGTGCCGGGCAGAGTGCCGCCGAGAACGTCGCCTACCTGCACAGGCGCTTTCCCGGGGCCGAGGTCTGCGCGGTCTTCTCCCGCTACGGCTACAGCCCCGCCGACGACAGCAGCTTCGCCAACAAGATCTTCGACCCCGGCGCGGTCGACGAGTACTTCGCCGCGCCCGAGGGCGTCAAGCGCAGACTCATGGACTACCACGGCAACACCAACTACTCCGTGGTGGACATCGACCTGATCGATGACCTCTACCGCCAGATGTACCAGGAGAAGGTGCTCGGCGCAGAGCGGCTGCGCTTCCTCAACGTGTCGCGCCTCGAAGAGGTCAAGGAGACGCCGGACCATGTCCGCGCCACGGTGAGATCCCTCGTCACGGGCGAGGAGACGCTCCTGGACGCCGACGTGGTCGTGCTCGCCACCGGTTACAGCCCCGCCGACCCTGCCGGATTGCTGGGCGACGTGGCGGACCGTTGCCTGCGGGACGAGCAGGGCCGGCTCCGCGTCGAGCGCGACTACCGCATCTCGACGGACTCCGGCCTGCGCTGCGGCATCTACCTCCAGGGCGGCACCGAGCACACGCACGGCATCACCTCGGCGCTGCTGTCCAACACCGCGATACGGGTCGGAGAGATCCTGGACTCGCTGCTGGTCCGCTGCGCCGAACCGGTTGCCAACGCCACCGGTGGCACGGCCCGCTAGCGCCGTCGCCAGGGTCCGGACCGCCGCGCCTCCGAGTGGATCAAAGGGATAACGTACGCCGACATGAGCACGACTGCAGTGGAGCGCCCCGCGTCCAGGGGCACGACGACGGCCCGCCGGAGGCGGGTCGTGGGGCTGGGCACGCTCCTGGTGATCCTCGTGGTCGCCGGAGCGGTTTCCCTGGCCGTGGGTGCGCGGGCGCTGAGTCCCGCAGAGGTGTGGCACGGGCTGTTCGCGGCGCCGGAATCCGACCAGCGGCTCACCGAGATCCGGCTCATCGTGCAGACCGTGCGGGTGCCCCGGACAGTGCTCGCCGTGGTGGCGGGCATCGCCCTGGGCGTCGGCGGCTCGCTGATCCAGGGCTACACGCGCAACCCGATCGCGGACACGGGCCTGCTGGGAGTGAACGCGGGCGCCTCGTTCGCGGTGGTGTCGGTGATCGCCGTGTTCGGGTTCACCGATCCGTTCCAGTACGTCTGGTTCGCCTTCCTCGGGGCGGCGGTCGCCGGTGTCGTCGTGTTCGGGCTGGCGAGCATCGGCAGAGGAGCGGGGAATCCCCTGACCCTGGCACTGGCCGGTCAGGGGATCACCGTGTTCCTCGCGGCCATGACGACCGCGGTCGCGCTGTCGGACCAGAAGTCGCTGAACGCACTGCGGTTCTGGAACGCGGGTTCCGTGGCAGGCGTCGGCTTCGAAGTGATCTGGCCCGTGACGGGGTTCGTCGTGGCAGGGCTGGTGCTGGCGCTCACCATGCTGCCCTCCCTCAACCTGCTGAACCTGGGCGACGACGTGGCCCGGGGACTCGGAGTGAACATCGCGCTGAGCCGGACGGTCGGCATTGTCGCCATCACGCTGCTGGCGGGCGCGGCGACGGCGGCGTGCGGTCCCATCGCCTTCCTCGGGCTCATGGTCGCTCATGTGGCCCGCTATCTGACCGGGCCCGACTACCGGTGGCTGGTGCCGTACGCGGGTCTCCTCGGCGCGGTGGTCCTCCTGGTCTGCGACATCGTGGGCCGACTGGTGGTGCGGCCGGGCGAGTTGGACGCGGGTATCGTCGTCGCCCTTCTCGGCGCCCCGTTCTTCGCGGGTCTGGTCTGGCGCGGAAAGTTCAGGAGCGCATGAACGTGACAGAGACGAAGCCTTCGCCGGTGCCGGGCGTGCGCATCGGTCAGATGTCGTTCGTATGGCGGCCCTGGCTCGTGCTGGTCACGCTACTGCTCGCGGCCGCGGGCTTCCTCGTGTTCTGCCTCTCCATCAGTGTCGGGGACTTCCCCATCGGCCTCTCCCGGGTGATCGCCACGCTCTTCGGCCGGGGCGAGCAGGTCGACGAGTTCGTGGTCATGGACCTGCGGATGCCGCGGGCGCTGGCCGGACTCGTGGTGGGGGTCGCGCTCGGGGTGTCCGGGGCTATCACCCAGTCCGTCGCACGAAATCCACTGGCCAGCCCGGACGTTCTCGGGATCACCGGGGGTGCCGGCATGGTCGCGGTGTTCCTGGTGACGGTGTCGGGCGGGATCGCCGCGGCGGTCGTCAGCTCCGTGGGGCTCACCGTGGCGGCGCTCGCCGGCGGCCTCGGAGCGGGGCTGCTGGTGTACTTCCTCGCGTGGCGGCGGGGCATCGACGGCTTCCGGCTCATCCTCATCGGCATTTCGGTGAGCGCCATGACGGAGGCGGTCACGACCTGGCTGCTGGTCTCGGCGGACATCAGGGATGTGGCGCGGGCCCAGGCGTGGCTCGTCGGCTCGCTGGACAACCGGTCGTGGGACGAGGTCCGGGTGGCACTGTGGTGCTCGCTCGCACTGATGGCCGTCGTCGCCTGCGTCGCGTTCCAGTTCAAGCCGATGCACCTCGGTGACGAGGTCGCCGCGGGCCTCGGCGTCCGGTACACGAGAGTGCGGGCCCTTCTGCTGCTGTGTGCGGTTCTGCTGGCCGCGGTCGCGGTGAGTGCGGCCGGCCCGGTCCCGTTCGTCGCGCTGGTGGCGCCGCAGGTGGCGATGCGTCTGGCGAGGTGTCCGACACCGCCGATGGTGGCCTCCGGACTGACCGGTGCGCTGCTGCTGACAGGATCCGACCTGGTGGCGCGCTCGGTGCTGCCGATCGGCCTCCCGGTCGGGGTGGTCACCGCCGCGATCGGCGGCCCCTTCCTGGTGTATCTGCTGGTACGGGCGAATCTCAGATAGATGAAAGACGAGTCGGACTACCCGGAGAATGGGGGGCCTGTGGCCGTTCACCAAACCACCACCGAGGTCGAGTCGGAGGGCAGGGACGCCGCCCGGCTGGCGGCCAGGGGCATCACGGTCGGGTACGGCGGACGGACCGTCATCGACGAGCTGGACGTCGCGATCCCGCCGGGCGTGATCACCACGATCATCGGGCCCAACGGCTGTGGGAAATCCACGCTGTTGCGCACGCTGACCCGCCTGCTCAAGCCCGTCAAGGGCGCGGTCGTCCTGGACGGCGAGGACATCGCCGGGCTCAGGACCAGGGATGTGGCGAAGAAGCTCGGCCTGCTGCCGCAGGCCCCCGTCGCCCCGGAAGGGCTGACGGTGGCCGACCTGGTCGCCCGCGGGCGGCATCCGCACCAGAGCTGGCTGCGGCAGTGGTCGTCGGACGACGCCGACGTGGTGGCGTCCGCGCTGGCCATGACCGGGGTGTCCGAGCTGGCGGACCGTCCCGTCGACTCGCTGTCGGGCGGACAGCGCCAGCGCGTCTGGATATCGATGACGCTGGCCCAGGGCACCGATCTGCTGCTGCTGGACGAGCCGACCACCTACCTGGACCTGGCGCACGCGATCGACGTGCTCGACCTGGTCGACGACCTGCACGAGTCGGGATGCACCGTGGTCATGGTGCTGCACGACCTCAACCTGGCCACCCGCTACAGCGACAACCTCATCGTGATGCGCGAAGGCGCGATCCTGGCGCAGGGACACCCCCGCGACGTGATCACCGCCGGGCTGCTCGAGGAGGCGTTCGGGCTGCGGGCCATGGTGATCGACGATCCGGTCGGCGACCGGCCGCTCATCGTGCCGATCGGCCGGACGCATGTATCGCTCAACTAGGTTTTGAGCAAAGGAAATACAAAAGTTAGGCTAGGCTAACCTCACCCCATCGGGGTAAGGTTTGGCTGCCCTTACACAGGGCCCATTGGACAGTGCGAACGCAAGGGAATCCGGATGCTCCTCCACAGAACGATGCTCACCAAGCCCTGGCAGCGGCTGGCGGCGACGGTCTCCGCCGCCACCCTCGGCATCGGCCTCCTGGCGGGATGCGGTTCCGACTCGAAGGACGAGACGGACAAGGCGAGCGACAAGGCCCCGGCCGCCGCAGGGGCGTTCCCGGTCACCGTGGAGCACGCGTTCGGATCCACCGAGATCACCAAGGCGCCCGAACGGGTCGTCTCCGTCGGCTACACGGACGACCAGACCATCCTGGCGTTCGGCATCAAGCCGGTCGGCATGGTCGACCAGTACCCGAACCCCGCCGGCAAGACCCCCGACATCAACACCCAGTGGCCGTGGGTGAAGGACAAGTGGGGCGACGCCCGCCCCGAGGTCATCATGAAGAACGGTGACGCGGGCCCCAACTACGAGAAGATCGCCGCCCTTCGGCCGGACCTGATCATCGCGGTCTACTCGGAGGTCGACCAGGCCGCGTACGACAAGCTCTCCAAGATCGCCCCGACGGTGGGCCGCACCAAGGCGGAGAAGGAGCCCTTCAGCGCGCCCTGGCAGGACAACGCGCTCCACATCGCCAAGGCGCTCGGCAAGGAGACCGAGGGCGCCGCGATGGTGAAGGGCGTTCAGGCGCAGCTCGACGCCGCCGCCAAGGCCCACCCGGAGTTCGCGAAGCAGACCGGTGTCGCGCTGTCCTGGTACGAGAAGTCCGTGGCGCCGTTCACCACCACGGACGTACGCGGACGCCTGGTGACGGGCATCGGCTACAAGGGCGCGACGGAGATCGACAAGATCGCGGGCGGCAAGTTCTACACCGTGCTCTCGCCCGAGCGTATGGACCTCGTCGACGTCGACCGCATCTTCGTCATCAACGACAAGGCCGACCAGGAAGCCCTCAAGAAGTCCGAACTGTTCAGCAACCTGAAGGCCGTCAAGGACGGCCGGGTGTCGTACCTGCTCGACAGCGAGGGTCCGGCGGTCGGTGCGGCCATCTCCCAGGGCACGCTGCTGTCGATGCCGTACGCGATCGACGAGCTCGTGAAGTCGGCCGAGCAGTGACGTCGTCCGGCAACCACGGCCGGCCCGCCCCGGTTCGCGCGTGAGCGCCACCGGCACCCGCGCCGCCCCGGCAAAGCTGCGCACGGCCACCGGAGGCGAGGCGACCCGGTGGGTCACCGCGCACTGCCGCGAGGTTCCGTGGCTGGCCTCGGCCACCGTGCTCACCACGGTGGCCGGGGCCGCGCTCCAGGTGCTTCCGGTGCTCCTGCTCGGCCAGGTGGTCGACGGGGTGGTCGACGGCGAACCCCGTTCCCTCCTCGTCCGGATCGGCGTGCTGATGGTCGCCGCCGCGCTTCTCGGAGCGGCGGCCACCGCGGCGTCGACGTACCTGATCGGGCGGCTCGGCGCGGATCTGCTGGCCCGGCTGCGCGAACGCGCCGTCCGGGCGGTGCTGGGGATGCCCAGCGCCAGGATCGAGCAGGTCGGCCGGGGAGATGTGCTGTCCCGGGTGGGTGACGATGTCGCCGTGCTGTCCCGCGGCATCCGGTCCGCCGTGCCCACCGTGTTCTCGGCCGGCGTGCTCGTCGCCATCGCGACGGCCGGCATGTTCGGGCTGGACTGGCGGCTCGGCCTGGCGGGCGCCGGTGCGCTCCCCGCGTACGCCCTGGCGCTGCGCTGGTACCTTCCCCGGTCCGCGCCGCTCTACCGGAAGCAGCGGGCGGCTCAGGCCGACCGGGCCCAGGCGCTGATCAGCGGCCTGAACGGGATCGACACGGTCCGGGCGTACCGCCTGGAGGGCGCGTTCCGCGAGAAGGTCACGGCCGAGTCGTGGCGGGTGCGCGAGTTCGGCATCGAGGTGTTCCGGTTCTTCGGCCGCTTCGTCGGCCGGGAGAACCGCGCCGAGTTCATCGGGCTCGTCCTGATCCTCCTGGTCGGCTACGCCCTGCTGGAAGGCGACGCCGCCACCCTCGGTGAGGTCTCGGCCGCCCCGCTGATGTTCCACCGGCTGTTCACGCCGCTCGGCGCCATCATGTTCACGTTCGACGAGGCGCAGAAGTCGGGCGCGAGCCTGACCCGGCTGGTCGGGGTGCTGGGGGAGGACGCGGAGGACCGCCTGGTGGGCGACTCCACCGTGGCGCCCGCGGACGCTGCTCCGTACCGGGTGACGGTGGAGGGGCTGACGTTCAGCTATCCCGACGCCGAGGACCCGGTTCTGAGGGACGTCAGCCTGACGATTCCGGCCGGCGGTTCACTGGCCCTGGTCGGGGCGACGGGCGCGGGCAAGTCGACCCTCGCCGCGCTGATCGCGGGCATCGGGAGCCCGCAGTCCGGCTCGGTGCGGATCGGACCGAACGATCTCGCGGATCTCGACGAGGCCGGGGCCAGGGCGCTGGTGAGCATCCTGACGCAGGAGACGCACGTGTTCTCCGGTCCGCTCGCCGACGATCTGCGGCTTGCCGCGCCGGAGGCCACCGATGCCGAGTTGACGGACGCGCTGCGGACGGTCGGTGCGGCCGTGTGGGCCGAGGCGCTGCCGGAGGGGCTGCGGACCGTGGTCGGCGAGGGCGGTGAACGCCTCGACGTCACCAAGGTCGCCCAGATCGCCCTGGCGCGGCTGGTGCTGGCCGGTTCGCCGGTGGTGGTGCTGGACGAGTCCACGGCGGAGGCCGGGAGTGAGGGCGCCGCGGAACTGGAGCGCGGTGTGCTCGCCGCGTGCGCCGGCCGGACCACGCTGTTCGTGGCGCACCGGCTGACCCAGGCGATGGCTGCGGACCGGATCGCCGTGCTCGACGCGGGGCGGGTGGTGGAGCAGGGGACGCACGAGGAACTGGTGGCCCTGGGGGGCCGATACGCGCGACTGTGGCAGGCCTGGCGTGAAGGTAGTTAGGTGAACCTTAGTTAGGCTAGGCTAAGTTGGACACCTCGTTGGCTGGGAAGCGGAGTTTTCGATGATGGAACCGGGCGCTCGTCTCGCAACTCTCTCCGAAGAAAGCCTGGCCGGCCTGCGCCGGAGAACCGGTGATCACGGCGACGGGACCCTCGTCACCGCGTGTGCCATCGGTCTGGCCTACTGGGCGGCGCGACAGAGCCCTGACGGGATGGACCTCACTCCCGGCACCCTGTTCGCCGATGTCCTCGGATGGGCCGCCAACGGCGGTTCCGGGGCCGCCGGATGGGAGACCGACGCGGCGGGGCGCACCATCACCGTCCCGGAAGGCGTCTCCCCGGCCGATGCCCAGGCCGCCCTCGACGACCTCGCCGACTTCCCCGACCGGCCGCTGGGGACCATCGGCCCATGCGGCCTCGCGGAACGGATCGAGGACCTGGTCCGGTGGAACGACACCGAGGCGGTCCGGGACCGGCCGACCATCGTGGAGATGTTCCACGAGCAAGTACGAAAGCGACCCGACGCCGTCGCGGTCGTCGACGGGCAGCGCACGCTGACCTACGGTCAGGTCAGCGGCTACGCAAACCAGTTGGCCCACCACCTGATCGGGCGCGGGCTCACGGCCGAGCAGGTCGTGGGCATCTCCCTGGGCCGCAGCGCCGACATGGTCGTGGGGCTGCTCGGCGTGCTCCAGGCGGGATGCGCGTTCGTCCCGCTCGATCCGATGTGGCCGGCGGCGCGCCGGGCGGTCGTCATCGAGGACGCCCGGGCCGTCCTCCAGCTCAACAGCTCGGGCGAGCGCGAGCCGGACGAGCCGGAGGCCGTGGCCGTCGGCCTCGACGACTGGAAGTTCACCTCCCACCCCGTCGAGGCGCCCGACATCACCGTTCCCGGCCCCGCCCTGGCCTACGTGATCTTCACCTCCGGATCGACCGGCCG
>NZ_JAELVH010000161.1 GCF_019399235.1 Streptomyces poriferorum | reverse complement strand
GGGTGATGCTGCGGGGAGCGGAAGGCGGTGGGTGGGAGCGGCCGGCGTGGCCGACGGTCAGGGCTCGATGCCCCAGACCAGCTCGCCGCCGACGTACACGGCGATCCTGTCGGCGTCGGCGTACGAGGTACCGGATCCGTGGCTGTAGTCGTCCGACTCGTCGAAGTTCGACCAGTCCGTCTTGCTGAGCCGCAGCTGGATCTCTCCGGTGGTGGCGCCCGGTGCCAGACTGCCGCCCGTGAAGCCGACTTCGAGGTAGTGGTCGGCGCCGGCCTTCGGGGTGCTCGCGGCGGCGACGCGGTGGGTCACTGTGGAGCAGCCGATCGGGGACCAGTCGCACCAAGTGCCGTACGTGGAGGCCCCGTTGTCGGAAGTGAACCAGTAACGGACCGTCACGTCCGACAGGTCGGCCGCCGTGTCGCCGGTGTTCACGAGTTGGAGGCCCGGCTTGATCTGGTTGTCGCCCGAGGAGGAGTCGCTGCTGCGGTACTGGGCCTTGAGCGCGCCGGGTTCGCCACCCTCGCCGCCGTCGTCGCCGCCCAGTGCGGTGCGCACGGCGGAGTAGGCGGGCTTCGGCAGCAGGTTCTCGTCGTACAGGTTGGCCGCGCCCTGGCCCGGGAACGTGCTCGGGACCCAGGAGTACTTGTCCGTGTAGTCCCAGACCGTGATGCCGACGCAGCGTTCGACCGCCAGGCAGGCTTCGGTCACCTGTCGGTAGTACGAGGACTGCGTGGCCGTCTTGGCACTGTCGGCGGGCAGCTGCATGCGCACGTCGAGTTCGGTGACGGCCACGTCGAGCCCGAGGTCGGCGAACCGCTGCATGTTCGCCTGCATCTGGTAGGGGAAGCCGTACTGGACGGCCAGATGCGCCTGCATGCCGACCCCGTCGAGCGGCACACCCTCGGCGAGCAGCTCGCTCACCAGGGCGTACATGGCGTCGCTCTTCGCCCCGAGCCCCTCGATGTTGTAGTCGTTGACGTACAGCTTGGCCTCGGGGTCCGCGGCATGGGCGGCGCGCAGGGCCTTGGCGATGTAGTCGCTGCCCATGGCGGTGTAGAAGGGACTGGTGCGGAAGGTCCCGTCCTCGTTGAACGGCTCGTTCACCACGTCCCACGCGGAGACCGCGCCGCGGTAGTGCGTCGCCTCCTCGGTGACGTGGTTCGTCATGGCGGCCTCGACCTGGGCCGGCGGCAGTGCGCCGACCCAGCCGGGCAGCTGACTGTGCCAGACGAGCGTGTGGCCGCGCACGGTCTGGCCGTGCTGCTGGGCGAAGTCGGTGATCACATCGCCCTTGGTGAAGTTGAACTGGCCCTGTGCCGGCTCGGTGGTGTCCCACTTCATGGAGTTGCCGGGGGTGATCTGGCCGAACTCCGAGCCCAGGACGGCCGCGTAGGCGGCATCGGGCAGCTCGGGGTTGTCGGTGGCGGAGCCGAAGTACTTGCCCTGGGCGGTGGCGAGTTCATGCAAGGTGGCCTGCTCGGCCGCGGTCGCCGGTCCGCCCGTCAGGGTGGTGACGAGGGCCAGGGCTCCGACCAGGAGGGTCGGGAGCCCTCCGGTTCGGCTGTGTCTACAGCGCTTCACCAAGCTCATGACAAAGGCCTTCCTCGGCCGGGTGGCGTGGGGTGTTACGGGGGGCGGCTGCGCCCCGTAACACCCCTTTCGCCGCCCGGTGTTGGGGGAGAAGGGAGGGGAGTGGAGTGTGCAAGTCTTGATTGTGGGAGCGCTCCCAAGGTGGCGTGGTGATAGGCACCTGTCAAGACTTAAATCACAACTGCCTTACGAGCGCGTTAACTCGGCCACACGTCGAACGGATGCCTCGGGTGGTGTGGCGGATGGCCCCGGGAGTCGCCTGTGGGGTTCGCCGGCGGGGCCGGTCCCGCTGCCGTGTGAACGCTCTGCCGGGCGCGGGGGCGAGGGTGTGTGCGGGGCGGGCGTGGCGTGTTCGCGAATGCGTGCGCGCGGTCGTCGAGGGTGTCGTGGGCGCCGCTCACGTCGCGCACGTTCGGTGATGGCCGGGCAGGCTCGTGTATCCGCGTACCGGCCTCCGGCGGCCCGGTGTTCCCGCTGTGCGTCGTTCGCGTGCCGACCGCGGAATCCGCTGGGCAGCCGTGTGAGGGGGCGGCGGGCCCATGCCTCCGCGCCGGGGTCCGTGCCGGTCGCCCACCCGCACCGCGAGTAGTGCAACCGTGTACCAATCTTGTCGGAGAGTGACGAACAGGCTGCCCCGGGAGTGCCTTGGTTGCGGCGACCGGGGGACCCGCGCGGCGTACGCGAAGGTGTAGGCGGTCGGTCGCCGGGCGCCGCGGAGAGCCTTCTCAGCGCACCGTGAGCGAGCCGTTCATCGTCGGGTGGATGGTGCAGATGTATGGATATGAGCCCGGCCGGGCCGGAGCGTCGAAGGTGACCTTTTGCCCCGACTTCACCTGGCCGGTGTCGAAGGCCCCGTCACCGGTCGCCGTCACGGTATGCGTTGCCGCATCCTTGTTGATCACGGTGACCTTCGTACCCGGGGCGACGGTCAGGGCGGCCGGATGGAACGCGAAGTCCTTGATCGTGATCAAGGCGCCGCCCGCCGGTCGCGAGGCGCTGGGCGGCGTGGGGGAGGCGGAGGACGAGGAGCCGCCACCGCCGCCGGAGCAGCCGGCCAGGGCGGTGGCGCAGGCAACCGAGACCGCCACGGCGACGCGCGCCCTCGCGGGAAGCAGTGCGAGCACGGCTCAGTACCCTCCGTTGTTCGAGGAGGAGGGCGAGGGCGGGGCCTTTGTGATCTTGTTCCCGGTGGCGTCGAGGACGTACCAGGCCGCGCCGAATCCGTTCGATCCCTGCCCGTTCGTGTCGCCGGCGCTCGTGTCGCCCGCGTAGCGGTACAGCGGGTGACCGTTGTAGGTGATCTCCTTGCGGCCGTCGTCACGCGTCGTCGTGCCGAGCAGCGAGGACTGCACCCCCTTGCCGGCGACCGGCTTCGCTGTGGCGGTCAGGGGCGGCCAGGCCGTTGCGCAGTCACCGTTGCACGTCGACTTCGAGGAGGTGTCCGCCTCCCAGAGGTAAAGGGTCCGCCCGCCGCCGTCCACCAGGATGGTGCCCAGGGGGTTCGACGCGGTCGCCACGGTCCCGGACGCCGCCGCGCCGGTCGCGGACGGCGTGGCCGAAGCCGATCCGCCGCCCCCGCCGTCGTTCGAACATCCGCCGAGCACGGCGGCCAGCAGGCTCACCGTCGCGGCCGCGGCCGCTCCTGCGCCAAACCTCATCACGAACTCCTCGGACCCGGCCGCCGTCTCGGCGGCATCGTGGCCCGAACAGTAGGCGCGCGCCCGTCCGGCCCGGACAGGCGCGCGGAGCGAGACGCGAGCCGGCACCGTCCGGGTGTACGGATCCGGCCGCCCCTGCCCCGTCCGGCTCAGGTCTCGCGGGTGGCGACCATTCCCATCGTGATCAGCCCCAGCACCACCCAGCCGAACCAGAGCCATCCATTGCTCCCCAGCGCCACCGTGTACGCGGTGACTGCCACCAGGGCACCTACGGTGAGCACTCCCATTGCCTTCGTGGATCCGGACATGCGCGCACCCTCCTCGAGGCTGTGGATGCCATCGTCACCCCGAAGGCCCCTCCACCGCTACTGTCCGCGCGCCTGCAAGGAGGCGAGATAGGCGTTGTACGCCTGGAGCTCCTGGTCGCCGTCCCGGTCCGCGGCACGGTCCGAGCGCTTGGCCGTCCGCTGTTCCGAGCGGTACCACTGGAAGACCAGGGCCACCAGGACCAGCACCGAGGGGATCTCGCTGAACGCCCAGGCGATGCCGCCCGCCGCGTTCTGGTCGGACAGGGCGTCGATGCCGAGCGAGGCCGGCGGGTTCTCGTAGACCTTCACCATCGGCTCGCTCGCCATCATCAGCGCGATACCGAAGAAGGCGTGGAACGGCATCCCGGCGAACAGCTCCAGCATCCTCATCAGGTAGCCCGGGCGGTGCGGCCCGGGGTCGATGCCCATGATCGGCCAGAAGAAGACCAGGCCGACCGCCAGGAAGTGCACCATCATCGCGAGGTGCCCGGCCGTCGAACCCATCAGGAAGTCGAAGAGCGGGGTGAAGTACAGGGCGTACAGGCTGGCGATGAAGAGCGGGATGGTGAACGCGGGATGCGTGATGATCTTCATGTAGCGGCTGTGCAGCAGCATCAGGAGCAGCTCGCGGGGCCCCTTCCTGCCACGCCCCGCCACCGGCAGGGCACGCAGTGCGAGGGTCACGGGCGCGCCGAGCAGCAGCAGGATCGGCGACAGCATGCTGATCACCATGTGCTGCACCATGTGCACGCTGAACATGACCATGCCGTAGTCGTTGAGCCGGGTGCACATCACCAGCGCGATGGTCAGCACACCGACGACGAAGAAGACGGTCCGGCTGACCGGCCAGCCGTCCCCGCGTCTGCGCAGCCGCAGCACCGCGTACACGTACAGGACCACTGCGAGGACGCAGCCGATCAGGAAGAACGGGTCCGCGGAGAACTGGAGCCCGCGTCCCAGCGTGAACGGCGGCAGATCCATGTTCATGCCGTGCCCGCTGTGATCCATCTGTTCACTCCCGATGGGAACGTCGGGACGTCCCTGTTTCGTGCCGGTTGTCCCGACCAGAGTAGAACCGCCCCCGGCCTCAACTGCGGCCGGGGGCGGTTCTCAGACGGTGGTGTGTCTCAGAGCACGCACTCGGCCTCGGAGTAGCGCTCGGCGGGGACCGTCTTCAGGGTCTCCACGGCGTCCGCGAGGGGCACCATCGTGATGTCCGTGCCGCGCAGGGCCGTCATCATGCCGAACTCGCCGCGGTGCGCCGCCTCCACCGCGTGCCAGCCGAAGCGGGTCGCGAGGACGCGGTCGTACGCGGTCGGTGTGCCGCCGCGCTGCACGTGGCCGAGGATCACCGGGCGCGCCTCCTTGCCCAGGCGCTGCTCCAGCTCGATTGAGAGCTGCGTCGCCACACCGGCGAAGCGCTCGTGACCGTAGACGTCCTTGACGCCCGATTCGAACTCCATGGAGCCCTCACGCGGCTTCGCGCCCTCGGCGACCACGACGATCGCGAACTTCTTGCCGGCCGAGAAGCGCCGGCCGACCAGCTCGGTGAGCTCGTCGATGTCGAAGGGCCGCTCGGGAACGACGATGGCGTGCGCACCGGCCGCCATGCCGGAGTGCAGGGCGATCCAGCCGGTGTGGCGTCCCATGACCTCGACGATCATGACGCGCTGGTGGGACTCGGCGGTCGTCTTCAGCCGGTCGAGGGCCTCGGTCGCCACGCCGACAGCGGTGTCGAAACCGAAGGTCACGTCGGTGGACGCGATGTCGTTGTCGATCGTCTTCGGTACGCCGACGATCGGCAGCCCCGCCTCGGACAGCAGGTTGGCAGCCTTCAGCGTGCCCTCGCCGCCGATCGGGATGATCGCGTCGAGGCCGAGGTCCGCTACATGGCCCCTGGCAGTCTCGACACCGCCGCGCAGATGCGCGGGCTGGACCCGGGAGGAGCCGAGGATCGTGCCGCCGCGGGCGAGGATGCCGCCGACCGCGTCGAGGTCGAGCTTGCGGTAGTCGCACTCGAGGAGGCCCCGCCACCCGTCGTGGAAGCCGATGACCTCGTCGCCGTGGTCGACCACAGCGCGGTGGACGACGGAACGGATGACGGCATTGAGGCCGGGGCAGTCGCCGCCGGAGGTGAGCACACCAATTCGCATTGCCCGGGAAACCTTTGCAACGTGGGCCGACGACCGGACCACGTCGTCCGGTTGGATCCCCGCCACCCTACCGGCGCAGGGTGGCGGGACCGAACCGGGCGTCCGCCTGCTGGACTCCGCTCAGCTGAGCGAAATACCCCTCATCAGGCGGGCTGCGTAGCCGCGGCGATCCGCTCGGCGCGCAGCGCCTCGTACCAGCGGTCGTCGGTGGGCGGCAGCGCGTTCACGTCGAGGGCCAGCTTCAGCAGCAGATCCGCGATGAGCGGGTTGCGCGCCATCACGGGCCCGTGCATGTACGTGCCGAAGACGGTGTCGTTGTACGCGCCCTCGGTCCCGTCGCCCGTGCCGTTGCCGCGGCCGAACCGCACCTGGGCGAACGGGCGTGCCGTCGGCCCGAGATGGGTGACGCCCTGGTGGTTCTCGAAGCCGGTCAGCGGCGGCAGCCCGAGGCGCGGGTCGATGTCCCCGAGCACGTCGCCGACGCACCGGGCCCCCTCGCCGCGGGTGGAGACCACGTCGAGCAGCCCGAGACCCTGCTCGCGCTCACCGAGGTCGTTGACGAACTCGTGGCCGAGGATCTGGTAGCCCGCACAGACCGAGAAGATGATCGCGCCGTTGGACGCGGCCCGGCTGAGGCCGCCGTCGCGGCGCAGCCGCTCCGCCGCGAGCCGCTGAGGCCGGTCCTCACCGCCGCCGATCAGATAGATGTCCCCGGACGTGGGGACCGGCTGGTCGCTGCGCACGTCGACGCGCGACACGTCGAGGCCGCGCTGACGGGCCCGGCGCTCCACGACGAGGGCGTTGCCCTGGTCGCCGTAGGTGCTCAGCAGGTCCGGGTAGACCCACACCAGCCGCAGGCTGTTGTTGCTCATGCTTCGTCCTCTCCTGAGGGGCCCGGGGCCGGGGTCAGTTGCCGACACGACGGCGCAGATCCTGGAAGGCGGTGTAGTTGGCGATGACCTCGATGCGTCCGGGCGGTGCCTGCTGGACTGCCTCGTCGAGGTTCTCGCACACCCGGAAGTCGAGACCGGCCACTTCGAGGCGGACCGCGAGGTCCAGCTTCCGGTCGCCGAGCACGAAGATCGGGTGGCCCGCGAGCTGGGTGTAGTCCACGTCCCACAGCCACGAGGTGTCCGTACCGTCCGCGCCGCGGGCGTTCACGGAAAGGATCACCGGGGTGGGCGGCGGGTCGATCAGGGAGAACGTCTCCAGCCAGCCCGCCGGGTTCTTCGCCAGCAGGAGCCGGAGCTCGCGGCCGAGGAAGGTGACCACGTCGTAGCGGCCCGCGACGGCCTGCACCTGGTACATCCGCTCCAGGGCGACCTGCGGCGGCACCCCGAACACGGCGGCCACGGCGGCCGAGCTGGTGGCGTTGGCCTTGTTGGCGCGGCCGGGCAGCTGGAGATGGATCGGCCACGCCGATCCGTGCGGGTCGAGCACGTAGTCACCGTGCAGGACCCAGCTGGGCGGCGGGCGGCGGAAGCCGCACTCGCCGCAGAACCAGTCGTCGCCGGGGCGCTGCATGACGCCGCCGCAGGACGGGCAGGACCAGGCGTCGTCCTTCCACGCCTGGCCGGCCGCGACCCACACCACGTTGGGTGAGGAGGAGGCCGCCCAGACGATCAGCGGGTCGTCGGCGTTGGCCACGATCACGGCCTTCGAGCCGGACAGTCCCTCCCGCCACTTCTCGGCCAGCATCCGGGTCTCAGCGGCCCGGTCCAACTGGTCGCGCGAGAGGTTGAGCAGCGCGATCACCTTGGGCGTCGTGTCGCGGGCGACGCCGGCGAGGTACTTCTCGTCGACCTCGATCACGCCGTACTGCGCGTCCGAGCCGCCGGCCAGGGCCGAGGTGATGCCCGCGGGCATGTTGGCGCCCAGCGCGTTCGACACGACCGGGCCCGCGGCCCGCAGTGCCTCGGCGATCAGCCGGGTCGTGGTCGTCTTGCCGTTCGTCGCCGACACGAGGATCACGTCCAGGTGCTGCGCCAGCCGCCCCAGCAGGTCGGGGTCGAGCTTGAGCGCCACCCGGCCGCCGATCACCGATCCGCTGCCTCGCCCGGCCGCTCGCGACACCGCCGCAGCGGCCTTGCCCGCCGTCACGGCCAGCTTGGCCCGCGGCGACAACGGCTCCGTGTTGCCTGCCATCGTCCTAGATCCTCCTTGCATCGGTCCGCGCCCAGCCTATCGATGTCCGGCGCGGCGGAGGCACGGCGGCACCGTCCCGACAGTGGAACGAGACACGCGCGAACTAACACCACTTCATCTGTCTGGCAAACATACAGGTCAGGGCGGTTGTACGGGATCAGGAGCAGCGTCACCTCGTCATTTCACGCCGAGGACCCCCCGAGGCCGGGGCCCGAGGGGGCCTCGGTACGCCGCCTCGTGGCGTCGGCCCGTCACGTTTCCGCCATGTCGGAGATACGACACGGGGCAAGGCTGTGCCTGGTGCGACTGCGACGTCATCGCCGGCATGCGCGCTCGCGACGGTCCGCGAGCTCGACGCCCAGGGCGACGGCCGGAGGCGCGGCCGCATAGCGTTGCCCGTCGGCCGCCCGGAGGACCAGCCCGCGTTCGGTCAGGGTGCGCAGCGCGGCGCCGGTGCGCTGCTCCGGCAGGCCGACCGCACCGGCCGGCTCTTCGTAGCCGGGCGAAGGCAGCGCTGTCAGCGTCTGGTACACCGTGTCGTCGTCCGCCGTGAGGCCGAGATCCTGAAGGCTCATCGCGGCACCCGCCTCTGTTCTCCTCGTGCGCACCGGACCGTGCGGCCTGAAGTGTCGCAGGTCGCTGTGGCGGTGAGCCCGTCGCGGCCGGTAGGGGGCGTTGCCGCGGAACGTACGATGACCGTCATGCGAAACCGCCCCATCCCCGGCAGTTCCGGCCTCGTCCGGACCATGAGCCTGCTCGGCGACCCGGTGCTCCACGCCCCCTGCGAGCCGGTCACGGACTTCGGTCCGTCGCTCGCCCGGCTGATCGAGGACATGTTCGCCACGATGTACGAGGCGCAGGGTGTCGGCCTCGCCGCCAACCAGGTCGGTGTGCCGCTCCGGGTGTTCGTCTTCGACTGCCCCGACGACGAGGACGTCCGTCATCTCGGACACGTGGTCAACCCCACGCTCGTCGAGGCCGACGGCATCACCGTGCGCGGCTCCGAGGGCTGCCTGTCGCTCCCGGGCATCGAGGCCGGAACCCCGCGCTTCGACCAGGCCGTGGTCGAGGGTGTGACGGCCGACGGGGAGCCGGTGCGGATCAGCGGGACGGGTTTCTTCGCCCGTTGCCTCCAGCACGAGTGCGACCATCTCGACGGGGCCGTCTACACGGACCGGCTGACCGGGCTGCGCAAGGCACGCGCGCTGCGCGCGGCCCGCCGGGCGCCCTGGGGGCGCACCGGCTGAGGGCCGCCGGGGTCAGAACCCGGGACCGCCGGGGCGGTCGCCCGCCGCGGCCAGCCTGCCCCAGAGCAGATCGGCCAGACTCCGCACCAACTGCTCGCGCGAGCAGGGGCGTTCCCCCAGCCACCAGTCGCCCGCCGCGTGCATCATGCCGACGATGCCGTGGCCCCAGATCCGGGCCATCTCCTGGCTGTCGGGGCCGAGGTCCACCCGCTCCGCGATGACCGTCGCGAGTTCCTCGCCGAGCCGGCGCAGCAGTGGGGCGGAGTGCCGCCCCACGTCGAAGCCCTGCTCGGAGGAGGGCGCCGCGTCGTCGGACGGGTGCATCAGGAAGCGGTAGACCTGAGGGCGGGCCTCGATCGCCGCGAGGTAGGTGTCGAGCGTCGCCTCGACGCGGGCGCGGCGGTCGGCGGGGGCGTCGAGCGCGGCCCGCAGGGCGCTCAGCAGCGCGTCGGTGTGCCGCTTGGCGAGGGCGCGGTAGAGGCCGCCCTTGTCGCCGAAGTGCCGGTAGAGGATGGGCTTGGTGATGCCGGCCTCTGCCGCGATGGCGTTCATCGAGGCCCCGGGGCCGTCCCTGAGCACCACGCGGTCGGCGGCCTCGAGCAGCTCGCGGCGGCGGCGTTCGGCCGCGGACCGCTGGCGCTCGGCCTGTCGTGTGGTCTCCATGTCGTTTCTCCCACCCCTGACCGTGCATGTCCGTCCTGCCTGCGCAACGTAACACCCTGCCCAGCGCTGTGTGGATCGCCGCCTGAGCGGTTGACAGAGGCTACTTGTCGGTAACAGACTGTGGTTACCGCAAGTAACGATCTGTTTTGACGGCAGTACGTGGAGGGGAACATGGCCGAGTTCACGCTCGATCTCAACGACGACCAGAAGCAGGTCCGTGACTGGCTTCACGGCTTCGCCGCGGATGTGATCCGTCCGGCAGCTTCGGAGTGGGACGAACGTGAGGAAACGCCCTGGCCCGTCATCCAGGAGGCCGCCAAGGTAGGAATCTACTCCCTCGACTTCTACGCGCAGCAGTTCTTCGACCCGACGGGCCTCGGCATCCCGATGGCGATGGAGGAGCTTTTCTGGGGCGACGCGGGCATCGCCCTGTCGATCGTCGGTACGGGCCTGGCGGCCGTCGGCGTCCTCGCCAACGGGACCGAGGAGCAGATCGGCACCTGGATCCCGCAGATGTACGGCGACGCGAACGATGTGAAGGTCGCCGCCTTCTGCTCCTCCGAGCCCGACGCCGGCTCCGACGTCGGCTCGATGCGTACGCGTGCCGTGTACGACCAGGCCAAGGACGAATGGGTGCTCAACGGCACCAAGACCTGGGCGACCAACGGCGGCATCGCCAACGTCCACGTCGTGGTCGCGGTCGTCGACGCCGAGCTCGGCTCCAAGGGGCACGCCTCCTTCATCGTGCCGCCGGACACCGCCGGCCTCTCGCAGGGCCAGAAGTTCAAGAAGCACGGCATCCGCGCCTCGCACACCGCCGAGGTCGTCCTGGAGGACGTGCGCGTCCCGGGCCACTGCCTGCTCGGCGGCAAGGAGAAGCTGGACCAGCGCCTCGCCCGGGCCCGCGAGCGTGCGGCCTCCGGCGGCGGTGAGCGCGTGAAGAACGCCGCGATGGCCACGTTCGAGGCGTCCCGCCCGGCCGTCGGCGCGATGGCCGTCGGCACCGCCCGTGCCGCGTACGAGGTCGCGCTGGACTACGCGAAGACCCGGACCCAGTTCGGCCGCCCGATCATCGACAACCAGGGCATCGCCTTCCAGCTCGCCGACATGCGTACGCAGATCGACGCGGCGCGCCTGCTGGTCTGGCGTGCCTCGTGGATGGCGGCCACCGGCAAGCAGTTCGAGTCGGCCGAGGGTTCCATGTCCAAGCTGTACGCGAGCGAGACCGCCAAGAAGGTCACCGCTCAGGCGATCCAGATCCTCGGCGGCAACGGGTTCACCCGTGAGTACCCGGTGGAGCGCATGCACCGGGACGCCGCGATCTACACGATCTTCGAGGGAACGAGCGAGATCCAGCGCCTGGTGATCGCCCGCACGCTGTCCGGTATGCCCATCCGCTGATGCTCCGCGTGGGCCCCGGCGCCCCGGCCCCCGTCCCTGTCCGCGCGACAGGAACGGGGGCCGGGGCGTGCCGGCCCGGCGCTCAGGCGGGGAGCTGCGCCTCGATGGCCGCGACGACCTCGGGGGCCTCGGGCTCCGTGCGGGGGCGGATCCGGGCGACCGGCTCGCCCGCGGGGGAGATGAGGAACTTCTCGAAGTTCCACTGGATGTCACCGGCCTCACCGTCCGCGTCCGCGAGCTGGGTGAGTTCCACGTAGAGCGGGTGCCGGCCGGCGCCGTTGACGTCGGTCTTCGCCAGCAGCGGGAAGCTCACCCCGTACGTCGTCGAGCAGAACGTCTGGATCTCCTCCGAACTCCCGGGCTCCTGGCCGCCGAACTGGTTGCACGGCACGCCGAGCACGGTGAAGCCCCGGTCCCCGTACTCCTTCTGGAGCCGTTCGAGGCCGGCGTACTGCGGGGTCAGCCCGCACTTGGAGGCGACGTTCACCAGCAGGACCGCCTGGCCGCTGTAGGCGCCCAGCGTGGTCGGCTCGCCGGTCAGGGTGTGGAGCGGGATGTCGTGCAGCGTCATGGATGTCTCCTCGTCGGTGTCTTCCACGGCAATTGTCACTCCCAGAGGTTCATCGGCACGAACCCGACCGCCCGGCCGTCCGGATCCAGCAGCCGGCCCATCAGTTTCACCGCGCGCAGCGCGACCGCGCGGTCGGCGATCCGCAGATGCGGGAGGGCCGCGGCGAGCCGTACCTCCAGGGCCTGCGCGTCCACCAGCGACGAGACCCAGACGGTGGCGATGAGATTCTGCGGACCGGCCAGTCCCAGGCATTGCCTGATCTCCGGAAGCTTGGCCAACTCCCGTGCGGTGGAGTCCAGATGCTCGGCGGCCACGGTGCCGAAGAAGGTCACCGCGACAGGCGAGCCGGACAGGGAGCGGGCCAGGTCGCAGCGGATCACCAGACGGCCCGCCTCCAGCAGCCGGTTCAGCCGGCGGCTCGCTGTGTTCACCGAGATGCCGAGCGCTTCGGCGAGCTCGCTGAGGGACATGCGCCCGTTCTCGCCCATCGCGGTGACCAGTTCGGCGTACTCGGGAAGGTGCTGCGCGTCGCCCAGTGCCGACCGGCGGGAGGCGGCCAGTACCTCCTGCTGGGAGCGGCTCAGGCTCGTCAGCCGCCACACGCTGCCTTCCGTGTAGCTGCGGGTGACCAGATGCGCCCGCGTCGCGGTGATGCCCGCGATCGTGCCGAGCCGGTCCACGATGTAGCCCGAGAGCGCGCCGAAGCTGGTGGCCATCGCGGTGATCAGCAGATCGCGCCCGCCCGCCGCGTGCTCCACGGTCACCGCGTGCGGGTCCGCCGACAGGAGCTCCGCGACCGCCCCGGCCTGCCCCGGCGCGCAGTCGATCTCGATCAGCGCGCCGGCACCCGAGCCGCCGTACGGGTACGCCGTCACCCAGGCGTGGCCCGCCGCCCGCAGCCTCTCCCAGCGCCGCGCCACGGTCGCGGCGTCGATGTCCAGCGCCTTCGCCAGCTCGGTCCAGGTCGCCCTCGGATTGATCTGCAGGGCGTTGACCAGGGCCAGATCCAGCTCGCTCAGTGAGGGCAGAGTTTCAGTCATCGAGAGTCCGAACCGGGGGATGGAATGGGAAGGAACTGCATTTGATCATTGACCATGACAGATATCAGCAATCTCGGGGCGTTTCTTGAACGGAGATTAGCATCGCCGTACTCCATCAGATCCAGCCACTTCCCGACTTCGGAGGCGCCGCGTGCAGCAGCCTTTCGCCACCCTCGCCGACGCCGCGTCAGCCCTGCGGTCGGGCGCCGTCGGCAGCGCGGAACTCGTCGCCGCCGCCCTCGCCGACGCCGAGGTGCTCGATCCGCTGCTCGGTGTGTACGTGACCCGCTTCCCGGAACAGGCGCTGGCCGCAGCCCGTGCGGCGGACTCCCTGCCCGCCGCCCGACGCGGTCCACTGCACGGGCTGCCCCTCGCGGTGAAGGACAACCTCGCCACCGTCGAGGGCCCGGCCACCGTGCAGAGCCCGGCCCATGACCCGCACTGGTGGCGCGGCCTCGACGCGCCGGCCGTCGCCCGGCTGCGCGGCGCCGGGGCCGTCGTCCTCGGCAAGACCACCATGGCCGAGTACGCCATGGGCCGCCCCGATCCCTCCCACTCCTTCCCGGTGCCCCGCAACCCCTGGGATCCCGAGCGCTGGACCGGCGGATCGAGTACGGGCAATGGCGCCGGCGTCGCCTCCGGGCTCTTCCTCGGCGCCCTCGGCAGCGACACCTCCGGGAGCGTCCGGCTGCCCGCCGCACTCTGCGGCACCACCGGCCTCAAGACGACCTTCGGGCTGCTGCCCGTCGACGGCTGCGTCCCGCTCAGCCCCTCGCAGGACGTCCTCGGCCCCATGGCCGTCACCGCACGCGACTGCGGACTCCTCCTCGACGCGCTGACCGGCTCGCCGAGGCCCGCCCCCGTGGCGGACGCCGGGGTGCGCGGACTGCGTATCGGTGTCCCGTACGGGCTGCTCGACACGCCGGGCATCACGGCGGCGTGCCGCGACGCGTTCCAGGAGGCCCTGTGCACGCTGCGTGAACTCGGCGCTGAGGTAAGGGAGTTCGACCTCCCGGAGTTCGGTGGCCTGCTCGCGGTCAACGCCGTGACCATGCTCGCCGAAGCCTTCGCCGTGCACGGAGAGCGGCTCGCCGCCGACTGGGACGGGCACGGCCGGAGCTTCCGCCGTCTGGCCGCCGCGGGCGGGCTTCTCCCCGCTCACCTCTACCTCCGCGCCCAGTACACCCGCGAACGGCTCACCGCCGGGTTGCTGGAGCGGATGAACGGACCCGGCGGCGTCGATGTGATAGCCACCCCGACCTGGCCGGCCCCCGCGCGGCCCTACGCGCAGGAGGCCGCACCCGGCGAGGAACTCAACCTCACCGCCGTCTGGAACCCCACCGGATTCCCCGCCCTCGCGATGCCCATGGGCGCCGGCCCGGCCGGACTGCCCCTCTCCCTCCAACTGGCCGGCCGGCCCCGCAGCGAGCACACCCTGATCGCCGCGGGCGAGGCCTACCAGTCCGCCACCACCTGGCATCTGCGCCGGGCCACGCCCGACCCCCGGCGACAGCCCACACCGCTCCAGGACCCGGAAACCGGACCGGTCCCCGCGTCACCCGCACCGTCCGCCGCCACCCCCGACGACGGATCCATCGACGCCGGAGCACTGCTCGCCGGCATCGGTATCACCGCGGGCCCGGCCGATCTGGCCGTCGTACGGGCCGTGGCCCGGTCACTCCTCATCGCCGGCCGGCAGCCCACCGCCTGACGCCGGCCGGCCCCGGGCGCACCGATCCCAGGCGCGCCGCCCCGAAGCCCCCCCCGTCCCGCCACCATCTGCCGCGCCCGTGCGCGCGGC
>NZ_JAELVH010000160.1 GCF_019399235.1 Streptomyces poriferorum | reverse complement strand
GTCCTCCGGGAACGGGGCCGGCTCACCGAGCTCCGTCCACTCCAGGGCGTAGAGGGAGTCGGCGGCGGAGTCGGCCCCGTTCCCGGAGGACACCGGCGCGTTCGAAGTGCTGGACGCCACTGCCCCGTTCGAGGGGCCGGCGCCGGTCGCGGCCGGCGCGGCCGTGGAATGGCTGCTCGACCGGCTGCGGAACCACGTGGCCGACGAGGAGCAACCGGAGGCGCGTCTCGTCGTTCTCACCCGCCGGGCCGTGGCGGCCCGGGCCGGTGATCCGGTCGACCTGGCGGCCGCCCCGCTGTGGGGGCTCGCGCGGTCGGCAGCCACGGAGAATCCCGGCCGCATCACCCTGGTGGACCTCGACGGCGAGCAGTCCTCCCAGGACGTGCTGGCGGCGGCCGTCGCCGGCGACGAGCCTCAGCTGGCGTTGCGTGACGGCCGGATCCTGGTGCCGAGGCTGCGCAGGACGGAAGCCGGGGCCGTGACCGTCGTCCCGCCCGAGGGTGTGGCCGGCTGGCGGCTGGAGACCCCGGGCGGTTCACAGACGATCTGCGTGCCGCCCCCCATCCGGCAGCGGAGGCGCCGCTGTCCGATGGCCAGGTGCGGATCGAGGTGCGGGCGGCCGGGCTCAACTTCCGCGATGTGCTGACCGCTCTCGGCATGGTGCCGGTCGGTGCGCCGCTCGGGACCGAGGTCGCGGGCACGGTCGTCGAGACGGGCCCCGGGGCCGACGGGTTCGAGGTCGGCGACCGGGTGTTCGGCCTGGCCCCGGGCGCGGTCGGGCCGCTGGCCGTCGCCGACCGGCGGCTGATCGCCCGTATGCCGGGCGGCTGGTCGTACGCGGAGGCGGCGGGGGTGCCCGCGGTGTTCACCACGGCCTACTACGGGCTGGTCGAGCTGGCCGGGCTGCGCCGTGGCGAGCGGGTACTGATCCACTCCGGGGCCGGCGGGGTCGGCATGGCGGCGCTCCAGGTGGCCCGCCATCTCGGGGCCGAGGTGTTCGCTACGGCGAGCCCGGGGAAGTGGGGCGCGCTGCGGGCGCTCGGTCTCGACGCGGACCACATCGCCTCCTCCCGTACGACCGGGTTCGAGCAGCAGGTCCTGGACGTGACCGGGCGCGGCGGCACCGCGCCCGCGCCGGGGGTCGATGTCGTCCTCAACTCGTTGACCGGGGAGTTCATCGACGCCTCACTGCGGCTGCTGTCCGCCGGGGGGCGGTTCGTCGAGATGGGAATCGCCGACCTGCGGGCCCCGGAAGACATCGCGGCGGTCCGGCCCGGTGTCGCGTACCGGCCGTTCGAGCTGCTGGACATGGACCCGGACCGGGTCGGGGACGTACTGACGCGGGTCCTCGCCCTGTTCGAGCAGGGTGTGCTGTCTCCGCTCCCGGTCACCACCTGGGATGTGAGCCGGGCGCCCGCCGCCTTCCGGCACTTCGGGCAGGCCCGTCAGGTGGGCAAGGTGGTACTGACGCTGCCGCCGCGTACGGCGAGGGAGGGGACGGTCCTGATCACCGGTGGCACCGGCACCCTGGGCTCCGCCCTGGCCCGGCACCTGGTGACCGAGCACGGTGTGCGCCACCTGCTGCTCACGGGCCGGCGCGGACCCGAAGCCCCGGGTGCGTCCGGACTTCGCTCGGAGCTCGAGGAGTTGGGCGCCACGGTCCGGATCGCCGCCTGCGACGCGGCCGACCGCGAGTCGCTCGCCGGGCTGCTGGCCTCCGTGCCGTCCGGGCAGCCGCTGACAGGTGTGGTGCACGCGGCCGGAGTCCTGGATGACGGGGTGCTCGCCTCGTTGACCCCGGAGAAGGTCCGTGCGGTGCTGCGGCCCAAGGCGGACGCGGCCTGGAACCTGCACGAGCTGACGCGGGACCTCGACCTGTCCCTGTTCGTGCTGTTCTCCTCCGCCTCGGGGCTGCTCGGAGGTGCGGGTCAGGGCAACTACGCGGCGGCCAACGTGTTCCTGGACGCGCTGGCCGGCCACCGGCGGGCGCGCGGACTGCCCGCGGTGTCCCTCGCGTGGGGCATGTGGGAGGCGGCCAGCGGTATGACCGGGCATCTGGCCGGCGCCGACCGGGCCCGGATCGCGCGGGGCGGGCTCGTCCCGATGTCGGTGCCCGAGGGACTGGCGTTGTTCGACGCCGCCCTGGCCGACGGCCGCCCGCTGCTCGTCCCGGCGCCCCTCGACGGTGCGGGGCTGCGGGCGCTCGCCGAAGCCGGTCCCGGGACCGGTGGGGTGCCGGCCGTGCTGCGGTCGCTGGTCAGGGCGCCGGCCGTGCGGCGGGCGGCGAGCGGGGCGCGCGTACCCGCCTCGTCGGCGGCGCAGGGGCTTGCGGCGTTGGGCGGTCCCGAGCGTACGCAGGCGCTGCTCACGCTGGTACGCGAGCAGGTGGCGGCCGTGCTCGGCCATCTGACGGCCGACGACATCACCGCCGACCGGGCGTTCAAGGAGATCGGGTTCGACTCGCTGACGGCGGTCGAGCTGCGCAACCGGATCTCGGCGGCCACCGGGCTGCGGCTGCCCACCACGACGGTGTTCGACTTCCCCACCCCCACGGCACTCGCCGAGCGGCTGTCCGCGCTGCTGGCCCCGGAGGAACGGACGGACGCCGGTGAACTGGAGCGGCTGCTGGAGTCCGTGACGGTGGACAGCGAGGGGTTCCACGAGCTCAGGGAGCGGCTGCGGGCAGCGCTGTGGCGGTGGGACGAACAGGCGGCGGAACCCGCCGACGGGGCCGGCCGGACACCGGACGGCGATCTGGACGCGGCGACGGACGAGGAACTGTTCCGCGCGCTCGACGAGGAACTGGGTGCGTCGTGACAAACCATTTCAGCGTACGAGAGGGCGATGGCGATGAGTAACGAGGACAGGCTCCGCGACTACCTGAAACGGAGCACGGCCGACCTCAGGCAGGCCCGGCGCAGGATCAGGGAGCTGGAGGACAAGGAGCACGAGCCGGTCGCGATCGTGGCGATGGGCTGCCGGTTCCCGGGCGGAGCCGACTCGCCGGAGGCGCTGTGGCGGCTGGTCGCCGAAGAGACGGACGCGGTGTCCGCCTTCCCCGAGGACCGCGGCTGGGACACGGAGCGGCTCTACGACCCCGATCCGGACCACGCCGGTACCACCTACACCCGCGAGGGCGGGTTCCTGGAGGGCGCCGGCGCGTTCGACGCGCCCTTCTTCGGCATGGGCCCGAGGGAGGCCGTCGCGACCGACCCCCAGCACCGGCAGCTCCTGGAGGTGGCCTGGGAGACCCTGGAGCGCGCCGGCATCGCGCCGGGCTCCCTGCGCGGCAGCCGTACGGGCGTCTTCGCCGGGGTGGTGTCGCAGGCATACGTGCCGCCGCCGGACCAGGTGCCCGAGGGGTTCGAGGGGCATCTGATGACGGGCAACGCGACGAGTGTCGCCTCGGGGCGGATCGCCTACCACCTCGGCCTGGAGGGCCCCGCCGTCACGCTCGACACCGCGTGCTCGTCCTCGCTGGTGGCCATGCACCTGGCCGCGCAGTCGCTGCGGCGCGGCGAGAGCGATCTCGCGCTGGCGGGCGGCGTCACCGTGATGGCCACCCCGCTGCTCCTGGTCGAGTTCAGCCGGCAGCGCGGGCTGTCCCCCGACGCCCGCTGCAAGGCGTTCGACGCGGCGGCCGACGGCACCGGGTTCTCGGAGGGGGTCGGCCTCGTCCTGCTGGAACGGCTCTCCGACGCCCGCCGCAACGGACGCCGCGTCCTCGCGGTGCTGCGCGGTTCCGCGGTCAACCAGGACGGTGCGAGCAACGGCCTGACCGCGCCCAACGGCCCGACGCAGGTCCGGGTCATCCAGCAGGCGCTGGCCTCCGCCCGGCTCGCCCCGCAGCAGGTGGACGCGGTGGAGGCGCACGGCACCGGTACCCGGCTCGGCGACCCGATCGAGGCGCAGGCGCTGCTCGCCGCATATGGCCAGGGCCGTCCGGAGGGTGAGCCGCTCCTCCTGGGGTCGCTCAAGTCGAACATCGGCCACACCCAGGCGGCGGCCGGGGTGGCCGGTGTCATCAAGATGGTTCAGTCGATGCGCCACGGGGTGCTTCCGCGCACCCTGCACGTGACGGAGCCGACCCCGCATGTCGACTGGTCGTCGGGGGCCGTCGAGCTGCTCACCGAGGCCGTCGAGTGGCCCGACCGGGGCCGGCCGCGCCGGGCCGGGGTCTCGTCCTTCGGGATCAGCGGCACCAACGCGCACGTCATCCTGGAACAGGCCGACGCCGGGGACGAGGCGGAGGGAACGCGGGAAGGGGCCCCCGCCGAAGGGTCCGCGGCCACGCTCCTGCCGGAGCCCCCGGCACCCTGGCCGCTGTCGGCCCGTACGGAGAAGGCGCTGCGGGCCCAGGCCGGCCGGCTGCACGCCCATCTGGTCGCGACCCCCGGTCTGCGGGCCCACGACGTGGGCCGGACGCTGGCCCTGGGGCGTACGCCACTGCGTCATCGCGCGGTGGTCCTGCCGGGCGACCGCGCCGGGCAGCTGGCGGCCCTGGCCGCACTGGCATCGGGCGGAAGGCCTGCCCGGGCGGTGTACGGCAGTGCGGCCGCGCCCCCTGCCACCGCGTACCTCTTCACCGGGCAGGGCAGTCAACGCCCGCGCATGGGGGCAGAGTTGTACGAGCTTCGGCCGGCCTTCGCCAAGGCTCTCGACGAGGTGTGCGAGGCCTTCGAACCGGTCCTTCCGCGCCCGCTGAAGAGCCTGCTGTTCGCGGCGGAGGGCAGCCCGGAAGCGGCACTGCTGGAGCGGACCGAGTACGCCCAGCCCGCGCTGTTCGCCGTCGAGACTGCTCTGTTCCGCCTCCTGGAGCAGTCGCTGCCGGCTCCGGTCCAGGTCACGGGGCACTCGATCGGCGGGCTCGCCGCCGTGCACGCGGCTGGGGTGCTGTCGCTCGAGGACGCCTGCGTCCTGGTCGCCGCGCGGGGCCGGCTGATGCAGTCCATGCCCGGCGGGGGCGCGATGGTGGCGTGCGAGGCATCCGAGGAGGAGGTGCGCGAGGCTCTCGCCGGGTACGGCGGAAGGGCGGGCGTGGCCGCGGTCAACGGTCCGCTGTCGACGGTCGTCTCGGGAGACGCGGACGCGGTGGCGGAGGTGGCCGACGCGTTCCGGGAGCGGGGCCGCAGGACGCACCGCCTCCGGGTGAGTCACGCGTTCCACTCGCACCATATGGACGGGGCGCTGGACGGGCTGCGTGCGGTGGTGGCCGGGCTGCGCTTCCACGAGCCCAGGATTCCCGTCGTCTCCGATCTGACCGGGCGCCTCACCGGCCTCGACGAGCTGCGGCAACCTGACTACTGGGCACGGCAGTTGCGTTCACCGGTGCGGTTCGGAGACGCGGTGGTCACGCTGGCCGGTGCGGGGGCGACGGCGTTCGTGGAGGTGGGCCCCGACGCGGCGCTCACCCCGTTGGTGGCCGCCTGCCTGCCCGGGACCGCACCTCTGGTCGTCCCGGCGCAGGTGCGCGACCGCCGGGGCGAGGAGACGTTCGCGGTGGCGCTCTCCGCCCTCCATGCCGCGGGCAGCGCCGTGCGCTGGGAGAGCTGGTACGGGGAACAGGTGGCGCCCCCGGCCGAGTTGCCGACCTATCCGTTCGAGCACACCCACCACTGGTGGCCGGCTCCGGCGGGCGGCGCGCCGAAGGCGCGGCGCGCACCGGAGCCGGAGGAGCTGACGGACGCGCCGTCCCCGGAGGAGGGAGGGTCGCTGCTGGATCTCGTACGGCTCCACGCGGCGCATGTGCTCGGTCACGAGTCACCGGAGTCGATCGCGGCCGAGGACAACTTCCTGGAGATCGGCTTCTCGTCGTTCACCGCGCTGGAGGTCCGTAACCGGCTCTGCGAGGCGACCGGGCTGCTGCTGCCGCCGGTGCTGCTCTTCGACCATCCGACGCCGTCGGCCGTCGCCGGATTCATCCGGGACGAGCTGGCAGCGGCGTAGTGCCCGGGTGCGACGACGGGAGCCGGGCCCTGTGCGCAGGGCCCGGCTCTCCCGTCGTCGTACGGCGGACGTCACCAGGTGACCGGCAGCCGGAACACCCCCTGCACGGAGCCGCCCGGCTTGACGCCCAGTGCGTCGAGGGGCTCGGTGAGCCGCAACGTCGGTATGCGGGTGGCGAGTTCGTGGAGGGCGATCTCCAGCTCGGCCCGGGCGAGGTTCTGGCCGATGCACTGGTGGACGCCGTAGCCGAAGGCGAGGTGGTGGCGGGTGCCGCGCCGGACGTCGAGGGTGTCGGGGTCGGTGAAGACGTGCGGTGAGCGGTTGGCCGCCGCGTTCGGCAGGTAGACGCCGTCGCCCTCCTTGACGACGACTCCGCCGATCTCGATGTCGGCGGCCGCGACCCGCTGGAGCTCGTCGGCGACCGAGAGGAAGCGCAGCAGCTCCTCGACCGCTCCGGACGCGACGCCCGGGTCGCTGCGCAACTCGGCTAGCTGCTCAGGGTGTTCGAGCAGGGTGAGCACGCTCAGCCCGATCATGTTCGCGGTCGTCTCGTGGCCGGCGACCAGCAGGAACATCGCGATGGAGGCCAGCTCCAGTCGTTCCAGCTGCCCGGTGGCCAGCCTCTCGACGATCAGTTCGTCGAGCAGCCCCTCCCCCGGCTTCGCCTCCTTGGCCGCGATGAGTTCGCGGAAGTAGCCGACCAGGGCCGCACTGGCGTCGGACGCCTCCTGCGCCGTGCTGGTCGCCTGCACCATCCGGCTCGTCTGCTGCTCGAAGAAGTCGTGGTCGGAGTAGGGAACGCCGAGGAGTTCGCAGATGACGGTGGAGGGAACAGGCAGCGCGAACTCCGGCACGAGGTCCGCGGTGGTTCTCCCGTCGGCGAGCAGCGCGTCGGTCTTCTCCCCGACGACTCGCCGGATGGCGGGCCGCAGGGAGTTGACTCGCTTCACGGTGAAGCTGGGGATCAGCATGCGTCGCTGGATGTCGTGCTCCGGCGGATCCATCCCCACCAGCGCGGTCAGCTTGGCGGCGGCCATGCGCGGGACGAGCACCGGGAAGTCGGGGCGGGTCCGGTCGGAGGAGAGCCGGGGATCGACGAGCAGCCGGCGGGTCTCCTCGTAGCCGGTGACCACCCAGGCGACGCGGCCGTCGTACAGGCGCACGCGCGCGAGCGGCCCTTCCCTGCGCAGCTCCTCGTACCCGGCCGGCGGGTGGTAGGGGCAGCCGCGCGTCATCGGGAACTCGGGCAGTCCCACAGTCTCGGTCGTCACGGTGTCGATGCTCATGCGGCCCCCAGGCACTCGGTTCACAGCCGGGTCTCCGGTGTGAACCGGCATTGTCGGGAGGACCGGTTAAGAGGCTCTAAAGCCGCCTGCCGGGCGGTGCGTCCCCAGGCTCTGCCCCGGACGGCCACCGGGCGGCGAGGAGCAGGGCGATGTCGTCGGGACGGTCCGCCGCCTGCCGGGCACGGCCGATCACATGGTCCGCCGTCTCGGCCAGGGGCGCCGGGCCGTATTCGGCGATGATGCCGCGCAGCCGCTCGATGCCCACGTCGATGTCCGTGCCCGACTCCTCGACCATGCCGTCGGTGTACAGGGCGATCATCGCGCCGGGTTCGAGGAGCAGTTCGGTGACGGGGTAGGACGCCTGGGCGTCGACGCCGAGCACGATGCCGCCGGGCAGGTCCATGACCTCGGCCGTGCCGTCGGCGCGGCGGAGCACGGGCTGCGGGTGACCGGCCCGGACGGCCTGCGTGAGGCCGGTGGCGGGGTCCATGAGGATGTAGCAGCAGCTGGCGAACTGGCCGGGGTCGAGATCGATGAGCAGCCGGTTGGTGCCGCTCACCACCGCCTGGGGATCGTGCCTGCTGAGCGCGAAGGCGCGTACGGCGCTTCGGAGTTGGCCCATGGTCGCGGCGGCTGCGACACCGTGTCCCTGTACGTCGCCGATGACCAGGGCGAGCTTTCCGTCGGTCTCGATGACGTCGTACCAGTCACCGCCGACGTCCATGTCCTGGGTGCCGGCGAGGTACCGGCCCGCGGTGTCGACTCCGTCCACGACGGGCAGCCCGTGCGGGAGCAGGACGTCCTGCAGGCCGCGGGCCAGGGCGGCCTCGGTGTCGTAGCGCTGGGCCCGTTCCAGTGCCTGCGCGATGAGGCCGGCGAGGGCCGTCAGGACCGTGCGTTCCTCCGGGCTGAAGCCGCGCGGCTGGTCGAAGCCGAGGATGCAGGAGCCGACGTGCCGTCCGGAGGCGATCAGCGGCAGGAAGGCGCGCGCCCCGACGTCCGTCTCCATCGGGATGCCGGGGTACGCGGCGGCCAGGCGCTGCATGGATTCGAAGAAGATGGGACGCCCGGTGGTCAGCGTCTCGACCCCGGGGATGCGGGCGCCCAGGTCCACGCCGTCGAACCGGTCCAGGAAGCCGTGGGGGAAGCCGGTCTCCCACTCCAGGTAGAGGTGGCGCTCCTTCAGCAGGTAGATCGCGAGCTGGCGACCACCGAAGGCGGGCAGCAGCTCCTCGGTGACCACGGCGGACACCTGCCGGGCGGTGACCGCCTCGGTGAGGGCGATGGCCAGGGCGACCGGCCGGTAGAGCGCGGCGGAGCGGTCGGCCGGGGAACCGAGGCCCAGCCCGGGCGATACGACGGAGCCCGGCGCGTAGACCGGCTGCTCGGTGGGGGTCAGCACGGCGGTGACGCCGTCGTGGCCGGGGTACAGGGAGACGGAGAGCCAGGGCGGAGGCGTGCGACGGGCGAGGAAGTGGACCGGGGCGTCGGAGAGCATCGCGGCGCGGTAGTGGTCCTCGTAGGCCGGGTTCGCGAACCAAGGAAGGGCCTCCCAGAGCACCCGTCCCACCAGCTCCGACCGGGGGTGGCCGAGGATCTCCTCGGCCAGGTGGTTGATGTAGGTGATCCGGGCGAAGCGGTCGAGGGAGAAGATGCCGCGCGGCAGCCGGTCGGCCGCCTCGGCGACGACCGGGCCGATGCCGAGGTCCACCAGGAATCCGGTCAGGTGCGTCGACGCGCCGGGGTCCGCACCCTTGTCCCGGCGGCCGGAGACCTCCAGCAGGTGCGAGCGTCCGTCGGGGCCGCGCAGCCGCATCCTGCGGACGACGGGTCCACCCGAGTCCGCGGCCTGGCGGGCCAGAGCCCACAGCCCGTACACGTCCTCCGGGGCCAGCCGGGCCGCCAGCGCGTCGATGGTGCCGGGGAACCGGTGCCGTCCGGTACCGAGGATGGCGACCAGCTCGTCGTCGGCGCCGACGGCTCCGCTCTCCAGGTCCCAGTCGAAGCGTCCGATCCGCACAGGTGGCGAGGTGCCCGCCGGCAGCTGGACGGGCAGTGGCTCCTCGTCCCACTCCACGGCGGTCCCCGCGGACTCCAGAGCGGCCAGCGCCCCACCGAGTCCTTCGGCGATGCTCCGCAGTCCGCGCCGGTCGGTGCTCCCCACCGGTTTCCCGGGGGTCGCCGCGCGCAGCACGACCAGGACGCCGACCGGCTTGCCGCGACTGACGACCGGTACGTACAGCGAGCCGAAGGGGAAGGGCAGTCCCGCCATCAGCTGGGGGAAGCGGCGCATCGCCTCCTCCGCGTCGGCGAGGTGCACGGGCTGTCCCGACCGGAACGCCTCGGCGACCGGGAACGGCCGGTTCACATGCATCCGCCACCAGGGACGGAACAGGGGGCCCGGCAGTCCCGCCAGTACCGCGAGCCGCAGGAGCCCGGGGGTGAGGGAGCGCAGATAGACACCGCCCGCCTGGCCGCCGGCGGCTTCGATCGCGTTCACGACAGTCCGGGAGAGCACCAGCGACAGCTCGTCCGGCGCCCGGCCGTCGCTGAGCCTTCCGGACACACGACTGCCCTCGCTCAGCGGCTTGCGCCGGACCGCGCCGTACCAGGTCACACAGCCAGCATGCTCCTCCGCCACGGTTGCGCGCACTTCGGAGCGTCCGGCGCGGGCTACCGAAATGCACCCTCCGTCCTTGTATGCAACTCTGAAGTCAGCCCATCGTCCGACATCCGCGAGGAGGCACGATCATGGGCAAGAAGCAGAGCCGGCAGAATCGCGGCGCCCGTACCGGAGGCCATGATCGCTCCACGGCCGCGGAGGCCAAGGAGCAGACGAGTACGGCGCCCGCACCCGATGCGGTGAAGGCGATCTCGGAGCAGGTCTCCCACAAGCGCGAGCGGAAGTTCGGCCACAACTGACCTTTCGGCGCGCCGGCGCCACCGCGCGCGCCTCAGGAGCGGCAGCCACCGTCCCCACGGAGACTGCCGCTCCTCGGGCGCGCCTCCCGTCCGGCGACCGCCCCTTCAATTGGCACGCAGCACAGGGCCTGTACCCGTTCGACGGGCGCAGGCCCTGTGGAGGGTGCGGTGCCTACTGCTCGCCGGTGGGCGGACGGCGGCCACCGAACTCGTCATTGAGCTTCTGCTGGGCGGAATCGACTTGTCCGCCGTACTTGCCACCGGTCTTCTTGTCGACGAAGTCGCCACCCTTCTCGACTCCCTGGCGGGTCTGGTCGGGATGCCCCTTCATCAGGCCCTTGATCTTGTCGAGCATGCTCATGACTTTCCTCCTCATGGAGCGCTGGCCTTCCCAGCATCCATGCGATGCCGCGGCGCCGCATCCGGGACGACGGCGGCCGGCGGCGGCCCCGGCGCCGGGGGCGGGCATGCGCGGGCCCGGGGCAAATTACCCATAGGTATGTAGTGACTTCTCACGCGAGCGCCAGTAGAACTCGTTCCCATTCGATCGAGAGTGAGGAACGTCACATGACGGATTCGAGCTTACCCCACAAGAGATCGAGCGAGGTCTCGCGTCGGAGATTCATGGCTAGAACAGGTTTCATTCTTGGAGCCGCAGCCCTCTCCGGACACGCCACCGCCGCCCAGGCGCGCACCACCGGCACGGCGGCGGTGATCGGCAGCGGGGACCACGTCCCGGTTCTGGTCGTAGGCACCGGGTACGGAGGTTCCGTCGCCGCCCTGCGCCTCGCCCGCGCAGGGGTCCACGTCCACATGGTCGAGATGGGCATGGCCTGGGACACCCCCGGGTCGGACGGCAAGATCTTCGCCAACACGACGAGTCCCGACGGCCGTTCGTACTGGCTCCGCACCAAGTCCAAGCAGCCCCTCAGCAACTTCCTCGGCTTCCCCATCGACCGGGCGATCCCCCGCTACACCGGCATCCTGGACGCCGAGGACTTCAGCGGCATCACGGTGTACCAGGGGCGCGGCGTCGGGGGCGGGTCGCTGGTCAACGGCGGCATGGCGGTGACGCCCAGGCGCGAGAACTTCGGCGCCGTCCTCCCGTCCGTCAACGCCGACGAGATGTACGCCACCTACTACCCGCGCGCCAACGCCGGCCTCGGGGTCGGCACCATCGACCCGGCGTGGTTCGACAGCGTGGACTGCTACAAGTACGCCCGCGTCGGCCGCAAGCACGCGCAACGCTCCGGCTTCCCGTTCGTCTTCGTGCCCGACGTGTACGACTGGGACTACATGGAGCAGGAGGCGGCCGGCACCGTACCCAAGTCGGCGCTGGACGGCGAGATCCTCTACGGCAACAACTACGGCAAGAAGTCGCTGCAGAAGACCTACCTCGCCCAGGCCAAGGCCACCGGGAACGTCACCATCTCACCGCTGCACCAGGTGACTTCGGTCGCTCCGGCGACGGGTGGCGGCTACACGGTCGTCATCGACGAGCTCCGCACCGACGGGAGTGTCGCGACGACCAAGACGGTCACCGCGGACAAGGTGTTCTTCGCCGCGGGCAGTGTCGGCACGAGCAAGCTGCTGACCCGGCTGAAGGCCACGGGCGCACTGTCCGGCCTGAACGACGAGATCGGCAAGGGCTGGGGCGACAACGGCAACGTCATGTGCGGCCGCGCCAATCACGTGTGGGACGCGACCGGCGCGGTCCAGTCGAGCATCCCGTGCGGCGGTATCGACAACTGGGCCGCCGGAGGCGCGTTCGCCGAGGTCGCGCCGTTGCCGACCGGGATCGAGACGTTCGCCTCGTTCTATCTGTCGATCACGAAGAACCCGAACCGTGCCCAGTTCTCCTGGAACGCGGCCACGGGCAAGGTCGACCTGAACTGGCAGACCGCCTGGAAGCAGCCCTCCATCGACATGGCGAAGACGATCTTCGACAAGATCAACGCCAGGGAGGGGACGATCTACCGGACCGACCTCTTCGGCGTATACAAGATCTGGGGCGACCACCTCACCTACCATCCGCTCGGCGGCGCCGTCCTCGACCGGGCCACCGACAACTACGGCCGTCTGCACGGCTATGCGGGCCTCTACGTCATCGACGGCTCGCTGATCCCGGGCAACACCAGCGTCAATCCGTTCGTCACCATCACGGCACTCGCCGAACGGAACATCGAGAAGATCATCGCCACCGATCTGTGACGGCGGGTCCCCACGCGCGAACCTTCCGGTAGGAGGCGACGGACCTGCCTCCTACCGGATGCGCGCCATGGCAGGGCCCCCGGCTGTTCCTCAGTGGCCCGGCAGTACGCACACCGCGTCGAGGCCCAGCACATGGTTGAGCCGGCCGAACGCCAGCCAGGAACCGATGCTCATGCTCAGCTCGACGATCTCGTGCTGGCTGTAGTGCGCGGTCATCCGGGCCCAGAACGCGTCGTCCAGGCCGTGGTGGTCCAGGGCGTACCGCTCGGCGTACTCGGCCGCCAGCCGGGTCCGGTCGTCGAAGGCCTCGGTGGTGCGCCATTCGTCCACCGCACCGGCGAACTCCTCCTCGACCTTCTGCCCGTCGCGTTCGGTGCGCCAGTCCAGGCAGAAGAGGCAGCCGTTGATCTGTGCGATGCGGAGCCTGGCGGCCTCGAACTCACGGAGTCCGAGCGTGGTGTGCTCGTACACCGACAGCGAGAAGTTCGCGGCGGCCATGCCGATGCCGGGGACCATGTCGCCCCACACGTAGCCGATCGGCTCCTGGCCCTCGGGGATGTCGATGATCATGACTGCTTCCTTCCGAGTCGGCCGGCTGCGGGACGCAGGGGGACGTCGAGCGCGTCGTAGAGTCCGGGTTCCGCCTCCACCAGCCAGTCGATGGCGTTCACCAGCCGGCCGACCGCGGTGGCGTTGCCGCCCGCCGAGCGGTTCTCGCCCTCGTCGGTGGCCTCGACGGTCACCTCGATGCGCGGGCGTCCCTCGATGATCACCCGGTGGGCACCGGCACCGTCGGGCGGCGACGGCCAGTCCGGGGCGCACGACGGATGGATGCGGGTGATGTGCTCGATGACGATGCGGGGTTCGCCCTCGACGATGCCCTGGACCTCGAAGCGGACCGCTCCCTGGGTGCCGGCCTCGAACTCGCCCATCGTCCTGGTCGTGACGGTGGTTTCGAGAGCCCGCCGGGCCATGGTCTCGCGGATGTCGTCGAGTTCCACACCCAGGGCCCGGGCCATCAGCCGTATCTGACCGCCCCACACCATGGTCGGGACGGAGGCCGCGAGCATGAGGGGCTCGTACTCCATGGGGTGTCCCATGCCGATCAGGTGGCGGACCGAGTCGGGCTGGTCGTACGTGGAGTAGTCGAAGATCTCCTGGCAGCGGATCGCGTCGACCGTGGTGCCGAGCCCGCTCATCAGCAGGGGCAGTACGTCGTTGCCCCAGCCGGGGTCCACGCCGGAGACGAAGAGCGATCCGCCGCCGCCGGCCACGGCGGCCAGCACCGGTTCGCGCAGCTCGGGCGGGGCGCCGCGCCGGTCGTAGAGCGCGTACAGCGCCGGGGTGACGACGACGGCACCCCCGGCCACCGCCCTGGTGATGTCGGCCAGTGCCTCGTCGGGGCGGATGTCGCCGGAGGCCGCGTACACGACCGCCCGGGGGCTCGTGGCGAGCACCGCTTCGATGTCGTCGGTCGCCGCGACGCCCAGATCGCGGTCCAGCCCGGCCAGGGCGCCCGCGTCGCGGCCCACCTTGCCGGGGTCGTGGACGAGTACGTGCGCGAGTTTCAGGGCCGGATGGGCCTCGACGGCGCGGATGGCCGCACGGCCGACATTGCCGGTTCCCCAGACCACCGTGGAAATCATGCGGCGGAGGGTAGCGCGCGGGATGAAAGGTTCATAGTGGCATCGCACACCGGGTTGGGAGCGTACGGGGACAGGCCCGAGAAGCCCGTCCCCGCCCCGCTGTCCGGGCTGCTAATCGCCGATCGCGGTCCCGTAGCCGGCGCCCGTCTCCGTGCCTCCGAACGTTCCCGCGTCGAACGTCCACGAGCCGGCGGCCGTCACGCCGCCGGAACCGGCCGGGAACGCCCAGACGATGCCGTCACCGGCGTTCTCTCCGGGCGCCGCGGCCAGCAGACCGGACCGCCCGTCGTTGTCGGGGTCGGTCAGCCGCGCCTGGCCTCCCCAGCGGTCACCCTTCTCGGGAACGCCCGGCACGTTCACCGAGTCCTGGTCCCAGGAGGCGGCACCGGTGGCGGTCAGCCCGCCGGCCGCGCCGCGCAGCACCCACACGGCCCCCGCGTCGGCGACCGTTGCGATGTCCTCGCCGGGGGCGCCGATGGCCACGTCCGCGTACCCGTCGCCGTCGGTGTCCGCGACGGAGAGGTCGGCGCCCCAGCCGTCGCCGGCCTCCGGGCCACCGGGGACACCGGGGGTGTCCTGCGTCCACCACACGGGCGGGGTGCCCGGGCCCTCGGCGCCGACCGGCCCGTCGCCGGCGCTGCCGTAGTACACGCCGACCACACCGCCGGTCATCGACGCGCCGCCGTCGTCGGGGCTGTGCGGCTCCCCGGTCACGAGGTCGTCGTAGCCGTCGTGGTCGATGTCGCCGGAGGCGACGGCCGGGCCGCCGCGCAGGTCGTGGTCGTAGCGCAGGCCCTGGACCTCGCCGAGGAGGAGCGCGGACCAGCCGTGTCCCGGCTCCTCGCCGACGGTGACGCCGGAGATGACGAGGTCGGCGAGACCGTTCCCGTCGTAGTCGCCGGTGGTCAGGGCGCGGGGTGCGATCTCGCGTCCGGGGGTGCCGGGGATGTGGCTGCTGCTCGACGTGGCGTTCCGGCGGGTTCCCGGGGCGTACTGGAACAGGGTGAAGTCGGCGCGGTCGGTCACGGCCAGCTGGTCGCCTGGAATGTCGGGGCTGAAGTGCGCGGCGGCAAGTGCGCTGCCGAACCCGGCGCCGGCGACGGGTTCTCCGGCCTGCAGCCAGTCGCTGCCCGAGCCGGAGAGCCCCTGCGCGGAGCCCCACAGGACGACGACGCCGCCCGCGTCGGTCACCGGTTCGATGTTCTCGCCGGGGAGGCCCACGACGGCGTCGTCGTACCCGTCCCCGTCCAGGTCGCCGGTGGCCAGGGCGGCGCCGAATCCGTCCCCGGCCTCGGCGCCGCCCGGTACCCCGGTGGTGTTCTGGCTGAGGAGGGCGCCCCGGGCGGTGCCGATGCCGCCCGGCCCGCCGTACTGCACGGTGACGTAGCCGGCGCCCTTCTTGCCGCCGATGGTCCCGCCGGGCGCGCCGATGAGCACGTCCTCGTAGCCGTCACCGTTGAAGTCGGTGTGCCGGTCGCCCGCGCGTGTTCCGCCGGGAGTGCCGGCACAGGCGGAGGGCGCGGCGACGGCGGCTCCTGCCATCAGGAGAAATGAGGCCGCGACAACGGCGGCCGGTCGGTAGGTGCGCACGAGCGGCTCCTCGGTTCAAGGATGACCGGGCGGGACCGGGGGGATGCCGGGAAGAGCCCGTTACCCTCCTGGCGCCCTGTTGGACCGGCTCTGCGGCACAAGGGTTGTACGGCATCGCGAAAGGGGTGGAAGAGAGCTGTTCAGCTCTCTTCCACCCCTTTTTCACGGCTCAGCGCGCGGGCGGTACCTCAGTGGATCAGTAGGCGCCGAAGACGTTGTCGATCGAGCCGTACGTCGCGGCGGCGTAGTTGCACGCGGCGGTGATGTTGGCGACGGGGTCCAGGATGTCCAGCGAGGTGCCGGGCACGTGGTAGGCGTCGAACGTGGGCTGGATGACCTGGAGCAGACCCTTGGACGGAGTGCCGGCGACGGCGTTCGAGTCCCAGTTGTTGACGATCTGCGGGTTGCCCGAGGACTCGCGCATGATGTTTCGGTGGATGCTGTCGTAGCTGCCGGGGATGCCGTGCTCGGCCATGACGGCGAGGGACTCCTTGATCCAGCCGTCGAGGTCGTCGGTGTACGCCGTCGCGTTCTGCGCGGGGGCGGTCTCGACGGTCTCGGCGGTCTCCTCGGCGACGGGCATCGCCGTGCGCTGCGAACTGTCGGCGCGGTCGGTGCTCTCGGCACGGTCGGCCGACGGCTGCGCGGCGCTGCCGGAGGTGTTCTCCGACTTGAATTCGCTCTTGGCCGCGGCCTTGGGGGCGGTGGCCGGGGACTTGGCGCCGATGGTCAGCTTCAGGCCCGGGTGAATCAGGTCGGGGTTGCCGCCGACCACGCTCCGGTTGTCCTTGTAGAGCTGTGCCCAGCCGCCGTCGAGGGAATGCCCGCGGGCGATCTTGGAAAGCGAATCGCCGGAGACCACGGAATAGGTGGTGGACTTGGCCTGCTGTGCGGCAATTCCCTTGCCGGCAACGGAAACCGGGGCTACGGCCTTTTCCGCGACGACCGACTGGACCGGTGCGGCGGAAGCCGATCCGGCAGCGATCAGAGGGAGCGCGAGAACCGCGCTGCCCGCGCTCACGGCGATGAGGCCGCGGGTCAGGGAGGTGGACTTGGAACGACGGTGGTGACCCTTGATGGGCATGGCGCTTTTCCTCTCCGCCGCCTGCGAGGTGAGCTGTCGGGTTCGGACTGGAGATGTCCGGCCGCACATGGCGACTTCACCCCTAGCCGCTCCGGATTCCCGGAACGGCGGCAAACCTGGGTCCCCCGCTCCTGCCGTACGTGAGTGGTCGGGTTACCGGACGGCGGCAGGATTCGGCGTTCCATCCGGATTGACGGTGACCGTAAGCGAGAAAGACCGGGCGAAACAAGCCCGGAATTCCTGATCACAATTGATTCGCAAGATCAATAAATGGAAATGTGCGATGCCGGTCACATCCGGGCCGGTCAACCTTCTTGGGGCGTCAGGGAACCGAAGCCTCTGGTTCCGCGTCAGGGGCGGGAAACGTGACGCTGGCCACTGCGCCCGAAACGGGTGATTTGTCCGCCGGCAGGAAGTCGCGCCCGCTGGAACCATGACCGTAGTGATCATTCTCGACTATTGCCATGAATCACCGAATTGGGACATTAAGGGGCGGGAGTCGGCTGCGCGGCACCACGACCGGTGAGCCGTCGCCCGGGGCGGCGAGTATGTCCGCGTCGAGCGCGTACAGCTCCTTCACCAGCGCCTCGTCGACCGTCTCCCGGGGGGCGCCCGTGGCGATGACGCGGCCGCCCTTCATGGCGACGAGCAGGTCGGCGTAGCGGGCCGCGGCGGCGAGGTCGTGCTGGACCATGACGACGGTGCGGCCGGTGGCCGCGACCTCGCGGACGAGTTCCAGGACCTCGACGGCATGCCCGAGGTCGAGGGCGCTGGTCGGTTCGTCGAGCAGGACGACCGGGGTCTGCTGGGCCAGCACCATCGCGAGCCAGCAGCGCCGGCGCTGCCCGCCGGACAGCCGGTCGATGCGCTCCCCGGCCGGCGCGGTGGTCCCGGTGGCGTCGAGTGCCCCGCGTACCGCCCGCTCGTCCTCGCGCGACCACTGACGCAGCAGCCCCTGGTGCGGGCTGCGGCCGTAGCGCACCAGTCCGGCCACGGTGACCGCCTCGGGGGCGCGCGGTGACTGCGGCAGCAGCGCGACAAACCGTGTTGTCGTTCTCGCGCGACATGATCAGGTCGCTCACCGCGCCGATGAAGGTGGAGATGCCGATCCCGGTCACCAGCAGCCGGTATCCGGCGCTCCCCGCTCCTCCCGCTCGCAGGACGACGAGGACGGCGGCGGCCACGGCTCCGATCGCGCCCAGCCACCAGTTGCCGACCATGCCGGTGGCGATCCCACGGCGGCGGCGCCTTCGTTGACCCCGACCATGTCGGGCGTGGCGAGCCGGTTGCCGGCCAGGGTCCGGGTGAGACAGCCCGCGATACCGAGGGCGGCGCCGACCAGCAGACCGGTGAAGATGCGGGGAAGCCGGGCGCCGACGGCAAGGACCAGCTGCACCGCATCCGCCTCGCACACTGACCGTCCCCCACCCGCCGGAAGGGTCCGGACCACCGCGCGACGCGGCGGGCCGGACCCTTCCGGTTCCCGGGTCCGGAGCTCAGCCGCTGTGGCGCAGCCGGGCGATCACGTACCGGCGCTCAGGGGCAGGAGGTGGGGGCGCTTGGCGGTGCGTCCGTCTCCGGATGACCGGCCGCGCAGACGACGTCCGAGCCACGGGCCGAGGAACCCGGCGGCCCAGCGCACTTCGGCCCCGGCGGACTGCCAGCCGGTGGGAAGTACCTGGGGTGGCAACGGGTGCGTCCAGGTGTCGTCGCTCCGGGGCAGGTCGAGGGCCTGGGCAACGGCTGCGGCGATCCGCGCGTGGCCGAGCGGGCTGGCGTGGAGCCGGTCGGCACTCCACAGGCGCCGGTCGGTGGCGACGGGGTGATGGGCGATTTCGGCGACGGCGACCCCGTGGCGGGCTGCCGCGGCGCGGATGAGGGTGTTGAGCTCCGACACCCGGGCCCTGACGGGCCGGGCGACGGGCGCGATCTTCGCGACGTCGGGGATGGTCAGGGTCGCCACCTGCGCCCCGGCGGCCGTGAGCGCGGCGAACATCTCCTCCAGGTGCCCGGCCACCTCCGCGACGTCGACCCGCGGCCGCAGCAGATCGTTGACCCCGGCCACGACGGTGGCCAGGTCGGGGCGCAGCGCCAGCGCCGGTTCCAGCTGTTCGGCGCGGACCTGGCCGGCGACCCGTCCCCGCACGGCCAGATTGGCGTACTGGACACCGGGGCTGACGGTGGTGAGGTGCTCGGCGAGCCGGTCGGCCCAGCCGCGCAGGCCGACCATGTCGTCCCCGTCGCCGACCCCTTCGGTCTGGCTGTCGCCCAGCGCGACGTAACGCAGGTACTCACCGCCCGGCATGAGCCGCCTGCCTCTCCCGCAGCACGGCCGCGATGCGCAGGCACCAGTCCCGCTGGCCCCGCTCGAAGGCCACACCGCGCAGGCACGTCAGGTACGGTCCGATGCGTTCGCCGTGGCGGAGGAACTCCTCCTCGTCCGCGTCCCCGCGCATCTGCCGCAGCAGATCGTCCAGGAGCGCGATCTTCGCCTCCGCCGCGGCCACTCGCTCATCGAGCTGCTCGATGACCTGCGCGGTACCGATGCGGTCGGCGGACTGAACCTTGACGAGCAGGTCGTCGCGGATGAACGACGGCTTGGACGTGCTCGCGGCGAACTTCTCCAGCTCGTCGCGGCCGGTGTCGGTGACCCGGAAGACACGTTTGTTGGGCCGGGTCTCCTGGACCACCTGCCGGCCCTCGACGAGGCCTTCCTTCTCCAGCCTGGCCAGCTCGGTGTACAGCTGCTGGGGCAGGGCGTGCCAGAAGTTCGCGACGCCGACGTCGAACGCCTTCGCCAGTTGGTATCCGCTGAACTCGCCGTCCAGCAGCGCCGCCAGCACGGCATGTCGCAAGGCCATCGAAGCAGCCCCTCCCTCTCCTCACCGGTCGGCCCGGTGGCACCGGCCGGACTCCATCATACTCAAGAATGTGACTACTCAAGTCCTTGAGTACATGGCGACGGCGCCGCCGTGCGACGGCAGCGGGAAGGGCTGCGAACCGAGGGAGGGTGCGGCCTACGACGCCGCGGGCGTCACCGCGTGGCTTCCGTACGGGCGCGTGATGATTTCCATTCCATGACCTGCGGGATCCATGAAGTAGAGCCCGCGCCCGCCGTGATGGAAATTGATCTCGCCCGGCTTCTTGAGGTGCGGATCGGCGTAGTACGTGATTCCCGCGTCCTGAATGCGCCGCAGCGCGACATCGAACTCGGCGTCCCCGATGAGAAACGCGTAGTGCTGCGGGGCGATCGACTCGGACGGAATGGTGGCGAAGTCGAGCGTGACGCCGTTTCCGAGCAGGACCGGGATGAACGGCCCCCACTCCGTGCCTACTTCGAGATCCAGAAGATGAGCCAGGAACTCGGCGGATTCCCGGTTGGACCGGGCGTGGACGATCGTGTGGTTCAACTCGACAGACAAGGTGGAATGCCTCCGAAGGCATCTCCCGGACACCTCCATGCCTCACCCGGCCGGTGACCGACACGCGATGTCCGCCTGAGATCATAAGAGCGGTCCCACGCGTCTGTCGAGTCATATCGACCGGGCACAACTCTCCCCGGCCTACGTGCGATCCGCATCCGGTTCGACGGAGTCACCCGGGGCGGTTCCGGGTTTCGCGCAGAGCGCCTCGCGGGCCTGCTCCGCAGCGCGTGTCGTGCCTTCGTTCACGACGTCGAGGAAGCGGGCGACGCCCTCGAGGCGGCCACCGGGGCCGGGGCCCAGAACACCCACGCCCTGCCGTGCGGTCCCGACGACGTGACCGGACCACCGCCACGCCTGCACAGATGCCCCCGCACCCCGTCCCGCCTCCAGGGCGGCGCACCCCGGCACCACGCCGGTGCACGCCGCCCTCTCGGCACGGGTCAGTCCCACTGGTCCTGGT